>JAJRZD010000106.1 GCA_024275415.1 archaeon
AGCTAAAGAACTTGGGCTCATTGGGACTGGCGGTACCGATTATCATGGTGGAAAGTGGAGAGTCCCATTAGGATCGGTCAACGTGCCACTCCGAGTCGTGAACGAGCTGCAGGATGTTGCCATGGAACTGGGCAATGATCTTGAGGGATGGAATGCCTAGAGAATATACAAGGAAAGGAACGACAATGCGGATAATTGATGCTCATGTCCATACATGGACTCGTGAGATAATCAGCCAGAAGGACATTGAAGCACGGAGAATTGCAGCACAACACAACGGGAAGGAACCGGTGTTAGACTCGCCAATCACCAAGCTGAAGGACGCCATGAAGGAGTCAGGTGTTGAACGTGCAGTAGTCCTCCCTATCGACAGCGGAATCAATCAGGACATGCCACTCACTCTTCAAGAGAAAACAGACTGGCATACTGATGAGGTAGAACAGTTTCCAGAGATAAGATCTTTTGTGGGGATAGATCCCCGAAGGGGAGAAAAAGGAATTGCAGAGCTGGAACGCGCAGTCCTAGAAAAAGGATGCATTGGCTGGAAGATGTATCCCCCAAATGGGTTCTATCCCGACGCAGACGAATACTATCCATATTATGAGAAGGCAGCAGATCTGAGGATTCCAATAGTGGTGCATACAGGCTTCACTTCGAGGTTCAAACATGTGAAATATGCAAGGCCTGTTTACGTTGATAAGGTGGCAGCCGATTTTCCAAGAATAAGATTCGTCATTGCTCATGTAGGAACACCATGGGTAGATGAGGCATTGATGGTTGCAGCCAAGAACCCGAACGTTTCTGTTGACGTTTCAGGATGGCAAATCTACGCCAAGGGAAGCCCTGTGAAACTATTCCAGATGATTGCTGATGCTAGACTAGCACGAGTGTTCCCGATGAGGATGATATGGGGGAGCGACTTTCCTCTCTTCGAAACAGTGATGTGTCTGAGTGATTGGGTGAGATTCTTCACCAACCTGCGACTGCCAGAGAGTATGGTTGAGTTAGGGTACAGACAGGTCACAGCAGATGACATAGAATATGTGATGTGGAAGAATTCTGCAAGGATTTTCTTTGGTGAATAATGATGCGGTTTGTTGTGGATGCTATGCTTGGAAAGGTGGCACTATGGTTGCGACTTGCTGGAAATGACACCTTTTATTCTCCGACATTGGACGACGATGTAGCACTGGAAATGGCTGAGGAGGAAGATAGGACACTACTGACCTCCGATGAGGAACTGCACCAGCGAGCAAAGGAAAGAGGGCTTCGGTCGATGCTTGTCAGAGGATCTGTGGACGAGAGGGTGGCCAGGGTGTTTCGTGCCTACAAAATCGAGCCGCGTATTGACCCGCACAAGTCACGATGCTCCAAGTGTAATGGCGAACTTGAGGTGATAGACAAGGGGCATAAAGCAAGAATCCAACACCTAGTCCATCAAGGCACATTCGAATACTACGACACTTTTTGGCTGTGCAATGACTGTGAGAGCGTCTTCTTTCAGGGAGGGTATTGGGAGAACATCGTGAAGTACATGAAGCGCATCGAGATGATGATAGACGATATGGGTGACTAGCCACCAAGCACCTTGATGTCATACTCGATGGGTATGCATCCCTTGAATGAGCGTGTCAAGTGACAGTACTTCTTCATCATCTCGACGGCATGTTCGCCGAACTCGATATCATCGGGATCGACCACTACAGTGCCTTGTACCTTGAATCCGACAATACGATAGCCTTCGCTGTCAAACTTACTTGTGGCTATACCATCGAGGGTGAATGACACGACTTCAAGATCGGTCTTCCTCTGGAAGTCTAGGAACGTGTTCATCAGACAGCCCAGTACAGCAGAAACGAACATCTCATCCGGGCAAATGCCATTGCCATTACCGCCGTAAGTCTTTGGGGTGTCGAACACAATGACATGACCATTTTTAGTCGAAGCGACCCCTCCAGTCTTGCCATCCCATTCCGCTGTTGCCTTGTAGAGATTGGTTTCGGGGTATCTGGGTCGCACTTTCATTGTCAGTCATAGCGCCATCCTTGAAATCGTTGATTAAGCCTTGCGGTGTGACAGTAACCATATCTGTACCGAATGTCCCGATCATAATTGTAAAGACTCACAAATTCATTGAGGAAAAATGATACTGACAGGCTTTGGCCACATCATATGACAGTCGGCGGCTCACGATTCAGTCGAGGTGGTCAATTCGCCTCTCGATCCTTGTTATTCTACCGAGCACCTCTTGACGAAATATATTTACAAACTCGAACTAGTCTGATAGTATGAGGATATTGGCAATCTCAGTTGTTCTGCTGATATTCGTTTCTTTAGCACCCTCATCACAACCATATGTTCCTGAGCAACCGGCTCCAACCGAGTTGTGGAGCAGAACATTTGGGGGCCCAAGTGACGATCATATTGCGTCCATGCAATTGTCCTCCGATGGAGGATACATCATCGCTGGGCTTACGAACCCCCTTTTTGATGTATATGATTATGATGGCTGGCTAGTAAAAACCGATAGTAACGGGATGATCGATTGGAACAGAACGATTGGCGGATATGGCTTTGATCAATTCATTTCTCTTCAGATGACATCTG
>JAJRZD010000107.1 GCA_024275415.1 archaeon
AGTCAATTCTACACAGCTCCCACATATTGTGTAGTGTCGACTCGGGCCCCAATTTGAGGTAACGATATTGAACTGGAGTCGCACTGCAGCTATGACCTATGCGAATCGTATCATATCCACATATCAGTACTCACTCCAACCTTCTCGTTACGGCGATGACAAGTTCAAGAATGCATACAAGCCTATGAGGGACAGGTATCAATTGAATTGATCTTTCAGGCTTAATCCTTCAATGTATATCTCCTAGTATGTCAAATCCAGTACGATATTGTTCCGATAACGACCTACGAGAAGACCCAGTTCGCTGATGTATTGCCCAAGATACGAAGCGATAAGTCCATGCGTAGGATTCTCAAGAAGATTATCATTGGACCGATTGATGCTCTCAGTGATACAAGCACTCTTGCGAACCGTTTATTGTAAGTTGTACAACCCTAGACACCAGAGTGTTCTACTCCCCGAGAACGGCACTGGGTGGACTCTGTGAGGTGCTACGTGTGTCATGGATGACCCCACTGAGTATGTCTCGTCAAAACTATACAAACACCCACAACAAGATGTCCATGATCGTCTAGGTCTTGTACAGATGTTGCCAACCCTTACATCTGCTGTGAGAGATTTCGTGCTGCTTCAGAGGGGCACCGCAATTGATGTAGGTTTATGGGGAGATGCCATTTGCAATCTCTCCCTTAGTTGTCGGAAGCATGGTATCATCGTTCCCTACTACCATCACAAAAGACCTACTATCCACTTGGCGTGCATTCTTGCATTAGCCTTTGGTTCGTTTGGAGTAGGTGCGGACTCCCACGGCATGCATCAACTTAGGCTCTTCGATGTGCTCGATTATCAGTTCACGAGATATAATAGTTTCATTCCAGAATCGACTCGGATGAGAAAGATCCGAAAATCGAGTTTGTTCAGGTTTGGTATCAATTTTGTAGTGATACTACCACAAAAAAGAACGTGAGAGGCCGTTTCATCCTCTCACACAATTGTTCAAACTAACCGGATACAATGATTTCAACCACATCTAAGTGGATTGGATTGTCGGCGCCAGCCTGACTCCATGCATTTGCTTCACCATCAAGGTAGATGTAGAGTTGAACTGCCACCCGATACCAGGTACCATCTTGCAAATCATAGTATAATGTGACACTATCTTCTCCGCTCTTGCTTACGATTCCATTGATGCTATTGTATCCCCCAAAAAGAGGCGTGTTGATGCTGCGTGAGAAACCGGCATTACGTGATTCAAGGCCTGAATAGCTATCACTATAGAGAACGTATCTGACCTCAATCCTTGCTTCTCCTACAGGCCAGTTTGTTTCTAGCATATAGGTGATAACCCATGTAGCACTAACCTCAAAGGAGCTGGAATCCTCTGTGGCTCGAAATCGCATGACGATTTCCATTTTGGCCACATCTGGCCCAAATGGTGCATTATGATCGCCCTTTACTGCAACAAAACCAGAGTCTTTGCTGTAGTCTTCATCATAGTAGCAAAGAGGCAAGCTACCTACGGTTCTTGCGTCGTCATAGCCCGTGTTGTCTGTTCTGAAAAACGAGAATGTTGCACTTGCATTTGTGGCTGATGTAAGTACAATAATGACCACAAGACAGGACAGCACCCTCCCATGCTTCTTTTCCAATATTTCTATCCCTCCATAAGTCACAAGGAGTGGCTGTCATTTGCTAAACTTGGTATTATAACCTCTGAAACCATATGACTAAAATTACGACACATATATCCACCTGCTCACGGTACTGGCTGCACAATACAAGGTCATTTGTATTTTCTATATAGGAGTAGAATGCCCCCGAGAGTTTCTAAGAGTACAAATAGCAGGAAGGGAGTGAAATAAGGTGTCGCGTGTGTAAGATATAGGTCATAACGCATATTGAATGATGGGTCAGATATGCTTGACGTAATAATGACACCGTACCATCCGGGCTCAGGTAAAGATAGCACGCCCGAAAATTGCTGGATGTTCTCCCAGGAGAACAAAGGTTCAGTGTTCTCCAGTGAGCCGTCAGTGAGGAAGATGAGAGTATCGTTATAATCAAGGATATACAAAGAGAAGTTCCTATTCTCAGCCCCTGACACATCCACATAGAGGTTGTTAGTCACCTTCACTACAAAGCAATGATACCTGTCCCCAGAAACAAGGTTTCCATGTGATGAAGAAGGGGCTGGAACATAGGATGCTATCAGGAACGCGAGTCCCAGAATGATGAGAAATTTCGCAATCCGCATATTGACACGACCTCCTTTATACTTCCATTCTATCGAAACTGACCATGCTGACGATCAAGAGCAGCACACCAATTGCAAAGGCAATGAACATCCCCACTGGGATGGAATATAGGATCTCCCCTGATTGGATACTTGATAGGTATGTGTTTATGGCATAACCAGGGTTCATGATGGCAATGAGCATGTCTGGCATATCCTTGAAGAGAAACGGGCTGAGGACTCTCCCGACTGATACTGCGATGCCCCCGAACAACGATGCAGAGAGACTTCTGGAGTGTATGGCAATGAGAGCCGTTATTGAGGACACTATCATTGCCGGGATCCATAGCACCGCAGTGCCCATTAGCACAATATCCATATGGACAGGGCCTGGCTCGAAAGTGCGGATTGCCACCAGAACGGAAACGCTAGATATCCCACAGGTCGTCGCTAGGACTAGAAGCTCCTTAGACATGAACAGCTGGCGTCTACTGATTGGATACGAAAGTAGAGTCTTGAATGCACCAGCATCCATATCTCGCCCGAAACTGAGAGCGGTGAGCACTGGGACAAAAAAAGCGAGAATAACCATCATATTGTCATACACCCGTCCTGCGAGTACTGAAGCACCCATCTCAATCCACTTGGGCAATAGGTCTAAGAGTGACTGCCCAGGTATTGGGTATTCTATTGGAATCTCTCCATACATAAAGAAACCCGCTTTTGTTGCGTAATAGAAGGACATTATGACAAGCAGGGACACGATGGTTTCCAAGAGAGGGAATGAGTAGTGAGTGTCAATCTCAAGTTCCATGATTGCCTTGAGTTTCTTCAGTCTAGGATACACCTGTCATGACCTCCATATATGTGTCTTCTAATGTACTTGCTCCAAGAATGCTATACACTTGAATACCGGCGTGTTCTGCTGTATCTTTGATTCTGCGTTCAAGATCCACAAGACTGTTTGAGCTTACAACCACCGTTAGAGTGCTTATCCCCGTGATACGAATCCGTCCCACACCTTCAACCCCTTCTAACAGGGGTGCAAGCTGTTGTGGGTTATCAGTTGTTATTCGAAAACGTCCCTTGGAAAAACGGTCTATTAACTCCAAGGTTCCACCCTGCATCACGATTGTCCCATTACGGATGAACGCCACGTTATCACAGATGCGTTCCAGTTCTGATAGGACATGAGAGGCGACGATGAAGGAAATGCCGAACTCGTCATGCAACTGCATTATTAGTTGGATTATCTCATATCTGCCAACCACATCGAGATTGCTTGTGGGTTCATCAAGGATGACAAGCTCCGGGTTCCCCACCAATGCTTGAGCTATGCCGAGGCGTTGGGTCATCCCTGCGGATAGATTCCCAATCCGCCTATCTGCAGCCTCTGACAATCCCACCAGTTCAAGGAGGGCATCGGGGCTCTTACCATCTCCATATATATCATGAATCCTTTGCAGAAATCGCAGAGGTGCACTCCCTTTGGGATATGTGGGGCGTTCATGCAATACCCCTAACCTCTCTCTTATTCGCAATGAGTCCTTTTCGATATCAAGCCCCAAGACCTCAATTGTCCCGGAACTCGGTCGGATTAGACCAAGGATCAGTCGGATGAGAGTGGTCTTTCCTGCTCCATTTGGCCCGATCAATCCAAAAATGCCTGGTTCAATGTCCAATGACAATTCATTGAGAACTCTCAGGTCATTGAAACTCTTTTCTATCTTCCTGATGCTTACGATATAGTCACCCACGAAACCCATCTCCTTTGTATAGCTTTCTTTCATATCCTCCAAATCAATCAGTCAACTGTATAATACAATCGAGGATGCATATTATAGTTGCTCACCCTTTAGCGTTTCTACAGGTCGTCATCTTTTCTAATCACCTCTACAAAAACAAGTGCTTTCTACGAGCATCCCTCCCCTGCAATCGGTTCAAATTGCCCTAGAAACGCATTTTTGTGCTCTAGGAATATTGCTCCGATGCTTTGAAAAAACCAGTACTTCAGAATAACTTGTGGTCTTACCATTTCAACCTCATCAAGGACTCTAATTTGCTTTCCGATATCAGGTACGCTTTTCAAGGATCCACAAATACCATGCAGGTATGTCAGAGGCTGATGTGCTATATTCTCAACCAAGTAAATAATTCCACGGTCATAAGATGATAGAGTAATTGTTTCTCTTTCCCAGCCTTTCACACAATTGCTTGACCTGACCTCATACAATGCGCCAATTTCCTCAGAGTTGTTAGGATGAATCCTTATTGTGAACTTAATATCATTGTTCGCCACTAGCTTCTCGACAATTCTCTGAGCGGTTCTTACTCGGATTCGAATCACATTAGCTATTGACCTTGCGGACGCTCGGGGTGTATGTGAAAGGATTCGTAGAACTTGTATCCCTTTTTTTTTCAACTGCTTTTGTTGGTTTCTGGAATGAACTAGTTCGTAAATACGGAAATCATCGACTCCAGATGCACTTTCGATCTCAGAATGAAGCAGGTTCATGTTAGCCTCACCTGATGCGAGA
The DNA here is from genome assembly GCA_024275415.1 of archaeon. Classification (GTDB taxonomy): domain Archaea; phylum Asgardarchaeota; class Thorarchaeia; order Thorarchaeales; family Thorarchaeaceae; genus MP5-2226. Next base: position 4,771 of record JAJRZD010000107.1, read on the forward strand.
GCATTGATATGATATTTACCATCGGAAATCATCCACATTTCAGACAAACGAAGATTTTTCAAGGTGCCCAATAAAGAGAAAACTTCCCTCTCACTAGCCTCTACAATCATTTTGATTGGGATGCAACCATAATATTTAGGATTGACTCCAAGCGCGAAAGAAAAACTTTTTTTTTGCCAAAAGCTTCCTAATGCGTTTCTGAATTGATACGATCGAGAGGTTTAGTTTATTCGCAATCACGCTGTAGCTTGTTCTACAATTCTGCATTAGAATCATCAGGATATTGTAGTCTATCATATCCAATGCTTTTTCCCTCATACGAATTCTATCGGCAGTGCTTTTCACATGACATCTAGCATAAAGATGGGTACCCCTTAGACAATGATGTTCCTAACTCCATCTTGTTGCCCTGAAGAAACCCTCTAGAGCATCCCGCATCCTCACACAGAATTTGTGGCGTACCACTCGGATATTAGCAAGGCTAGATCCGCCAATATCTGAAATGCAGTTGAATGTTTTTCAACCATGCCCAGATAGTCACTGGCTCTTGATACCAATCCTCTCCTCTTCTTTTTCTATCAAACCAAGAGCGGAAAGATGCATCAATCGGTCTCATGAGGCAAGCTGCCCGTCTGTGCGAAACAAGCCCCCAACCTCACAATAGTTTGGGCACTTTCCTGAATGCTATGGGACGGAAAGACGATGCCCTGCTTGCTTTTCGCGAGGCCATAAACAGGGATCCCGATGATATATCATCGTGGCATGCGATAGTGACCATATTCAAAGAGACTGGCAGACATGATGAGGAAGAGGAGGGCTATGCCAACCTACTACGATTACAACCAAGCTACTATTGGTGGGATTAGTATGGTGACTTCCTCCTTTCACAAGGACGGGATAGTGACTCCGAGAAGGCATTCAGACAGGCATTACAATACAACCCGAGGTGCTACCACTCTTGGGTTCGACTGGGGTTAGCCCTTTTCAGAAAGGGCAGATATGATGAAGCACTGGAGGCATATAATACTGCTACCGGTATCGAGCCACTGACCGAATATGCATATCTCGAACTCGGCAATCTCCTCGAGGATCAAGGACTTATCGATGGCTCTTTCAGGGAGAGGATCGCCACTGTTCACCTCTTGTCAAGATGAGGAATTGATTTTCATCTCGTATGAAGGCTTTTTGGAAGAGGTCGAGTTGAGATTTCGTGAACAGGTGAAAAAGAATCCGAACTCCGTATACCATCTACGTAACCTTGGGAAATGTCTGCTTGCTCAGAGCAAGTATGCTGAGGCAGAAGCGGTGTTCAGACAGCTCGTGGAGAGAGAACCTGGTTCATTCGATGACTGGGTGCGCTTCGGGACTGTGTTGGCCAAGCAGGATAAGATACGTGAAGGGATTGCTGCCTATACGAAAGCGATAGATGTGGATCCTCATAATCCCCATGTCAGCATGATGATCGCCCCGATGATACAAGGCGCCTCTATGTCCAGTGACTTCGAGATATGACCAAGTGACGATTTCACTCCAAAGGTACCACGATTACTCATCACATGAGAACAGTAGCACATCAACCATAGGTCTCAGCCTGCACTCTAAGAACCTATAAGTCCACGATACTATAGACGAGCATCATGTGACAAGAAACGGGTGAGTTTGTGCCGATAAACCTAGACTTCGACCAAGATGCAGCATACAAGACCTTGCAGGATTTGTGCAAGATAGGTCCAAGAGTAAGCGGGTCGGAAGCAGAGATTCGCGCTGTCCTATTGATAGAGGAACGGTTCCGGAGCGTGGGTCTCTCAACAATCCAGATTCTGGGACATGAGCATCAGTTCTATGAGGCTTACAAGGCGACCTTTGGACTTCCTGACAACAGTATCATTATTGAGGGTGTCCCCTGTTGGCTGAGCGCATCGACACCACAGACGGGGATCGAGTCTGAAACCGTTTACATCGGCTCGCACGAGACCGTTCCCAACCTTGAGGAGAACGATATCAAGAACAAGATAGTGATTGCGCTTTATGCCAATTGGAAGAAGGAAGTCATCGCATTATGGAAAAGACTCTATGCCATGAACCCTGATGGTGTTGTATTCCTTGACATGGAACGGGACAAGGCGCCTCAAGCTTTTGTCAGCAAGGATCTCATCCCGTCATTCTCTAGGATACCTTCACTTGTGGTATCTGCGCTACAGGCCAGACAGGTACAAGACTATATGTTTGGCGCACCGATGAAGATAGTTGTGGAGGGCACGAAACGCGATGGCAACATACAAAGTATCCAGTGCAAGCTGGAAGGGAAAAGTACTCAATCCGTACTCCTGTGCGCTCACCATGACACACATTCATTCACCCGCGGCGCCACCGATAATGCAGCAGGCGTCGCAATCATGCTAGAGCTCGCAAGGGTTCTTGCTCAGCGAAAGACCCACCTGTGCTATCATTTTGTTTCCTTTGGCGGTGAGGAACTTGGAATGAAAGGCTCATGGGCATACTCTTCGCAGGTAGACCTGACTGACGTTAGGCTATGCATCAATTTTGACAGTATCGGTGAATTACCGGGGATGCTGCTTGCTCTGAGTGCAGGGAACGATATGATGATCAATTGGGTTTCGGAGATTGCGGAGAAGAACAGGTATCCTGCCTATTGCAGGCGAACCGCAACATCTGGGGGTGACAACATAGTCTTCGCAGCGAACGGGATTCCCACTATACATCTTGCCAGCCACGGGATCACGACAGGGAAGGTCAGTCATAGCGCAATTGATGAGCCCTCTTTGCTCACACCGTTCACATTGGGCGAGCTGGGGAGATTTGCCTACTCTATCATAGAAAGCTTGGAAATCAGAAAGGAGATACCTTTTGAGAGAGAGATGCCCTCCGACTTGCTACAGGCCGCAAAGCAGCGGATTGTCGATTCCCTCTCCTGAATATCTCTAGTGCGTTCTATCATACTGGCTGACACATCAGAGAAACTGAGACACTGTTCGCCAGACTCTGTTGAGAACTCTCTTGTTCTTCTTTACTACGTCCTCGTCCTCAATATGTTTGGTCTGATCCTCTAGAGTTGGAAGAGGATCCCCTTTCAGCCCTTCAATCGTACTTCTCACACATGGACCAAGGACCAGTGGATTGTATCCACCTTCAAGCACCCAGAATGAACCTTTAATGCCAAGTGATTCTACTAGATTACGGATGGTATGTGCGATGAACCAGTAGGTTCGGGAGTCCAATGCCATGTCCCCGATAGGGTCTGTGTAGTGGCCATCATACCCTGCTGATACTGCTATCATATCAGGTTGGAAGCTCTCTATTGCTGGTGCTACTATCTTTGTCATGGCTGCCCTGTAAGAGGAATCCGGGGCACCCTCATACAATGGGATGTTGATGTTCGTTCCTTCTCCCTTATTGCGTCCGGTTTCTCTATAATGTCCAAGACCGAAGCTCACGTAGTCGTATTCGTGTATCGAGATGAACTGGACTTTTGGGTCGGTGTAGAACACCTCAGCGGTTCCATTTCCAAAATGATCGTCAATGTCTAGGATGGTCACCCTGTCAACATTGTCTTCCTGTAGGATGGTTCTAGCCGCGATTGCCACATTGTTGAAGAAGCACAGGCCCATAGTGGCGGATGAGGTCGCGTGGTGTCCCGGAGGTCTGATAAGCGCAAAAGTATGTTCCGTCGAACCAGAGAGTACCAGATCTGCTGCCAGAAGGGCACCTCCAAGTGCATAGAGGGTGGTCGAGAGCAAGCTTTCGCTGGCATAGGCAGACTCTCCGAGCTGACCACTACCCAGCTCCGACATCAATTCGACTGAGTGAACCAGATATGGGGAGTGCACGATCAGAGCCTCATCACATGTCGCTCGAGGAGTCTTCAACGTCAGGATATCTGCCAGTGCATTGTTCTCTTCGAGGTATTGTAGAGTAATCCTGAGCCTATCTGGGTTCTCGAAACCTTCCATATGCGGCTTGGGGAATGGTGCCACATGTTGGTCAAGGCCTGTCTGCTCGATGAGAGTAATAGACCCTGAAGTCATTGTGTTTACCTTCCAAGGTAACCTGCGATTCCCCTTATACTCTTTCAGCGGATGGATATCACCGTTCATTGTAATCTGGACAAATCCTGACCCCAGAGTTTTGTTCTCCCAGAAACGGCACTGGGAACGATTCTGTGTGGTCAGCATCGTGTGTCGTTCGACCTTGTGTCATAGTACTGTCCGGTCGTATATATGCACCTATTCCAGACTGTCTAGGATTGTCAAGGTCATTCGCAGCTGCTAGCAACCCCGTGAAATCTCGTAACATTGTATTCATTGGGACTGCAATGCTAGCATCATGCAATCCCTTTCTCATGTCATATCATTCGGTATGCGCTATGTTTCGTGTTTCCTTATCTCGAAGATAGTAATTTGGAAGCGCCCTCAGAATCTGATAGCCCACAGTGACCATTACTATCACTGCCAGAATAACCTTGATAGGCGTTATGATTCCGGCCCCAAGCCAGATAAGTTGCAGATCCTCTGGTGTGAACCCATAGAATAGCCAGTATGTCTGTCCCGGAACAAGAATGAATACCCTAGTCAGGATATCGCTCTCAAGCCCAATGACTGCACAGAATACAAGGTTCAACAGGTTTTTGCCCTTCGTAGACTCGTCCCACCAGCCCTTTCTCGTAAGCACCGAGAAGAGCAGAACGAAGCCAAATCCGACAAGGATGTCCCATATTCCGAACAGTGGCAATGACCATGAAATTGGATACATGAAATACCCTCCTAGTAGCACTGAGTAGAATGCAATGACCGGTTTCCATCTTCTCTGATACACGAATCCAGCCATGGCAGCCCCGACCGGTGCCCCAATCATATATACCATCTCAAAGATGTCACGGTAGAACAGAACATGTCCTACCAGACTGCCAATTCCTATTGCAACAAACCCACCAACTGGGCCGAGCAACACACCAACGATTGGACTCAAAAGGAATATCCACGAGTCCCAGATACCACTGTAAAACCCCGGTGTCAGGATCAAGTCCAGTACTGCCGCCATCGCGGCAAAGATAGATGTGAACGCAACAAAGTGGCTTTTCGTAGTATCGATGGGAATTGCCATGATTTGTCCCCGTAGGGCGGTTCGCCTTATACACTTGACGGACAGGGTCCCTTCATTCGTGACTGCCAAAAATGCCGAATTTCCTTACTTCTTGATTATCTTTCTGAGTTCCTTCAACGGATAGGTGTTGAGAACATCTTCCTTCGTGACCCATCCACGTCTGGCCTGATAGACCCCGAATATCATATTGTCCAGCTCCTCTGTTCGATGGGCATCCGTGTTTATGGCAATCTTCAGTCCTAGTCCTATTGCGGTGCGAAGGTTTCCCGCATTCAAATCCAGGCGGCTTGGATATGCATTGAGTTCCATTGCAACATTGTTTTCTCTTGCCACTTCGAACACTCGTGCCAAGTCGATATCGAACTCGTGCCTTCTATTGATCAGTCTCCCAGTTGGATGCCCTAGGATATGGACATGTCTGTTTTGCAGAGCGTTGCATACTCTCTCCGTCATAATCTCCTTTGAATCTTTCATCCTACTATGTATCGAAACAGTCACAATGTCGAGTTGATCGAGTACCTCGTCATTGATGTCCAGGTTCCCGTTAGCAAGGATATCAACTTCTGCTCCCTTGAGTATCTCAAGCTCCCATCTGCCAGAAGCATTCAGGTCATCAATCTCGTCAATGCGATCCAGTAGCCGTTTCTCATCCAATCCCTTTGCGACAGTCAGGCTTTGTGTATGGTCTGAAACACAATAGTATTCGTACCTCTTGGACTCGGCTGCGTCAAGCATCTGTTCAATGGAATGCACGCCATCTGACTGGTCAGTATGACTATGCAAGTCACCTCTAATATCCCCCAAAGTGATCAATTTAGGAAGGCTTCCATTCAATGCTGCCTCCACTTCACCTCTCCCCTCTCTGAGTTCCGGTGGTATCCATGGCAGACTCAACGCATCATAGATTCCTTTTTCATGTTCGCCCGCTACTTTCTCCTCCCCTCTGAAGAGGCCGTATTCATTCAGCCGCAGGCCTTTCTTGATTGCCAATGACCTAAGGCTGACATTATGGTCTATGTTCCCCGTGAAATATTGAAGCCCAGCACCGAAGCTTTCCTTTGGGATTACACGTAGATCCACCTGCAAGTTATCCTGCAAGCGAATCGACGATTTAGTGGATCCCTGTGCCATTATATCTGCAACATCATCCATACCCACAAAGGCATCCATGACCTGCCGTGAATCGTCAGCATCTACTAAGATATCTAGGTCTCCGACTGTTTCTCTTCGTCGTCTGAATGATCCTGCGACTTCTGCTCTTCGGACGCCTGAAATACCCCGAACTATCTCTAGAATCCGCCTAGTGTGAGGCAACACATCGATATACCTGCTCCGTTCCCACCCTCTCTTGACAAGTTTTATTCCTTCGATAATCTGGTTCTGCGTCCGTTGTCCCATTCCCTTGAGAGATACCAGCTTGTTTTCCTTTATTGCATTCTCTAACGACTCGATGTCAGTTATCCCCAGTTGTTCGTAGAAGAGTTTGATTTTCTTTGGACCAACATTGGGAATCGCGCTGAGTTCTTTCACGTTGACTGGGATTTTCTTCCTAAGATCTTCGAGATGTCTGACTGCTCCTGTGCTCAGGTATTCCTTGATTACATCCGAGATGCCCTTACCCACTCCGGGAATATCAGTCAGTTTGTCCTCTTTCGCTAGGTTCTCGACATCCTCTCCGAGGGAGCCGACAGTCCTAACCGCTCTATAGTATGCTCGGGGTCTGAACTTGTCCTTTCCCTCAATCTCAAGGAGGATAGCAATCTCTTTCAGGACAGATGCGACCTCTCTGTTCCGAGTCAAGGAAATCACCAGCTATTCATCATACAACTTTACGGATCTGACACCATCTTTGACGGCTTGGATATTCTCCTCGGGAGTATCGACAGTGATCACACAACCTGGTGCCACTACGAGATGCTCATATCCTGCTTCTTGTATCGCGTCTAACACTTGTTCCTTAGCCTCATCCGGAGTCCCTGTTCTGAACACACCGTTATGATCAATCCCACCAAGGACAGCCTTCTTTGAGATTTTCTTGCCCTCCCTTAGTCCGAGTGAGGCGCTCTGGTCTTCCCAGTTGATGGCATCAACTCCCTGAGTATGGGCTATCTTATCGAATCGGACTATCTCGTTCGGTTCTCTCGCATGGAGATGTACAACAATGAACTTGGCTTTACCACGGAGCTTTGATATCAACTTCAGGTCCTGAGGAAGGATGAATCTCTCATAATGTTCATCGGTAACGACTGACTTTGTTGAATGTTGTGATGCAATGAATAATCCATCCGCACCGCCTTCCAGTGTAGCGCGGGCAAAGTCGATCATGACATCAGTGATCATGTCCAGTGCGGTCTCGATAATCCCCGGATTCTCGTCCATGTACCTCGCCAACTGCTTATCGCATATTTTGTCCGCGACCATCGGGCCATCGAATATCGTCGCCATTGTGGGGACAACATCCTGAGCGTACTGGCTGATTAACTCCACCGCACGCACCTGATTCCCAAACTCCCCTTCCATGACGTCTGGCTTTTCCAGCACTTCCCAATCACTGGCTTGATGGATTGCGGCCTTGGTCAGCGTTGTGGAGCCACTTATCGCTCCATCATATCTTGCCTCGCATCCGAAGTCCACACATGGATAGTGTCCGAAAAAAGATATCTTCATAATGTCAGAATCGAATCTCTGATGGAATGCTATCTCCTCCTTTGCGAGCCCTTCAGGAGTGCGGTCCGCGATTGGATGATGCTTCCATAAGGCAAGGGGAATCCGTTCATCTACATTCCCAAGGAAAGTCTGCTTCAACAAATCAAATTTCGACATGATGTGCTTGATACCCGTGTTCTCTATAATGAGGCTTTCGAAGTGGTAGGAGTATTCATAAAACAAGCCATAATGAATGAAACACCACCCAAACAGTCATCAATGAATACCGAAAACAAAGTAAAGCCCCTGTTATCTCGATTGGAGGAAACTGATTGCCCGCGAAGACCGTCCTGTACGACCCAAAGGAATTCCTTCTAATGGATGGTATCGATGAGTTGGAGCGATCGTCTCCCACCCCCAACCCCTTCTGGAACAGGCCGCGATTTGAAGTGATATGGAACCTCCCAGTTATGTCTGGGATGACGAAGCACGAGAACATCAAACTAGAAGCAATGCGGATGGCTGACCGCGACGAGTTGTCCATCTACCACGACAGGTCTTACATCGAAACTGTGGAGCTATTTGGCAATACTGGGGCGGCGTTCTCCTCGCGTTTCGGCTTGGATACTGAGGAATGCCCTGTGTTCCAGGATATGCACAAGTATGCAGCATATCCGGTGGGAACCACCATCGATGCGGTACTTGATGTCACAGAGGAGCAATTCACGAGCGCACTCTCTTTCTTTGGTGGAATGCATCATGCCATGGAGAGCAGGGCCGCTGGTTTTTGTTACTACAATGACTGTGCAGTCGCGCTCAAGATGTACAGGCAGATGAATCCTACAAAGAAATGCCTGTATCTGGATACGGATGTCCATCATGGGGACGGCACTCAGAACGCCTTCTATTTGGATCCTAATGTCCTGACCATCTCATTGCACGAGTACAGTATGGGGTTCTTTCCCCAGACGGGCCGTGCAGAAGAGATAGGCGCAGGTTCCGGGAAAGGATATACTGTCAACATCCCCTTACCTCCTCTCACTGACGATTTCGAATACTGGAGGGTGTTTGAGGACGTTGTGGTTCCCCTGTGGAAGTCCTACAAGCCGGATCTTGTGTTCTGGGAGGTGGGGGCAGACGGACATATCGGGGATCCCCTGGCAGACCTGATGCTGACATTTGACACATATGCACGACTTGCGAAGACAGTTAATCAACTAGTCCATCTGGGGAACAAGCAGCTTGTCATTGTTGGTGGCGGCGGATACAACCCGATTTCCGCGGCAAAGATCTGGACCATTGTCCTGAGTGAGATTGCAGGAGTGGCATTACCCCCAACACTACCTGATGACTGGGTCGAACTATGCAGGTCGTTCAATCTCACTATGGAGCGAGATGGTTGGACCGACAGACCAACACGTTCTGATGACGACCACCAACCAAAGATACGTCGTGCAATTGATGACGCAATCAGTGTGATCAAGGAGAAGATATTTCCAATCCATGGTATTGCAGAATGATCAGTCCGCGATGACTGTTGATATTGCGAAAAATATTGACAATGCACAAAGATCTTCTCCATCATCAAAACTGATAAAGCAAGAATCACCGTTCTTAGTACCATGAAACCAGGCCTGATTGAGGAAATGCTTGAACATTGCCAACAACTAATTGATATGATTGACCGAGTTGGTGCCTGTCCAGAACTCACAGTCATACATGAAACCTTCGTGGAGTCCGTGAATCGTGCTATGAAGGCCTATGAAGAAGGCAAAATCGCAGTCGATCTCAGGGCACTTCCTCCTGTGATGTATTCCTTTGCAACAGAGGAACTTCCAGTCCTGTGTCAAGGAGGCCCAGATGACATTCAGAACGCTAGACGGCAGCTCAAGTTGTTCATGGTTTCAGTAAAGGAAATTCTGAAACCAAAATATAACAAGTAGTTGGTCATTGTGCTCGCACTACCGACTCAGAAGCCTTTTCTCTCATGGCGTCCATATATTGACAAAGACTATTGACTGATGTACTCATGATTCGACTAATCGGTGTTCTCAGTGAGGGCGGAGTGCCTATCGTCATCAAAAGCTATGCTTCGATGGACGGCGAGATGGTCTTAGGCCCTTTGATTGCAGCCACAAAGACTCTATGTGATGTTATGGGGAGCGGAGAGGTGCGAAACTTAGCCTTCAAGGACAACACATTGATAGTAACTGAATCGGAACGAGGCTACTTAGTTGTCGCACTGGTGGACAAGGCCGAAGACTACATGGATTGTCTTCTTAGGATTATTTCCGAAGAGATTGATGACTCGTCCCTTCCTGTAGCAAACGGCTCAGTCACTGAATCCCATATCTCGGTAGTAGAACGCATTCTTGACACCTATATCAAAGAACGGCTTGATATATCCCTCGCTTCTTTCGTATCCGAGGTTTGGCCCGTGGTACTCGAAGCAATCCGTAGTGACATAGGACTGGGTGCAGAGATAGAATCGCTCGAATACAGAATTGAACGCGCCGACATCAGACCTTGCTGGATCACAATGACCAATGAAACACCATCTTCTCTTGATAATGCCCTCGAATTGGCATTGCGAGGAGAATTTGATCGTGCCTGCGCTGCCAGTAGAGGCATCATTGATGAACATGCACGAGCTTTCATGATAAAAATGGGTCATCTCGCAAGGTCGATGTCCAACACCTGCGCACCTCAAATTGAGGAACTGGAATCTGTTGCGAATACGATCTCCGGTGATGATCCATTCCTTCGGTTGGGCCGGTCATTAGCTAGTCACATCTCAGGAAAGATTTCCTCTGAGGAATACACCGACTCTTTCAGAGCTGCTGCTGAGTCATTCGATTTCAACGATACACATGCAAACCTCCTTCGCTCATTTCTCTTCCTCGATTCTCGGATATCACTAATACGTGATTTTGCAGAAAGACTGGCAGAACATCTCAAGCAGAGATCCCCCATTGCCCAAGCGTATATTCTTTCCATATTGGACCGAGAGGCCATATTTGAAAAACTATACTCAGTTTCAAGCTATGACGACTTCAAGGATACGATTGGATTCTACAAGGGACGTATAGATAGCATTCTCGAACAGTTCCGACAGGTTTTGAAGAGAAGAATACTCCGACGACTGCGAAGGAGTGAAAAAATGCGGGGCCTTGCTCTACGGGCGTCATTGCAGCTTCAGAACTACATCACGTTGTTGACTGCTCTTGCAGAGTCCCCCGTACTTACAGTGCGGGAGCGAAAAGAGGTTCTTGCAGAGGTCATTGACCTGTATTGGACATATTTCCGCCGCTTGCTACTGGACGAATTACCCCTCTTTGCACATACCATCGATAGCGTCTTTCAGAGCATGGGTGTGGTACATGCTGAATACTATTATCTTACGACCGGAAATGAACGCAAGGCTCACCTGTCACGAGTTGGAACCTTTCTTCAGGACATCATCCGCGTTTCAGAGCGCGAATGGGCAAAAAGTGCGATTCGCTTCTCGATCCATGTCATTCTCAATGCACTAGGCACAGTACTGACCCGCACAGGTCTGTTTCGGAAAGAGGC
>JAJRZD010000108.1 GCA_024275415.1 archaeon
ATCAGGGTCGTTTGCCTTTGTACCAATCTCGTATTCTACCAGATTCGTTAGGCCATCATTGTCAAGATCAGCACCTGCATCGTCCAAAAGCGGATTAAGAGAGTTGTCCACCTCCCAACCATCAGGCATCGAGTCAGAATCTGTATCATTGCTCAATCTATCTGTCCCATATTCTAGTTCTTGATAATCGAGAATTCCATCATTATCTGAATCACCAGGATCACGAGTAATAAAAAGAAAAGCATCCTCATTTCCGTTTAGATGCGGATACTGAGCATTGCGAATCAAGTAATCTGGGGAATATGTATTACCTGCAATGTGAACAACGCCCTGCGATCCACAACTTACCGCCCGCGCAATATCAGTCATGTTCCCTCCAAATACTATCGAGAATTCAATGTTCAGAGTTTTATCGTCCAACTCGATAATGAAAGCATCAGTGCCATTGATGACAGTTTGTATCGGGTTATAAACAAGGGGGAAATCTGCAGAAGAGGTAGAGCCGCATACAAATACGCTATTTTCATCATTTACTCTTACATCGAGTATCTGGTCATCATCCATTCCTCCAAGAAATCTTGACCGGATAATTGTTTTGCTAGTCGTGTTCAATCTGACTACAAATCCGTCTGATGTGCCTCCTCCCCAACCATCTAATTGCAGGGGAATTGTTGGAAAATCTGACGATTGGGACCGACCAACGATATACAGATCATCCGCTGAATTCAGAGATATGCCCAAACCTATGTCGTCATAACCGCCTCCTAAATATGTAGAAAAAAGAGAGTTATTGCCGGTTGAGGATAATTCGAAAACAAATGCATCAGTATAGCCACCAAGTACAGAATCTAGTGAATTGACACTAGGAAAATCTGAGGAGTATGTATGCCCAGTAATATATGTAGTCCCTGAAGAACTAATGGAAATCGCTAGTCCCTCATCCCAGTTAGAGCCTCCTACATACGTTGAGAATATAATTGAATTTGCACCAAGACTTAGTCCTGTGACAAAACAATCCGCTTCTCCGTTGAACGAATAATCAAAAGCCTCTACGGTTGGAAAGTCCACTGAATCGGTATATCCTGTCAAGTATACGTTATTATTAGCATCAAGCGCGATATCGTACGCCCTCTCATTTCCAGTGCCGCCAAAATAAGTGGAGTACACTATCGCTCCCGAAGCATTCAGCTTGGTTATGAAGCAATCCTGTACACCATCAAGTATGCTGTCCATAGCATTTAATGTTGGAAAATCAGCTGATGAGGTGAAGCCAGTAATGTATGCGAATCCGTATTCATCAATAACTATGGATTCGCCCCATTCGTTACCAGAACCGCCCAATAGGATGGAATATAGTAATTCTCCATTAGGAGACCACTTTGTGACGAAAGCATCAAAGAGCCCTCCCATAAACGGATTGCCACCCGTCACAGGAAAATCCTCCGACATAGTGAATCCGGTTGTATATATATTGCCTAGTTGATCAATCTCAATTGCTCTCATTTCTTCTAGGCTATTTCCACCAATATATGTTGATGCTATGACAGGAGAGTTAGAGTCGAGTGTCGAGTTGGAGGGTTTATAACATTTCAATTCCTGCTTTTGCGTGTGTATCGTGGCGGTTATTGGGGCTGCGAGAATCAGGTACTGACATATGATTCCTAACGTTAATAGAATGAATAATGCTTTAACGCGTGAATCCATGTCTTGGGCATCTCCTACGTGCATGATATTGCGGGGTTTGAAATTAAGGTTTGTTTTGTGAACTGTCAAATGTGGCCATTGGAATCATCCCTCAATTGTTATGCCCAAATCTCCATAGATTCTACAATGTGTTCCAACTGACGGATATAAAGTGGATGCATATGACCTCGCAGCATTCACACTGTAACCCCAGTCTAACGCCTCCCAGAATTTTATGGTAAATTCACTTGAATAACTTCCAGGCATTGAATCGTCGAATCCGACAAATGCATTGGCGTAAAAGACTTCATCACCCATAGATATAGACCTGCTTTTCCACACGAATTGATATCCGAGACTATTCGTCTGTGTTGTAATTATGCTTCCACTAAAACAGTGAAGCAAATACGTTAGATATCTTGATGGAGCCTCGTAAATCTCATAGGGGTACACTCTGTTGGTGTTCACATCAATCTTGATATAATTGTATGTGGTGTCAAAAGATCCATGACCAACTGAAAATGCAACGTAAGAGCATACAGCGCTTTTCCAAGCAGATTCGGTTAATGGTGGGTTTCGCTCTCCGACATTATCAAAGTGATTCCGCAACACTCCACATACATATTCCCAAGCTTTATACCCTGCTCCAATCCCTTCTGAAGTACCTTCAGCATAATCTTGCATGATGGCTTGAGCTTCGTAATAAATTAGATACGGATCACGATGGACTATTTCTCCTGTTTCAGTGCTTACCCAGTATTCAGCAATATCTGAACTTATATGCCATGCAAGTTTGTGCTTCTCACAATTGACTGAAATCCATTCCAATGATGGCAGAATCTCATGTGATACAGATTGATTGAAATGATTTGCTCTTATTATTCGAATCGATTCCAATGCATCAACACATATTCTTCTATTTTCGCTAACTTCATTCCATCTAAAGGAGAAACCAGTAATTGCACCACTCATGCTATTAACTTGAACTTGGATAAAATCATCTCTGACAAGTATGCCATCGACAACATGATTCCATTTTACAATCATTCCAAATTGATTATCTTCGACACTTTCAAGAACAGCATCTGTAGGGATGGAGGAATATTTCTCCACAAAATGAAGTGCATCGGATACAGCCATTGATTTGCTGATTCCTACTTTTTGGTTTTCAACATACGCAGAATGTCTTCTGGTGTCTACGTAATTGATAAGATTCTGCGTTTCGACATCAATCTCTACTAAAATCATATGATTCTCTTTTGAAGACCAATCGAAATGCAGTATCTGAGAGCCTGATTTTTCATCTACCTGCATGTGAACTTGCTTCAATATAAGATTCGAGTTTGGTTGAGCAATCTCCCATGCCTTCTCTACTAGAACCATGATAGAATCATCTGGAGCTATGCCATAACTAGAGATAATAGTGATAATATCATTATGAATGGTTCCTTTGTATGTCATCTTTGTGCTAGGGTTTTCCATTGGAAAAATCATAGAGAAGGCTAAAAGTCCTATCAAACAAATCCAAAAAGCTTTTTGCCTTTTGATACATAATAAATGGTTGACACCAATCATCGAATACCACCTAACCACTCAAATCAGGATTTATGTATTTTAGTGGATATTAAGCCTTTCGAAAGTTAGAAAGCGACACTTTTGATGAATAAGCCAATCTATCTTCAATAATGCGAGATCCAATGCAAAAGTTGGCAGGAATTGTCGTAAGAGTCACAGGAGGTAACGATGATCCACTACCGAACACTACTGCATTCTCTGCAAATCTTGCGGATACTACATCAGTGGTACCAGCTTCAGCTGTCCTCAGACATCGGGTGTTTACGCACTGATGTTCGAGGCGTTCGGCAGTCAGAGTGTCGCGTGGCTAGAGGGACATCTCCAGGCGACTGCTGTGGATCTCGGGTATGATGTGTCTACGCAAGGCGCAGGGTTCGTCCAGGCCGACGGAGCAACTGCATAGATTCGCGAACCTAGGAAGGCACTCCGCCTTCCGTCCATTCTTTTTCCACAGATTGTGAATCCTATCTAATGTGAGATATGGAATGGCAATGCAGGATATCACAGGTCATGGGAAAGATGAGATTGGATCATATTCCCACTCCGGTCTTACAGACTTGCCTTACAATTATGGCATTTCGGCGTGCCTTGCTCGTTCTTGGCGCCACAGAAGGGACACACGACAAGGATCTTGACTACCTCTCGCTCTTTGGTGATGGTCACAGGAGCTGCTAGCGCAGGCTTGCCGCGCACGAAGGTATCGCCTTCCATTTTCCCAGACAGCTGTCCAGTTCCAATAGCATCATAGATGATATCTCGTACGATATTCACCGAAATACCAGTTATCTGACTCAGGTCATTCATCGCAATGCTATCATGTGCATTAGCCACACCAATGACCCTGTCCCTATTCTTCGTTTTTCCTGAGCAACAGAAACATGGCCACATGAAGACTGCCAACACAGTAAGAACCACACCAATGAGTGCGAGCATCCAAAGGGATGCAGGGTCAAATGCCCCGATGATCGCAAGTGTGCTGGCGACAATCATTAGATATGCAAGGCCAACTCCTTCCTTGCTCTGAGCGACAGCAGGATTGGCATAGCCCGTCACCAAGACGACGAATCCGACAATGGTCATGAAGAAGCCCATAAAGACCATTATTGGAGAATCACTTTCGGAACCCAATGCGCTAACCGCAAGGAAAAATCCTGCAACTGTCACTAGTATCGATGCTATAAGAAAGAGCCGTTCTTTCATCAAACTATACTCCTATCTGAGGCATATGTTTGAACTTTGTTTTAAACTAGCTCCATCCATATCCAAGAGCTGTAAACGGTCATGTGAGAAACCTCGTTGGGCTTCATATACTGATTTCTAAAATGGAGTCACGAGGCCGCCCTGACACATGTCCATGCACCTCACAGACTCACCCCAGTGCCAGTTCTATGAAGGCAATTTGACCGAGATACGGAGGTCTTGTTCTTCTCCCATCCTTTGTCCCAGATACTCTTTGAGGGACTGATAGACGTTTCTGCGAGTACAACATGCTGGTGTCTAAGATTGTACAACTTGCAATGAACGATTTGGAAAAAGACCTTCAGCCACACAAAAACTGAGTGGATGTCTTTCCCAGCAACGACAGTCAGGATATCTGAACTAATTAGGAAAAATGGGGCCCAGGGGGGGAATCGAACCCCCGTCAAGAGAGCCACAATCTCTTATGCTGCCGTTACACCACCTAGGCCATTTTTTGTCGTTGATGTGTCGGCGATGGCAGGCACACCAATTTTGGCTTATTAGCTTATCCGTAGGAACGAGAGGGGGAGGTGATGACACCTCTGAGCCGTTGGGATTATTCGCACAACTATGCAATAGACCACTATCAGATTGGATGTGATGGTGCATCATGGTTGTGTCGATTTGAAGTTTGTGGGATTGGCATTTATAGGTCAGGGCTGGTGGTCTATGAAGTCCAATAGACAAGGAGGGGGGGACAGTGTTAGATATCACCAGCGAGGGCATTCCACATCTGGTCAGGTGTATTCCGTCCTATATCAAGAGATGGAGTAGACTTCAATCTGACGAAAATGCAGAAGTCAGATTCTGGTGAATTCTGTATTGAGCAGTGATTTGAGAACGATTTGTGTTGCAATGATGTCATCATGTGCATATTCAAGGATTTTATCCCATTCAGGCTCGATTCCGGTTTGTTTGTAAATTGATATCAGCATACCTACTTGAAAGCCATTTATCGTGGGATCGGACCACTCAAAGCCAAAGTGGCGTGCTATAGCCTTCAAACCACCTTTCGGAGCTCCGATGACACGGGTTGCCACTAAACGCCCCAAATCGATTTCATGCTTGAAAATGGGGGGAATAGGTATCCCATAGCGTTTTGCTTGATTGATCAGTACTCTTTGGTCAAATCTGTTACCGCTATAACTAACCAAGATGCTACGTGGGTTCTTTTGTAGATAATTGAAGAACTTCCTGACTAGCTCTGCTTCATCATCTTTCTCAAAGATTTGTTCTACCGAAGAGGTTGTTGGATTCCAATAGCTCACACATAATGCGCTTTTCCAATGAAGGTCTGTTTCTATATCGTAGACGATATTTTTTTCTGGATGAAGTTTTTTCCACCGGGGGTCATGTAGTCGATAAATCCTATTTTCTTGTAGTGCTTTTCTACATAGAACCCAAAATCGAGCCAAATAGGTGCTTACACCTTGAATGCGTTTCATCTTGGGGATATTTGATTCTGTTATGTGATCTAGGCTCACTATTCCCAGCTCTTCTAATTGTTTAGCACGTTTCGCACCTATTTTTGGCAGCTTGCGAAGTGGACTCAAAGAGAACTCGAAATCTGAGTGTGTTGTATTCTGAACGGTGTGGG
This sequence comes from archaeon, assembly GCA_024275415.1. GTDB lineage: Archaea > Asgardarchaeota > Thorarchaeia > Thorarchaeales > Thorarchaeaceae > MP5-2226. The sequence goes on from JAJRZD010000108.1 coordinate 6,095, forward strand.
TTCTCGTGATTCGAGGAACAGAAGAAAGTTGGACTGAAGTTTGTCTTGTTGTGTGTTGGGTACGGACACGACTTGGCTTTGGCCAAACAATTCTATCATATATGTTCAATATCCCTTCAGGCAGTGGTTCAGTATTGGCGAGATATTCGTCAGCAACAATTATCGTTTCGTCATCAATAAAGAGATTCTTCAGGTACATGCAGTGGAATAAGGGAGAGATATCAATTTCATCTAGTTTGTTCAATGTAAGCCATAGATTGCTAAGGGATTTACAGGATTTCAAAGGAGTAAGGTCTATCCTATTGATTTTGTTTGCAAAAAGAAACAAGTTCTTCAGTCTACGGCAGTTCTGGAGAGGAGCAAGGTCTAATTTTGTGATACTATTATAGCTTAAATCAAGTTTCTCCAAGAACCTATTCGTACGCAAAGGTGACAGGTCGATACTACGTAATTGATTATAGTTCAAGTTTATTTCAGTAAGACGGGGCACCTTTTGAAGAGGCGAGAGGTCAACGCTCGTGGTATCACAATAACTCAAATCGAAAGTTGTATCTTTCACAGAGAAATGGTATTTTCTGACCCCATACTGAGTGTCAAAGAAGACAGTTACATACTGCACCTTACGACCACGGGAATGAAACTTTTTATCGTAATGCTTGGAGCGATTCAGAATAACCTCACACCTATGGTCAGAAACCTTTGCGGTTGCCATAATTGCATCTAATCGTTTTTTTAGACCCGAGTCTGTTTTGAGGAGTGTGTTCTTGTCAAAGACTAACTGTAACTGGATTTTTTCTGCCGATAAGAAATGAGTGATATCAATGGACTTTATCTGGTTGCCATCGATAGAGATTTGGGTTTTGAACGTTCTAGTATGCAAAGTGGATAGTGGACTCAAATCTATAGTATGCAGTTGATTATTACTCAAATCCAATGTGTCCAGTCCCATACATGACGATAGAGGGCTGAGGTCAATGGTACTCAGATTGTTTCTGTCAAGATACAGACTTGATAGTTTCTGGCATCCTTGGAGAGGAGAGAGATTGATTTCTTGAAGTCGATTGTTTCCTAAATACAGAAGGTCAAGATCAGAACAGTGATACAGGGGATCCAAGTCTATCTTTCGAATCCTGTTATTGGTAAGATACAACTTCTGCAGAGATCGATTATGTTGCAAGGGATCTAAATTAACAGATTCGAGATTATTTCCGGTCAGGTACAATATTTGTAATTGTGAGCAACTACTCAGAGGAGAAAGGTCGATTGTATCAAGACTATTAGAGCCAAGCAAAAGGTGAGTTAGACCCCTACAGCTTGCTAGTGGGGACAGGTCAATTGTGCGGAGTTGCTGACAAGACAAATCAATAGATGTGACTGACGTATCTATCTCGATTTGTTTTGATGTGCCCTCAGTATCGACATATGAAAGTGTGATCGAATCCAACTTGTAAATCCCCCATTCTAATAGATAATTCGACCGAGATACAAACTGTGAACAATCTAGAAATAAAAGTAATTCTGGTAGAAAGTAACTGTGTGGGCCGTTTCTGGTGTGAAGCCAGATTGAGATGTGATAAACCATCCCGTTATAATTCCCAATAAGAAGACGAGTTATAGAAGTGTCAGCTCTACTCATCCAGATGTTATTGTACATTGTCCAAGATCTAGCAATAGGGTGTTTTGTCTTTGATCCTGTTTCGACTAAACACTCTACTGATTCAGAGAATCTAGACCGATTCTCACAGTGATCAAAATCAAGTGCCACTGAGGATGAATGGATATCACCTGCAATAGGCACAACAAGTCGAAACATATATTGGTTAACCTAAAAATGTAAAGGATTTCTACTACATAGTATGATAGTTGGTAAGGTAAGAAGGGACAGGTTGTCATCCCAAAGATAATCCGAGAAAAACTGAAGATAAGGGCTGGGGACACGGTCATTTTCAAGATAACAGGCGGAAAAGTGTATCTTGAAATAAGCAGAGAACAAATGAAAGATATCCTGAAAGCGGGACGGCCCGTTACCCAAAGTGTTGACTTCCAAAGAGATTTGCGGTCTGAGTGGACTTGAAAGGTGTGGAGGGTGAGCCACGGTCGACCACAATAAAAATCGATCTTGATACGAACATCTTCATTGCTGTCAAAAACCAAGAGGCAGAACACGAGTTCTGTGAGCGAATATTGGATGCTATTGACATGGGAAGAATTGAGGCTATTGTGTCTACAATTGTTGTTGCAGAGGTTATAGTGGGATTCTATTCAAACAATGAAGAGCTCGACGCCGATCGATTTAGTGACCACAGCCTCCTAAAATACAACATTCAACCTGTGACTCTTGAGATTGCAGATCTGGGCGCCAAGATTCGAGCAACAGGACTCAGGTTACCGGATGCGCTCATAGTAGCAACGGCGATCCAAACACAATCCTCACTAATCACCATGGATGATAGTGTCAGATATCCCCATCTTGAAATCGTCACACCTGAGAGATTTATTGATCGCCTATGATTATCATCACTTCTTTTTTGCACCAAGTTGTTATTACAATACGTCCCTTCGCGTCGAAAAATGCACTCATAGAAAAGTCCGCAGTTGTGAATTGGTTTGATTTGAAAAACGGCAATGGTTTCAGGATTCGGGCACGATGC
>JAJRZD010000010.1 GCA_024275415.1 archaeon
ATGAACCGCCGAATCTGAGAGAACACCCTTTGCTCGTGTATCTCAGCTCCCTCCTTGATGCTGACGCTACAGCGATTACCGGCAAAACGGATGTCCTGCACATCAGATGCTTTTTGCAGGATGCCGGTTGATAGCAGATATCCTATTGTCAGTTCTCTCTCATCACCTGGACTACAGACGAACGCAGCAAGGAACCTCTCATCTAACCTGACCTCAAGCGCTGTTTCGATTGCAACAAGGTCATCTTCATCACTCGTTCCATCAGGGGAAAGTCGAGTAGTAGGCAAAGACCTGTACGGACGCATCAGAACCACATGACCTGTGGAAACAATCGGGTTTTAAACCAATTCACGAATCACGATGTTCTAGGTTTTGGGATGTTGATGACAATAGGAGGAGTTTTCAATCGAATGTGTCTTGTGCTTTTGTTCTTGAATGGTGGAAACGTATGACACAGGATAGGAGAATCCTCCTTCTCACAGGAAGAATGGCGTATAATGAGCTGTCATCGATAATGCTCAATGAACCCAATGTCACTATCAAAATGCTACCTATCTCCGTTGCTGCATTCACAACACCCCACCTTGTCAGGCGACACCTACCTCAATACATCCCCGAGTGTACCCCTGATATCGTGTTTGTATCGGGCATGGCGCAGGGTGATTACTCAAGTCTAAGCGAAGAGTTTGGGATTCCTGTCCTAAAAGGGACACGAGGACTCTCATCCCTACCACTATTGCTCTCGCATCTTGACGACGCCCTAGAAAATCTCTCTAGCACATCACCTGCTGATGTCATCTTACAAAGAATGATACTTGCTGGTCTAAGGAAACGGATGGTTGAAACAGAACGAGATGCTGTCATCGGAACAAGGAATTTCAGGTTGTCATCTGGGCTAGTGATTGGTATTGACGTACTTCCTCGGATAATGGCCGAGGTTGTTGATGCTTCTACACGACCATTTGACGCAAGCATGAAGGTTGCCAAGTATTATTCTCAGTGGGCCGATATAATCGATATTGGTGCAACAGTTTCGCGGAGAAACCCCGATCGCATAGCCGAACTGACGGAAGAGATTCGAAACCTCGGGGTTCCTGTGAGTATCGATTCTCTTGACCCCAAGGAGATTCTATCTGCAGTCGATGCAGGTGCAGAGATTGTCCTTTCGATTGATTATGGCAATGTCGATGTGCTTTCCAAGTTGCCTGAAGATGTAGCCATTGTCTGTCTGCCCACGAATATCTCGGCTGGTATGTTTTCCCATAATCCCGTAGAACGAGCCCAAAAATGTCACCGACTATGCAATGAGATACGACAGCAGGGTTATTCAAAGATTTTAGCAGACCCTATCCTTGAAGCGCCAATCCGACCTGGCATGACTCGTTCACTTGTTGCATTCCATCACTTCAGAAGTCTGGATCAGGACACTCCCTTCTTGGCTGGACTTGCCAATGTGACCGAGTTTGTGGACACCGACACGATTGGCGTGAACGCATTGCTTGCGTTCATGGGTGTCGAGTTAGGCATCTCTGTATTTCTGTCAACCGAAGAACGGCATCCTACCACAGGATGCATCAAAGAACTCTCTTCTGCGACCCAGCTTGCTTTCCTAGCGAAGATGGCTGACGTCCCACCAAAAGAACTTGGCATCACAGCCTTTGCTGCTAAATCAAGCAGGTATAGTGTTCAATCAGTGGTCTTGGATGATACTTACAAACGAGTGAACAATGGGCGAACCAGTTATACACCCGACCCCAAGGGCTGCTTCAGGATTGGGATTCATCGACTTAGTGGATTGATTCTCTGCGAGCATCATGACATGAAAGGAACTATCCTGCGATTTGCCGCTGAGAGATCCTCTTTACTTGTAAGAGAGTTACTTGAAAAAGGGCTTATAGGCACATACGAGCACGCTGCCTATCTGGGCGGGGAGCTGATGAAGGCCGAGATTGCGCTCCTCGTCGGACACGATTTTCAACAAGATGAGGCGTGGATTACAGAATTCAGTCAGAGCATCGGAGATGAACCATAGTCATTCCCACGCTCTCTGATCATTTCTCTCAGCTGTTATGCCCTCTGTCAGGCAGTTGATGACTGACCTATATACACTCATATGAATCTCTCCATTCAATGCTACCATTCCAAACAATCTTTGTTGATTGGGGAATAATCAATCTCATAGCAGGTTCGAGTTAGATATGCCCTAGTTTCCTTTTGGAACCTTTTGATTGTTTTTCGCATGCCTTTCGAATTGACACTGGTTTCATTTCATTCATTTCTTGCTATAGCAAAGATACAATAATATATTTCAAAGTCTGAAACTCTCGATAGCATACTATGCACTCATGGTGAATTTCTATGATGCTCAACATCAAAGTCGATGCAGTGCTTTTCATTCAGAGGTATTCAGGGCTCCCCCTTCTTTCTCTAAAACTCAACCCTCGAGTTCTCGACATTGACCCAGCACTGATTTCGGGATTCCTAATGGCAATTCAGGCATTCTCCGCAGAGGTCATTGAAAAGGGCACTGAAGAGTTCCAGATCGACTATGGGAAGCGACTATTCACTGTCATAGTTGGCTCTGAAACCATGGCTGTAGCTGTGACAACCGAAGGATCTAGTGATGCTATCATTCCTGTGTTAAGAGAACTCCAAAAGGAGTTTGAAATGAACCACTACCTCGATCTAGAGATCCATGGGCCGTCAAACATATATGACGAATTCAAACTGGAGATTGCAGAACACTTCGGTCTTCAGGACATTGCCCTGTCATGGGTTCCTGTTGATAAAAAGTGCGATGATTCGGAACTCGCAATCTCCCCAATTGCACCCTACATTGATGGCTCGTCTTCCATTTCTGATATCATCGAAGCCTCTGGCATCCCAAAGGAACAGGTTCTCAAGGAAATCTCAAAGCTATGGACTACGGGCGAAATCGACCTCAGCAATATCCTTGAGCACACGGATATTATCATTCCCACAAATGAGTTCTACAAGTACATCCAGACAGGCACAAAGGAACGTCCTGATTTGAAAAAGTTCTCTCCCTCATTGATATCATTGCTCCCACGACTCGTTTCATGTTTTGATGGCCGTACTACAGTGGCGGAAATAGCCAAACAGTATGACCCACAGGTCTATGACCTACTTGACACGCTTGTTCGGATGGGTGCATTGCAAATACTCAGCCCCGAGAAGAAACGTATCCTGTTGGCAAAAGAACTTCTGGTAAAAGTCCTCGAGATTGCATCAGGACTCTACTCCACTCAGGTTGTGCTGGAAACCCTCACCGAAGTGTTGCGTAAGACTGACTGTCCTGAAATCCTTGCCGAAGTGCATATCAAGCAAAATGAATGGAATGTGGACTTTGGATTCCTCCTCTATGACAATCATAGTCCGAATGATATCATGAATATCCATGCTTCATGGATTGACCTGTTGACCAATCTGATCGCTTTGCTACCTTCAAACAAGAAGAAGAAATTGGCTGAACGGTTAGTCCACTCATTACAAGAGGAGTTCTTTGAAAAGTACTCGGGCAATGAACTTGAAGGATTCGAAGAGTTCTCTCTCTCACTCGAGGCAGAGTTATCATAATGAGTTTCGGATTATGAACAGAATATGTATTTAATGAGATACTATATCAACGTCGTATAACATAATCCGCTTTTTGGGTGCAACACGATGACAGCGATAGATCCTGAGAAGGCAGTAGAGGTCAAGCCCAACCTGTGGTGGATTGGTTGGCCTGACTATGATGCAGGTTTCTCGAACAATCCCTACCTATTGATTGAGGGTGATGAGGTCGTTCTTTTCGATCCCGGATCCCGGTTTGATACACATTGGGGCTGGGTCAAGAAGAAGATCGAGTCCATCATCCCTGTTTCGAAGATCACAATGGTAGTAGTACATCATCAGGATCCCGACCTATGTGCTGCTATCCCTCTTGTAGAAGAAGAGATTGGTGTCAATAACTTTGAGATCGTGACCACCGAACGCACCTCCCTTTTCATACCCTACTATGGTGTCAAGACCGAGGTGACGGCGGTAGATGATGGTGAGTCAATCGAAATCGGGACTGAAGGAAGAGAACTTCTTTTCATAACGAGCCCATATCTGCATTTCCCGGGCGCCATGGTGACATACGACACAAAAGAGAAGGTACTTTTCTCTTCTGACATATTTGCAGGCTTCTCGCTGGACTGGTCACTCTACGCAAACGAATACTATCTTGAGGCTATGAAAGTGTTCTCGCAACCCTATCTCTCCGACACCCGCCATGTCAAGAATTTCCTGAGGAAGATCGAAGGACTAGACATCGATATGATTTGCCCACAGCACGGATCGATTCTGCAGGGCGAAATAATACAAAAAGCAATAGACACCCTACGAGATCTGGAGGTGGGCGTATGGGAGTAGATCCAGTAAAGGCAAAACAGCTCGTTGACGTCTTAGTCGCAAGAGGTTTAGGTCTCTACGGACGCAAGAAGATGGTCCAAATCTGCTATGATAGCGGCGTTGCTCTGCTCGATGACGACTCCACTGATTGGCTTGGTGATGATATTGGGAGCGCAGTGAATGACTTCCTCGTCAATTATGCCAAGTTCAATCTTGCAGCCAAGATGACCGCAATGGTCCTTGCAAAGAAGTTCGACATCGATCTTCCAGAGGGACTGAAGAGGAAGAAAAAGCGCAAGTCTCGGCTGAGGAGATTGCTGGGCAGATAGTTGAAGATATTCCATGCTCCAACCACACGTTCTGACCGTTTCATCTAAGATGGCTGAAAATGCTTCAATCTCGTTCAGACATAAGTAAAAAAAACAGTTTTTAGGGATTGATAATGCATGGGTGGTTCCAGCACTTGCTGGAACGACAACCAATCATCTCAACGTGTTCAGCATAGAAATCTGTTATCACATAGGATTAAGTAGTTAAAAGAGTGGATACTGTTCTACCAGCAGCAAGACGGAGTTGAATCAACTGAACAAAGATGCGACCCTGAACAATTTGTTCAATGCTCTTTCACACCATATCAGGCGAAAAATTATTGCCATGATTGGGATTAATGGTTCAATCTCCTATACCGAGCTGACCGCACTCAAACTAGAACCAGGAACACTCTATTTTCATATTGATGTCCTGGCAAAAGCTGACGAACCGTTAGTCGAACAGATTGAGAACAAGAGGTATGTTCTCACTGCTGCAGGGCGGTCGGCATACGAGCTTATCCAAAAAGGAGAAGATGGATTATATTGGATTGAACAAGAAAGGAATCCCTCTTCAACCACACCACTGGTTAAAGTTCTGAGCATATCGCCCGTCATACGAAGAATCCAATCCGATCCTTGGCGATTCTGGCTGGACATCCTCCTCTTTCTGGGTGCCTATGGCTATTTGTCATATCGTGTAGGTCTCATACCGATTTTCTTGTTTTTCATAGAGGGTTCGTTCGATATCGGAATCACAGTGTTTGCGGCACTGCTTGCATGGTTGTCAACCTATCTATTGGTCGAATTGATATCACTCCCAATCCTTGGAAAGCGAAAATTCACCCCAGCCTTTCTAATGTCTGTTCCTGTAGCGTTCCTCCCATTCGCCATTTTGGAGCTTGCGCTGAGCTTCATCAGTGAAACTGTGGTCATAACCGGATTCCCCTTGACACTCATCCTAACCGCAGCAATTGCGTGGAGCACTTACATCCTCACCCACTCGCTGGCAAGAGCAAAGGTCGTAAGACCACTGCAAGCTGGAATAGTTACTCTTCTTGTCACCAATTTCAACTTGCTAATACTGGCTCTGCTGACCTAGGTCTGATTTCACTCCACTCAAACATTATCCTGTCCATTTTTCGCACTCGAACTCGACTTCGAGATTAGTCGAACTCCCTTTTCCATAAACATCGAATAGAAATATTATATACTTATTGAATGAAATATCTACAATGGTGATCGAATGAAAACCGCGACACTAAAACTAATGTCCCTCGTAATGGCGGCAATTCTTCTGGCATCTGTGCCAGCAGCTATTGCCCAAGGCAACGGAATAGGATACCAATATAGCTCAGGAATGGCAAGCCTGACAACCGAAAAGATCGGTGTGAGAGTATCTGCATATAATCAAGTCCCACACTTCCAGTGGTGGAACGTAACATCACCAGGAAATGACTACCATGTCATGTTCCTGAAGCTCTTTGAGGCCAATGACACCAACGGTGATGGCATCTTCGACCCAGAGGTGGATCGACTTGTCGGTGTGCCCTTCTTACTACCTTCTGGCAACTGGAACTTCAGTGGATTCCAGACAGTGGAAGAGGACTCTGTCGTCACAGAAGTTCACTTCAACTTCACGACAACCGAAACCTATACTTTCACTACTCCCACTACGCCCACAACAGTCCCCTCACAGACACCATCTTCCTTTGATGTGACAATCCAGATTCGTGTTCACATAAACACGGCAAATCCGGAAGAGATGAAGTTTGACTTGATCCTGTCTGGATGGGTTTGGACCTACGATGATTCGATTTTGGTCTTCCAGTTCACAATAACTGAAAGTGAACATGGTGCAGACCAAGGAGTTGTCGAACCCTCTACATTCGCTCAGGAAGGCAACCGTTTCCAGTTTGGAGAAGCTTACATGGAGTTTGCCCAACAGGCTGAAGCCGGGACTACCGCGATTCCGGTCAATGGAACCTCTGGCGAAGGTACCGGCGATGAGGCTGGAACGTCAGTATATCTGGCATTTGGGTACTTTGGCAATGAAACCTTGGAGTATGATCCTATCCTTGGCATTTCATCCACATCAGATGATGGCACGGATGATGGAAGTGCTGATGGTAGCGATGATGGCTCCGACGGTTCAATAGGACAGATTCTTGGTGACAACCAACTCCTTCTATTCGCAGGCGGCATTTTTGTTGTCGTGTTGGTGATTGCTGTCCTAAAGGTGAAGAGATGAATCTGATCGGCGTGTACCAAGACTCCTAACATCTCCCCCCGAGACCAAGTTCTTCAACTTGGTCTCGCCCTTTCATTTTTTGGTCACGACCATCATCTGACCAGACACCATCATCTTAAACCTGTAGAAAACGCCACAATTGATGCAGATATCCATCCTTCCGAACCGAAGGAAACCAAAATAAGTACATTTGAACTATCATGAACTACCAAAAGGTGCTCACATGCAATATCCCAAAACGAAACTGATTATTCCTATCGTTTCACTGGTTATCCTCTTATCATTGCCTCTTGTAGATGCCCAAATGACAGGAATCGACTATGGCTATTCCACTGGGATTGCGGTTCTTAGCACTGAGGATATTGGATTACGAGTCACTGCATACAATCAGGTTCCACATTTCCAATGGTGGAATATGACCTCCCCTAGAAATGACTATCATCTGATGTTCCTGAGGATCTTTGAAACGGATGATGTGAACAATAATGGAATCTTCGAATTGGGGGTAGACCTACCTGTGGGTGTGCCATATGTCCTCCCTTCTGATAGTTGGGAGTTCAGTGGTTTCAAGACACATGAGGTGAACTCCATCGTCGAATACGTCCAATTCAATTTCACGGTTTCAACTAGCTTTCCCCTACCCACGACCCCAACGACTCCCATCACAACTCCCACCACCCCCACATCCCCAACAACATTCCCAGTCACCCAGATTGGTGATGATGAGCTTCAAATTCGCATTCACATGAATGCAAGTAACCCACAACAAATCAAATTTGATGTCTTCCTCTCTCACTGGTACTGGTTATACGACGACTCTCTACTGGTGTTCCAATTCACTGTGACTGAGAGTATTCATGGTCAGGATACCGATCACAGAGCTCCGTCCAACTTCTCGAAAGATGGCACTCGTTTCAATTTTGATGCAGCATACATGGAATATGCAGAACAGGCTTCAGCTGGTAACAAGTCCATCTCGGTTTTTGCGTCATCTGGAGAGGGACTAGAAGGCGAAGGAGGAACATCCATCTATCTCTCATTCCAGAATTTCGGGAATGAAAGTTTGGTGTATGACCCTACACTGGGGATAAATGGCTCGACACCTGTTTCCTCAACCACATCCACCACTGGTACGCTTCCTGGCACCGACATCGAGTATGATGAGGTTTTTATCTTGTTCGGTGGAGTTAGCATTATCACTCTAGTGGCAATACTATCAAAACACCGGAGATGAGAGCGAATCTGCAACCTTCATATCGATCTGTTTTTAGCCTGTTCTCAAAGGCATAAGACCAGTGGTGCTCATGGATATCGACAAGCTAACCAACTGTGACCTTGCGGAACAAAATCGTCAGGACGAACTTGAACGAAGAGCGAAAGGTGCGAAATGGAAATGTAAGGAATGCGGACGCGCCTCTTACAAGAATGAGCATTTGTGTGAGCCTGTGGAGATTTAGATAACCTGTTTCTTCCTTAGAACGCAAAGGGAGTAGACGGAAACATGCCCCCACAGTGATGACGGACACTTACGGAAACACGAGCTCTGCGAGTATTTACATCTAGGAATCGGGGCCGCGATGCGTCAATATTATCTACGATCGAGCGAGAGGACATCCGTAAAATAATGACATATGATGATGCCTTCAAATATGTGCCGAGAATAGATGTTATTGTTCCAGTGCCACCGTCTAACCGAAATTTCCTACAATTCGGAGCGATGACTCCACAATTATTCTTTCTTCTATTGTGATTGGTGTCCTATCTTTCTCGTGGAGCATTATGTGGGCATACTTAAATATGTGG
>JAJRZD010000109.1 GCA_024275415.1 archaeon
ATATCTGCTATCAACCGGCATCCTGCAAAAAGCATCTGATGTGCAGGACATCCGTTTTGCCGGTAATCGCTGTAGCGTCAGCATCAAGGAGGGAGCTGAGATACACGAGCAAAGGGTGTTCTCTCAGATTCGGCGGTTCATCGGAACCGAATGTTCTGCACCTGAACTGCTAAGGGATCTTCGGACTGCCCAAGGGATTCCACGAATATCCAAGAAAGTAGAAGTCCCGTTCAGCAAACTCGTGGAAGGCAAAGAACTCCTAAGAGAATTACAGGTCAACCGGAAGAAAACGGGAGCGTTCCATGGGGCACTAATCCATCATGTTGATGAGGACAGGTATGTCTTAGCGGAAGACCTTGGACGACACAACGCAGTTGACAAGGCAATCGGGATGGCGGTCATTCAGAAGATTGACCTCACAGAGAGCTATATCATCAGCTCGGGGAGATTGACAGCAGATATCGTGAGCAAATGTGCGTGGACACGCATTCCACTGTTGGCATCGTTTGCCGTGGCAACGGATGCAGGAGTCAAGTTCGCGCAGAAAGCAAACCTTTCGCTTATCGGGGCATTCAGGGGACAGAATATGAGAGTGTATAACAAAGGCGCCGCTCGGATAATGCATACCTTGTAATTCTAATCAAAAGTCGTGTTATTAGTCATCGATTATCCGCCGGCGCCCTTCAGGACAGACCCCATATGTGCAGTCGTAGAAGCCTTCGTCATAGATTATTTCGGTGTGATAATGGAACTTGCAATAGATCTTGTCGCATTTCGGGCAGTATGCATCAATACCATCCTCAAGAGAGGTCTTGTATCGAAGATAATCATGTACATCTCTTAGTGAACGAGTTTCAAGGAGAGCAAAGACACCACGATGCGAAGCCAAATCGAAGGTTATCCTACATATGATTCCAGAGTAATACAGGGAATCATCGTCTTCGCGCAAGTTCGCCTCGAAAGAAACAGCAACTGCACCACAGACGGCACAATGGAGGAGATAGCTGGTGGGACTCATTTTCTCAATGGTATCTTCAATTGACGTATGATGTAACTTCTCAAGGAATGGCAGAAGGGATTCTGATAACTCACTGAGCAATTGAGAGAAGACTTCCTTCAATTCCATTGTGAGCCGTTCAGCATCAGGGGCTAAGAATGTTTCAAGTTCGCTCTGAACCTGTGCATACTTGTCCTTTGCCAATTCGATGAACTGATACGTCCTCTCAGTCTGTCCCACAATATCTTCATGTTGGCTGGATGAGAGGAGAGTCTTGAGCAGATCCCATGCTGAAACAACAAAGAAATAGAGGTCACGAGCATCTCTGATCCAAATTGAGTTCTCGTCCAACTCGAATAGTAGAGTGGTTCTTACAATGACTGCTTGAAGTTTGGCAATCATCTGCTGCACTCGTTGATTGGTTTCTTCATCACTTGCCATCGTCACACCTCAATGCTGCAACGAGTATGCTCCACATTACCATAGGTTGGAGAGGCAAAAAAACATAGGTACAAGTTAGAGCTGGGGGCGTCACTGCGTCCACATCGCCACTAGTTTCCTTATCTCTGGCATTCCATGTCAAGGTGAGGGAATGCTTCTTCTAACAGAGGTGCTTCCCCCACCATGGCTCATGTACTATATGATAAAGGACGTTACAAACAACGAGTCAAGAATGCCTTCTCCTGCATAGAACACGACATAGTAGATTCCAGTCGTGGGGGCAAGCATCTGAAACGTCGTAGAACTCGAGGTGAACTGGAATTCGAGAACCACAGAGTGATTTGCCGCCAACATGTAACCGAACACATCACCACCATAGACCTCCCCAGCAAAAGTATAGCCTCTCGTCGAATCAAGGAAGATATACCCTTGCAGGAAGCCCCCGAAGGGATTCCAGTATTGATCATAGGGGGGGCCCCACAAGTCCCACGGGTCGTTCGGAATTATTGGATCTCCTGCATTCCAAGGAGTTTCATTCTGAGGGGTCACCGTCATGGTGATGTTGATTGCGGTTTCGTTGAGGTTTTCCTTGATGATTACAAGCTTTGTGACAGTTACAGGCCCTGCATCAGGGTCGAGTACATAGCCTCTCCATGTTTCGTTCACATACTCCACCCTAAAGGTATCATTTGAACCATCTGACCAGAACCGTATGATAGTGAAATTGAGATGCGTCCTGTTCCCGCCAGTCCAGTTAAGGAATAGTGAGAAGGATGTGCTATTGTTGATGTAAATGACCTCATAGGCGGATTCCCCTGGGCCGAGTGATACCGTGTCGTTGAGTCCAGTCCCAGTGTATGTCATATTCACTACTCGTTCATGATCAGGTATGATCCTCATGGTTATCTTTTCAGTATATCTTGATAGAACACCTTTTACAATCCAAATCCGGGCTATTCGCTTGGGGTTCTTAGGGTCAATGTGTATCTCACCGACGTGTGATGTTCGATTGATAGGAATCAAGATGGTTTCGTTTGTCCCATCCTCGTAGAATACAAGAACTGAAGCCACCCATGTGTTATCTGCATGTGTATAGTTCAGCCGTATCGTGAAAGGTGATTCACCGTGCATCTCGATCTCCTCAATGATAGCTCCTCCACGGCCTCTCACAGCAGCAGTATCATTCAGCGGTGTGTCGGTATAGTTCATCCTCACATGTGGTTCAGTGTAGGACGGGACACCATTGGCACGGTTTGCATTCAAAATAAGCCATGACCAGAACCTGATAACGAGATCCGCAAGTGTCATGTTAAGGACTTGCCGTATTGCGTCCTCAGGAGATACATTGCGGGCGTCCCCGAAACCATAGTATCTCGTGTGATTGAAAATCTGCAAGAGAGTGTTAAAACCATATGTCTCGTTCAGCCATTTCATGAAAAGATATGAGCCCATGTAGTCGTTCCATGTCCCGATCCATTCTCCGAACGGGCTGGACTCGTTCAGGTTCCGATAGTGGTCATGCCAGTTTAGACCACCAATCCGACTGGCCATATCCATCCAAGAATCCAATGTCATGTTCGGATAGTTCTTGAGCATGGACCACATTCCAAAGAATTCTGCCTGTCCCTCTATGAACCATCTGCTGGTGAACCAAATATGACGATAGGTCGCATTGGTGCTATCGTTATATCTCTTGAATTGGAAAGTGTGCATGAGTTCGTGTTCTCCGACAAGCTTGAGCTCCTCCCGTGTCGCTCTCTGGCCAATCCGCAAGACAATGGTACCATTGCTGGATGTCGAGCCTGTCGTGTCGTTGGCACTAGAATTGACCACCCGAATTATAATCCGATTATTACTATCGGTTTGGGGAGTGCCAAACCCCAACTGACGATAGAGGTTGAGCGAGAAGTTGATGTGCTCATGGATCAGACCAATGACAGTCGCGTTGACTCCAGCACTGGCTGTGACATTGATGGTTTCACCCAATGCAGCGACATCATCGATTCCCTCGTACTGTAGATCATTGCGAGCACCATTGATAATCCATACCTCTTCTCCTCCGAACTTCCCAGAGGTAGAAAACGATGCTATGTTCGGCTCGCCAGCTGTTGCAGGAGTCTGCAACCACAGCCCTCTAGGAAAATCTTCTCGGAAGAAAGAGATAGAACTGTCGATCCCCGGAAGCGCGATATTGATGTCATTGAGCAATGCAGTAGGGACATCATCACCATTCCCATTGTTGTAACGAACAAAGCTGACCAGACTCCCGTTCGCGTCGTGAAGTCCTATCTCATCACCAGCAAGATCAAGAATGGATTCGTTCAGATGAGCGAAGATTGTTGCCTGCCCATCACCCAGATCCACATCACTCGCCCCATTCCCAGTGATGATGCGTATGTACGAATTCGAGCGAAGTGATGTAATCTCAGGGATGTTGACCAGTTCTCCATCATATGTCGTCAGAGTCCAATTCTCCAGTGTCTGCGGAGCATTGTGGACAAATAGCTCAACGAACTCCTCAAGCACATCAGAAGATGGTTTGAATTCGTTTATGATAACATATGTCTGTTCGTCTGAGTTGGTCAGATTCAGTTCGGGCTCTGATGGCTTCGGCTCAGGTAGCCCGATATAGAAGAAAACTGCGATTCCTGCACCAACAATTATCAAGATTACGAGTGTGGCAGTGACTCCTTTGTTCATCAGTACTCATCCGCGCTATGGCAGTGCTGATATGTGACATTAACGATATTAATAATGTGGTGGAAAAATTCGTGCAAAAGATTTCGAAATGTAAGTGACGGCTGCATGTGAATGTGTGCATTTGTTACATCATTTGAATTGTGCTGATGGATTTCATTCCAGAAGGAGCGTGGCGTGGTCAGTGGACAATATTCGTACTTGAGCCACGATCAATAAGGCGTAGAGGTGTCAGAACCATCCACTCGAGATCTGTCTTCCATTCTTTTTTCGTTGTGTCGTAATTCTCTGGATAGAACCAATACAGCCTGCTATGACCTTTAACTGTGTCCATAGTAAAGACCTGAATTCCTTTCAGGTATCTCCAAAGCGTATAATAGAGGTGATGCTCTTGAGATGGTGGCATCCGGCCCCAAATGATCATAGAGCCGTTTTCAAGTAAATCAACTGAGAGGGGGAAGGGAGGCGCCTCATCGGAATAAAACGCATTGAACACCCTTGCACGATTATGAGAATCGGGACTGTCACAGTAGAACAGTTTTGTTGAGGTCACATCAAAGATTGATCTGTCAATCTGAGCTCGTATGGATCGGATGTAATTCTCGTTTACAGCAATCATCTTTCGACTGGCGGTACTCTGTGAGATTGAGTATTTCTCTTGCAATTCACTTTGAGAGATGTTGGCATTGGCCGTAAGTTCCTTCAGAATGTTCAAATCTATGCTATTGAGAGAGGGTGTTTGTATAGCGGGTTCTTGCTCACTTAATTCAGCTGATGCCATGTCAATTGCTTGGGACCATGTTTTCCAGTCGTAATCCCAGCGAGATTCTTTTGCATCAAACCTCTCGATGTTGGTCACAGTAGAAGTTCGACAGCCTGTACTTCGCAAACCTGTGAATTCATCACAAACACCTCGTTCTTTCATGCCCTCTATGAATGCGTGAAGGTTCTGCTTTCCTTTCGGCGGGATGTCGAATTGAGTGAAAAGACCTGCGTAGGGGCCGTAGATTCTAGTACGATAGTGTGTGTATGGGTGAATATCACAGGCGGCCTCAAGAGAAACCAGTTGATTCTCCGAATCTGCTCGGAAGAGGATGATATGGCGCTCAAGACCCAGAGTTGCCGGTTCGAAAACAGCGATGGGATTTGAAAGTATCCCCTTTTGCTTGAGGCGCTCGATGTGTCTGTTTGCTGTTATCCAGCTGATGTTTACTCTCTTGGCAAGAGTCTGGATTGATATCGTGGGATTCAGTTCAATCATATGTAGTATTCTGACATCGACTTCAGCCAAATTCATCCTTTATCATCATCTCGTATGCGTCACTTGCATTTCTTCGTGTTGGGTAATCAATCGAACGGGATTCCTGTGAGGGAGTTATTCTGTCACTACCAGCACCCCTGCAGGATCAGCATCTCCAGAGCCACCAGGAGGATCAAAGACATATGAGGCAGTGCCGGAAACAACTCCTCCAATATAGGAAACCACTTGAACCGAGAAGATGTAGTCCCCAGATTCTAAGGCATGGTTATAAAAATACATAGTGCAATGGACAATACTAAGGCGCGTGTTGATGACATAGGCATAGGTATATTCTGAACCTGAAGGAAGGGTTAGAGAGGGATAGACATCAATATTATATCGTGCATTTCCCTCGAAAGAAAGGTCAAAGTATGCTATCACATCATCCTCATTGCCATCACCGTCCGCATCCGTGTAGTAGGCATCAAGTATTTGAACCTTGATAGTAACCTGGTCGTTTGTGCTCTGAACAGTTACTGTGGATGCAGTTACAACGGGAAGTGCAGATATTGATCCCACCATCATGACGAAAGTCAGTAGTGCCCCGATTGCGAAAGTACGAGTTCTCATTTGAATCAACCCTCAAAGGTAAGAGTATAATATAAATTCTTTGAGTCATCATTGTATAATTTACCCATAATCATTGCCCGCTTGAAAAAAGAACAGGAGAGGCGAGTGGAAACCTCTCCTTCCAAGATGGCTCGTGTTAAGGGGAACCATGCTGCACAGAGAACATAAGATTCACAGGGTCGAGGGTTATATCAACAACTGATTGGTCGAATCCCGGTGGTGTGACCTTGACTGTTATTGTTATGGACAGATAGAACTCTCCTTCCGAAGTGAGCCCGTCCTCAGGACCTAGTAAGACTTGGATTGTTCGGTCACCGGTGCCCTGATCACGTCCTGGTGTAAGTACGAAAACCAAGCTGTTGTTGGATGGAGTTGTCAGGTTGAAAGTTATCGTGATTTCTACAAATGTGTCGCCTTCATCTCCCTCATTGACTACCTGTGTTCTTGCAGTATTCCGAGCCGCCATGTATTCGTACGGATTCATTGAACTGACTTCAACTTGCGCATTGCTCAACCCTGCCGTGAAAGAGGGGATCTGAAGAACATTGACGCCAGTGCTACTTGCCGATACAAGAGGGCCTCCAACTGAAAGTCCTAGGCTTACAGTTGCTACATCCACCTGAGTACCATAAAGGGCGATGGGCACCAGCGCTATTGCAGCGATTATCACAATAAGAATCGTTCCAGCCTTTGCTTTGCTCATATCATCACCAAGTCTTTTCGCTTCAATGCACCTGTTTTTCAATGAGTGTTGCATATCATATAAACTATTGCAATAATTGCTGCATAAAATATTCAAATTACTGTTCTTGCTTGTCCGGAAAACGCGACAAAAAGAACGCGCGAGGCAGATACTCTCGCGCGTTTTATATCGATTACACAACATACGAGTCTGTCGTTTCTATATTCAGACTCGAGTCATAGATCCAGTTTGTCTTTACAACATCGATGACTGAAACAGTATGTGTTCCTGCTGCAACATCTTGCTGAAGGAATCTTGCGATCCCGTTCGAGTCGGTCAAAACAGTCAAAGTGACAATGGTACCATCAGGATGTGCCCACTCAATCTCTACCTCTGCATCGATGACGGGATTCCCTGCTGTATCATGGATAGTAACAAAACACTCAAGGTCAGTCCTAGGACTTCTACCATGGATGATGGTTTCATCCCATGCTATGTCGTAAACATACATAGTGTTCGAGGTATCACCACCGCCACCACTTCCAGTGTCGGTCACGCCAGCCGTGGTAGATGCCTGATATATCATCTTCGCGATGGAGTGTGCTCCTAGTTGCATCATTTCGACATTCCAAGAGTAAAGAAGGTCGGTCGTACCTTCAACTTCAATCCCATGATGAGTTGTGGTGATTGCATTGGTAAAGCCATAAACGATCTCCTCAAGAACCTCCTGATAGTGATCCCCCACATTTTGCCCCTCATATCCCACAGCCCTTCCACTCCTGTCAGACCCCATGTTTGCGTACTGCGCGACCCACAGTGCTTCATCGTGAGCAGTCCCATTCATGAGATTATCTGTCACATCAGGACGAATCGCATCGAAGTCATATTCATAAGCTTCTACTGCCCTAGTCGTTGCCTTCTCATGACAGCTATGGTAGCTCATCCTGTACGTGTAGGTTCCAATTCTGCCGGTATATTCCTCATGCTCCTTCCCAGAATCTGTGGCATCATCATCGGTATGCATCGGATTGCTGATGTCCGAGAGATAATGGACAAGCAGTCCCATAGATTTCCGAGCGTCAGACGCATATTGTGATCCTGCAGGCTGACCAGCGTCCACCCACAAAGTCAGGTTTCCTACGACCCAGTCATAGCACCTCTGAATGGCATCTGGTGCGCCTCGGTCAGGCAGCCCGCCACGATAGCCATAATCCCCAAAATCATAGTTGTGATTGGCCCAGTCCTCATATACCATATCTGGAACCTCAGTCCAGTAGTAGTATTCGGAGAGATCCTCTTCCAGCCATGTCACTAGCTCGGGATAGCTGCTTTTCACATATACCATCCCATACTTGGCAAATTGGTCGTGTGTCCCGTAGTCGGGATCGTTCTCGTTGGTGCTGGCGCCTCCATTACTCCATGCAACTGCGTGGTTGGTATTGACAAGTATCACAAGCAATAACAGCGAAAAAACTACCAGCAATGTTCTTTGTTTGATCAATATCACCTTCCTGTACCTCCGTCAGAGAGCAATGTCATTATATGATGGGTGTAATATGAACTTTTTTACTAATAGTTATATATTACACCCAACACTTATTAGTAGGTGTGGGGTCTGTCGAGCATCTTGTAATGGAACCATGCGGGTACCATTCACGAGAGAGGTGTGTAAAAACTTGAAGACGAAAGCACTGGCCGGAATGGTGCTACTCTTTCTGGCTATTAGCATCCTACCCCTAGCATCAAACGCCTTTGTGGTGGTTGATGAGGGATTCACCTTGTATCCTGGACCGCCCTCTTGGCTAGGTGGCGGAGACGATACAACATATCCATGGCAGGATGATGATCCTGAAACACCATGGGGTATTGAGCGTGTGTTCAATGGAAACTATGACGGAGATCAATTTACGACTTCTGTGCAGGTTGCAATCCTAGATTCGGGCATTGACCTAGATCATCCAGACTTGGCTCCTAACATTGCTTGGGCAGTCGATGCGACTGGAGGAGGCAACCCAAATGATTTGAATGGCCACGGAACACATGTTGCGGGTACAATTGGTGCTATTCGCGATAGTGCTGGCGTTGTTGGAATGTATGCCAATGTGGAACTATATGCCATCAAGGTTCTAGGTGCAAGTGGAAGCGGTGACTGGGCAGACTTGGTTACTGCAATATACCTAGCTTGTCAAGGGCCAGATGGAATTGAAGGGAACGAAGATGATGCTGATGTCATTAGCATGAGCCTTGGTGCTTCTTCAGCCCCAACAGAGGTTCATGATGCAATCATCCATGCCTACAACCTTGGCATTGTGCTTGTTGCAGCTGCTGGCAATGAAGGTGACGGAGATCCATCAACCGAGGAGATTTCGTATCCAGCCTATTATCCAGAGGTCATTGCTGTAGGTGCGACTGACAAGGATGATTCGATAGCCTCCTTCTCGAACACTGGCTCATATCTTGAGGTTGCTGCGCCTGGTGTATCAGTGTACAGCACATACAAGAATGGTGGTTACGACACTTTGTCAGGCACTTCCATGGCGTGTCCTCATGTTTCCGGGTTAGTGGCACTCATCATTGCAATCAATGGTAAGATGCCAGTTGGAACCTTTGATGACACGAGTACCAGCACGATTCGAGGATACCTACATAGTACTGCACTCGATCTGGGTCCGGCAGGCTGGGATACAGCCTACGGATGGGGATTGATCCAGCGGTAGATTAAACGACACACTAAGGGATGGCCGAACTGAAACACGTTTCGGTCATCTTTTTCTTTTTGGAATGGCCATGAATTCAGTCAATGGACATGACAGGCGACAGGTATGCAATGATGGACACCATAGTGCCGATCACGCCTTGACATTTGACGAGGTTTATCTTCTTCTGTAAAAAGGAACGTGATGAGCTTCAATGAATGATGACATTAATTTCAAGATTCGTGGTCTGCAAGGCATACTGGTATCTCGTGCCCTTCAATTCCTTGACATGCTCCAACAAGGCCATGCGGACATCGGTAAAATCACAGATTCTCAGAAGCCAAAGGTCGCTGCTGACTCGATGGGTATTGCATATGGCGCAGTACTAACTGTTCTGGCTCGGATAGACCCAGACCTGAAGAAATCATTCTCGTCCATCTTGAGGGAGAAGCTCAGACCAGAGGTCTCAACTTCAGTGGTGTGGTTCATCCGGATAACAGTCTTCGGCAGTATCTTTGGTATCATAGTCCTCGTCCTAATTGATTTGCTAGGAAGCTTCAGAATCCTGCCCCTGGAGATTGCCATCCCGATAACGCTTGTGGGTTTTACAATCGTTGTGATACTTGTGCTTTCTATTACAATCTATGCTTTCAAGAACCAAGGAAAAGACCCGCCTCAGAACGTGATTGACGCCATCTCGGAACTCCCTGTCAGATTTGAGGCAGAGAGGGCATTTCAAACAATTGTCGAGTTTGTACGAGAGGAAACTCCACATCCCCTGCCAATCCTTGTTATTGGTGATTACGACGACTTCGAGTATACAGGAGAAGTGTTCACAACCTCAAGAGGATTGACAGTTCGGTTGGCGAACATACCTCCAACACATTGGAACAACGGATTCTCACTGGAATCAATGGAGTGATATGGTCGGCTAGACACCAAGGCGTCATACATCTTGAGATAAAATGGGATCCAAGGCAATGGTGTGCCCTGCATAAGAGATCCCATTCATGACTTCCGTTTAGAGGGCTTTGCACGGATAGCCACTGAATAGAGGATGTTATTGCTGACAGAAAATAACATCGCAAAGATCAGCAATGTCATGAGGTTCAGAGGGCCTTCAAGCACATGAACTGCTAGGATTGCAGCCGCCCAAAGTAGGGCATTGGCAATTATGGTCGCACCAAGTTGTCTGTTGATGATGCTCAGGGTCGCAGCTGATGCAGAATAGGCGGTCATCTTGTTCATGAGGGAATACGCATCCTTGCCGAGTTCTGATAGACTGTAGGTGTCGTCCTTATGAAGTAGAAGTGGAGCAAGCGCATTGAGATGGTATGAGAGCGAGGCACTCTCATCGATTCTCGTTGCCTTTTTTATCTCAGTGAACTTGGCTTTCTGTGACTCACCTATGACCCGAAGGATATCTCTTCGGAGCTGATGGCTCAGGGTCTTGAAGATTTCTTCCTCCAAGTTTTTCGTTTCGTTGGCTTCTTCCGGCATTTGAATCACATGAAGGGATAATATTTCAATGAATATAATATAATGAGTCAAGCGTTTTTTACTAAACTCCTTCTTACCTCATACAACCATTAAAATTCTAGTGTGTGAACTGGAATAGTCCACGAGGAAAACACAATGAGCATTGAAGAGAAGTTTGAGGAAGAGATGTTTGAGATATGCGAGCGGTACTACGAGCTTGACAAAGAACGTGACGCTATAGAGGAGCAACTGGAACGGTTGCACGAGTACATGGAGATTACTCTTCGGAAATACGAGAGGGACGAGTTCGACCATCCAAAATCCCCAGTCAAGGTGAAACGGCTTGTCTATACAAGTGAACGAATGAAGAGGGGGGGCAAAGACAGGCTGCGAGAGATCCTCACTCCGAAGCAATGGGCAGAGGTATTCGCTGAACCCAAAGAAGTAGAACGGATTCGAGTCACGCCCCGAAAAAGAAAGGAGAAATGAGGTTGTGGTTGCTACCAACCTTGCCGTTCCAATCGTGCGGCTCGTCTCCTGTACTTGTCCCGCTGTTCGGGGGTTACCAACAGCTGCGCTAGACTTACCCAGACTTGGACATCCCTCAGACGGACATTCGAAGTAAATTATAGGACTTTATAGACTCGACCACTCGTACAGGAGTATGAGACCATCCATGACACGACCCTGCCCTCGCAGAGTCCACCCAGTGCCGTTATCTGGGAGTACAACACTCTGGTGTCCAAGTTTGTACAATTTACAATAAACGGTCTCAGCGGCATCAGCCAGTGTATGAGAGAGCGAGGGCAGGTTGGGACGCATCCTGTAGACTCTATCGACTGACTGACCTCAAGGCCAAGGATGGAAACAAGAATGGCTATGATGTGTGTCAGAATGATTGCATATATGTCCATGAGTGCAATAGCAGTCTTTTGTAAAGTCATGTCTGAAACCGCCCGATGAATGGTGTACGTCACCATTCCATCGTCATCAAGTACCTCTAGATTGAACTCAGAAACCACAGTGTTCTCCGGTTCGCCACTCCTCCCTGTTCGGACAATATCATAGTCCACCGTATCTTCGGCAACTATCCGTAGATCAATACTTAATTCAACATGAAGGACCATAATCTTGTTGGGTATGCCAAGTATTGAAAATTGAGCCTAGGAAAAACCAGAGCCTGGTTATTCATGATTCTTTTTTGGGATATGCACTAGAGTCCAGTATGTTTACACACGACCAGCATGACCTGTTGGCATCATACATGCGTGAATGTGCAATGCGTTCACAGATCGTTCAAAACTGGTTATGTTGCCTGCGTCAATCTATAGCCGGTCTAAGTGCTCATCATGGTGATAATCTGATCATAGAACCCTAATGACCCATTCTTCTGGTAGCACCCATTGACACCAATCTCTTGGGCGAGCGGTTCAACCATCTCAACTGGATGCCCTGTGATGATGATGAATGGCATGACATACCCTTCCCCCCTGACCGTTTTCAACAGCTCGATGCCGTTCATGCTTGGCATCATGAAATCGCTCAGGACACAGTTAACGGTTCGAGTCCTAATGATGTCCAAGGCATCAACAGCTGAGGGGGATGAGATGACCTTGATATGAGGTGCCATCAGTTTGAAGAAGTCTTCAGTAGCTTTGCACAGTGATGCATCATCGTCAACAATAAGGAGTGTCTTCGGCATTCTATATCATCATCCTCCGATTTCAGACCGTGATGGAAAGTGGCGATCTCCAAAAATCGTGCCAGACGGTTTTATCCCAATATGTTCGGAGGGATAGCCTTTTTCTGAGCGAGAACCAGACGCCCATACTCTTCGTTGTCGTAACATCTTCCCGTGGATAACGCTCGCACCCAGAGGAGTGATTCGTACTGTCTTCAGCCGATTGGTTCTGATCCGTTCTACATAACCGGCCTGTTCGAGATCCTGTAATTGTCGTGATACACCAGAACGCGGAATGTCGAGTTCTTTGGTTATTTCCTTTTGAAGGACTTCCTTTGGTTGTCGGGCAAGGTATCCAAGTATCTCTTTCTTTCGTTTCGTAAGGTTACTTAGTTTTGCAGGCCGAATTTCAGCGACCATGTCACTGGCTTCGTCCGGCCTGTAGATGATGTTGGCATGCATGATTTCAGCAGCCATACATGCAACAATTGTCATCATCGGATTTGCAAAGGACACATTGAACTCAACCTGATGTCCATCAAGATTCCGACAATTGATAACTTCAAGGATGCTGGAGAGCATAGATTCGAAATTGTAGTTCGAGAATTGAACCACTGTAGCGTGGATACCAAACTGGGAGAGACCCTCAAGTAGTTCATGTACAGATTGTGGTGTGTTTGGGTCAAATGCGAAAATGAGTTCATCGATGGATCGCTTCAATATGGAGCGCATCAGCACTTGATCCCACTCCTTTCCGACCAGTGCAATGTGTATCTTTGGGGGTTCCATTAGCTGCTCACCGCTTGTCCTATAATTATGCTCTATGCATTGTGAGGTATGCAACGAACGCTTGCTCTCTCAGAGTGTGTTACTCCGAAGGGGCCCCTCCATATCTGCTAGTTCGTTTGTTGGCCCTTTTGCATATGCATGTTAACTGAGGAATGTTAGTATATAAAGCAATGATTCGGACTCTGGAAGTGCGGAATATTGAAGCGAGAGCGTGTTCTACGAAGGGCATTCAGGAGCGCTCAGTTACGTGTCGAACTAAAAACATAAGAATAGTTGATTGCTGTAACTGTTTTAGGGTTGCGGGACATGCTCAGACACCTGAACGCCTCAACCGAACGGCAATTTTAGAATCGTTCTGGGCATGGGAAACAGGGATCTCTTGTTGTGCAAGCGAATCTAGCCAGATATCTATCGCATCCATTGGTGCGTCCCATCTCTGGGTCTCCACATCCCAGAGGTGTAATGGGAACGACCACTGACCCCAGACGCTGCCTCCTAGAAGAGAGATACTGACGGGCCACCCCAGTGAGCGAATCGTCCGCATCATCTTGGAAGAGGCTCCTGTCGGGAGTTCTGCAATGGCAAGCAGATCTCGATAATCGCTGTAATGGAGGAATACCTTCGGGAACTCGCGCATCCAAGTGTCAATTAGACCAGCAGTTCTACGTTCGCTACAGCGGATTGCGACCCGTTCGATTAGACCGATATTGTGAAGTGCCCAGGTCTTCCGGATAAGTCCTTCGTATCTTAGTTTTCTGAGGTGCCGGGTCAGCGGATTCAGCCCGATTCCTAGAGCTTTTCGTAACGCGCGAGAAGAGGTTATCCGATGATTCACATTGCTCAAGATCCGGATGTCGATATCGTCTAAATATGCATCCGTCGTCTTAGCAGGTGTGTCAATCCGAGGGATGATATCGTGCAGGGACTCGTCATCAATGCGTTTCCCCCAACCGAGCATCGCAGTCCAAGGTATCTCCCATTGTGAGCTGGCGACATTATAGTGGTAGAATGAATTTGACAATGCAGCGGATTTGGTTTCAATGATATCAACAGAAATCCCAAGATCACTTAGGATGGATTCCATCTCATCGAGTGCGCGGATGCTATGTATGTTATCAGGGACTGCCAACCGTGCAAGGACCTGCCAAGGGCCATTCAGGATGTATTGCAGGTTGTAGAGGAACGGACATCCCGTAAGATAGTGCCAGGGCTCATCCTGAGGAGGACCTGCAAGGAGCACATGAAAACTTCGAATTCCAATCCTTGAGAAGGGTGTAGAAACAAAGGCTCGCAGGATGTGCCTCTTCATTAGTCGGTTGATCTTGGCGGAAACCCATGAATCACTGAACCCAAGCGACCGTCCAATCTCTTTGTTCGATGCGTTCGGATTCTCAAGCAAAATGTCAATGATCTTCACCTCTGTATGGTCGAGTCCAACCTCAATCTCATGAGTCCGGATCGTCAAATAGTCAACATATTCCTCGAACTCCAGCTGCTTCCCGTACTTTGCCATGCTCAGGAATTCGTGAACTAATGAGTCCAATTCAGAGTCCCCAGCAAGAGAGATCATCCATTCCATCATTTTGAATGAGGTGTATTGGAGATTTGCCCGAACCCGAATGGTTGGAATCCGTTTCCATGCCTGTTCCCAGAGGAGCATCTCCTCTTTGGATAGATTTTGCCTTGCGTATTCCGCAGCTATGTCACGTTTGGCCTCCCAACAGATTAGGTCTGGTAGCACAGCATACAGGCTCTCACGGAAGATGACACCTCTCAAGGGTATGACACCCTTGCATGTCTGCTGTTCTAAACGCAATACGCCAGAGGTATCAATGAATCCACCAAACCGCTCGGTGTTATGGCTGTCGGAGTGTGTTATAATCTCTTGAGGGCACTCAGGAACCTCTAACCTGAACCTATTATGGATAATCTTTGAGGATTCTGTCCAAAGTTCAGAGATTCGCTGCTTCAAAAGTCCCCACCGTCTAGGAGGTGTATTAACTGCTGATATATTATGTTATTAGGAGTGAGTTGCCCTTTTGTACTTTCTTGAGGCGAAGTAGAAATTGCGTTCTAAAACGCAAATCTCATTTGAAATTGAAAAATCCACTGTGCTGACTTGTATTCTTTCGGGGCATAATCAGAGCGATAACTATGTACGACCCTCCTGAAAACCCCGACGAACCATGGTAATTGCCAAGACGGATCTCTTCGGAGATTCCGAGATTATGTGAGAGAAGAGGTACAGGGATAAGCGGCTATCCGAGTGCCACTGGATCTTCTCTCACCAATTTTCATTTATTCTCAAGACTCCTACCAAGAAATGATTACATATTTCCTGAGTGTGATGATGAACTCCTAATGTTCACAAATATCAATAATGATACCATTTATCATCTAAAGCGTGCCCTGAAAAGCCGTGAAGATACTGGCAGTTTCTGATGTGCATTGCCCACGACACCTAGGAGAGTTCAGGGATGCACTTCGAATATGCAAAACACCAGATGTGATTCTACTGGCGGGGGATATGATCGAGGTTGGAAGGTGGACGGAGTACAAAAGAGTGACGCACGCCATCTTCAACCAGTTTGATGATGTGCCAGTGCTTGCGTGCTTTGGGAATGACGAACAAGAAATGACAGTTCAGAGCGCGAGGGAACTTGTAGGAGAGAGTATCACCTTCCTAGACGGAGGAACTTGTGTGATTTCTGCAGGAAAGATGAAACTGGGAGTGCTTGGTGTTCCCCTTTTTGATAGCGCAAGGAATACACACAATGGGAGTTTTGACAGAATTATCAGAAGGAGAGTCGGCAAGATGAGGAGAGGACTCGAAGATCTAAGGACAAGATGTGAGAGAGTCATCTTGCTTATGCATTATTCCCCGCTCACTCCTGAGGCATTTCCGGCGACATTCTCATGGTGGCTGTCATGTTCGTTCGAAAGAGTACGACCCGATATGATAATACATGGCCACATCCACTATGCCACCAATCCAAACGTGATGATGCACGGCATTAAGATAGTCAATGTCGCCTTCCCTGCAACGAGAGAGATAATGGAAATAGTGATAGAATCGGCAGAATAGGATACAAACTTCATTTGAGTTATTCATAACTGTGCAAAGAAGTTTTTTATTGCAGGAATGCCTTGAAGGTTCGAGTTCCGATATGGACTCGAAACAAAATCTGTGAATGGTGGGAAATTTTCAGATTATGATGAGGTACAGAACATGTTACGCTTAAAGATGCAGCTAATCGTTATAGTATTCATTTTAGTGCTCGCGTTTCCTACGCTAACAATCCCAAGTACAAACAATACCCACACATTAATTGAGGATTTCGCCTCGGAAACGCCGGAACATGAGATGGAATTCATGACCAATGAAACACTAGAGAATTTGCAGATAGATCATAAAGCGCAAAGATTTATTTCGCTTGATGGAACTACTATCGAATCGATGCCCAGTTTTGTTCTTGACGAAGACAGGTCACAAGGATCGGGCAAATCGCAAACACGCTTTATTACCACTGCTATCGATCAGAGCAAGCCAAATATCACTTCGTTCGCATATCAGAATCTGTCGAGTGTGCAGGAAGACTATGTAACTTGGATGAAACCGAATGATACCGTCAGGCTCTGGTTCAAAGTGAAAGGACCTCTTTCACCAAGTGGGCCTGAGGTACACCTTAGATTTGATGGTATTGTAGATCAAAGTATGGATTGGGCATATTCACCAATTCTGGACGCTCAAATCAATAACCTAGTGGATATCACTCAAAATGAGAGTGTATGGTTTTATGCCGAGGTGCTTTTGCCGATGGACACAGGGAGTAACTATGGATGGGGGAACGGGCTAATCAATGCGTTCGCCCCATCACTTTACCAACCTTATATCCTATTTGTACAAGATTTCGAGGAATTCTATGGAGGATTATATGACAAAAGCTCCTATCTTCACATGTTCGGAGAGATTCATATCAAAAAAGTGAACTGGTATAACTATACCTACGATGCTGCAAGTCCTGAATACATTCGGTGTACAGTAGCAGAAAGAAACTGGGCAGTGTTTGCCGAGTTCGAGTTCTGGGTATCTAATGCGCCTGTATGGGACATATCTTTCAAGACTTACTACCACAGAGAAATAGTGTTTTGGCCTGATGAGTCGATTCTTGTCAGTGATGATAATCTTCTTAGCAGATTAGACCCGGGACTGCACAAATATAGACCAGAACGCACAGGTTCATGGGTAGGATGGTTGCTAGAAGAAGATTGGGCATATGGTAGTCTAATTGGGCAAACTCGCTGTTTGTATTCGACGTTGTTGCTCCTGAGTGGAGGACAATGGGGTGAGATATACAACTCAAAGGAAGAGGGAGAGGTACTGTTCCTTGTGGATAACATCCAAGAACAACCACCTCAGGTCGATATTCTAAGTCCGATGGAGGGGGAGGTGATATCACAATCCATTGCTACACTTAGAGCAATGATTTCCGATCCTAATGCAAACCAACAAATAACAGATGTGATAGTATACATTGATGGGGCTGGGGAGTCGGCGTATGACCTTTATAATCCTATAACAGGTCTGTTTGAATACAACATTGATTTACAACAGAAGCTAGGAAAAGTTAACATCACCATTTTAGCTATTGATGGAACAGGACTAAGAAGCAATTCAACGGTTCTTGTCATTGTTGATAATCCTCTCAGCTATTTTCCGGCATCTTATACCTCTGAGTACATCCATTATGTTAAGACGCTCTCCAATCAAAAATTCGAATGGGAATATCCTCTCAACTTTAACACGGGAACAGACTTGAACATATCTCTAATTCCTCGAGTCGAATTTGGATTCAATCTCTCCATTTCGCTTGATATTTACCATTCGAAGCCTACACTGACTTTCGCAGGTGAAGAATTCACCTCATATGTGAGCGTTTCGGACCCATCCATTGACCTCCGGATTTGGTTCAAGGTAGGGGTGGAATATGATATCTACCTGCAAACTTCACATATGGTGGGGGATGTCTACCTGATAGATGAGCAATGGGATTCCTCACAGACCATTCCCCTTGGTATTGAAATTCTCGACTTGCGGTATGATATTCCTGAATTGTCTAATTTTATCAGACGATACACACATTTTCAAAGAGATTTCCTTGATTACTTCCCAATATTGGGAGAGTTCGCAGACCTCGAACTGATAATAGACATCATTCCACTCCTGAAAATCTCAAACCTGCTAACGGCAGATGTTATAGGTACAAATTGCGTTCCTGAAAAAGACTCGCTGCAATTTGTTAGTGATAAGATGTTTGCCCTAACAGGAGTGGTTGACAGTGCAGCAAGCGGCAACAGGGCGGATATCATTCTTAGCAATGTAGCACTGGAATCAATTGTAGGACTTGACCTACGGGTCAATTTCACACTTAACGGTGGAATTTTAGGATACAGTCTTGTTAATATTGACATCAATCAGTGGCTATTTGACAATCTCGGAATTGTAGTGCCATATCTGAGTCTTTGGAGCCCAAAGGTTACATCCCCAATCGCACAAGAAATTGCATTGGGAGTTGATGTTGCAGAACAGCAGCTGGATATAGAGATGATCCAAATATCCGCAGACAAGGACTTGATCAATGTGACCATACTTGTCGAAGATGAGTTGTATAACGGGGTTTCATCGGCATCAGTCACTGCTTCCAGCGACACGCTGTCGTACACAGTTAGCGAATCTGGGAATGGAAGGTATATGATTGAGATACCATATCGAACAGACAAATTCGATTTAGAGGTCTCCGTTTCCAAATCCGGATATATTGGTACTACTGAAATCTACACACTCTATATAGACCCTGTCACAGTGGATTCAACCCCACCCTCAATTGAAGGGGTCACTATCAGTCCGGAAATGCCAAAATCGTCAGATGAAGTGACTGTTCGAGCTTCTATTATTGACGACCTAACTTACATCGTTGCACCAAGGATGCATTATAGTCTTGATGATGGACATTCGTGGACTGTTGTGAACATGTCTTTAGTTTCCGGGACTACATTTGAGGCCAAGATTCCAGTGACATCTGAAAATACCAAGGTGCTACTTTTCATCAGCGTTTCTGATGCAGCAGGAAATCAAATATCATCAGCCCAATATTCCTATACTGTTTCAGGAACAGGAACCACTACGACTGATACTACGTCGACTGATACCATGTCTAGATCAGGAGAAACAGTTACATCGGATTCGACCTATCAGCCAGACAATGGAATGCTAGGAACAATGGTCATTGGAGTTGCTGTGGGATTGTCCTTTGTTGTCCTGTTGGTCATCCTGTGGAAACGAAACAGATAACCGTTTCAAGTTGAATGCTCCGAATACGGGGCATTCTCCCATTTTCTTTTTCTGTGCAAACAAAACATGATTAGAGCCTTTGTGTATATCTTCATGGGATAGATACTGATGAAACTAAAAGGCATGGAGAAGTTTCGAGAGAAGCTCCCCGGATATCCGGGGAACAGGATTCTGCTTCTCCCATTACGTGGACTCGTAATAGCGACTGTCGGATACATATTTCTCATTGGCCTGGATGTACTCCCTCGTGTGTTCGTGGGTGTTCCCATTCTGGCTGCAATAGAGCCTTTCTTGCCAGTCATTGGAAGCGTCATCATTGCAGGGATCTCACTCAGATTGATCGGGATGATGTGGTATCGCAAGGAC
>JAJRZD010000110.1 GCA_024275415.1 archaeon
ACGTCTGGTCATCCTGTGGTACAACGAACGGACATCATCAACACGATATCTGTAGGCGACAAAGAAGAGAAGACCGAACACGATGAAGAACAGGCCTATCGCTATCGGCATGATGAGCGGGCTCCCGTAAACCAAGTCTGGGCCTTGGACTGCCTCCTCGGGACCTATCTTGACATTCTCATTGAAAAGGTTGAACAGCCAGTGCCCTACTATCGGCCCCATCAGTGATTTTCTCTCACTGAAATACTCATAGTATATCCCGAAGAAAGCTCCAAGAATGCCTGAGAATATCACTAGTATGACTCCCTCTGAAGGGTGTCCTGTCACAAGGGCCCATATGGCATGCCAGAAGCCAAAGATACTTGCTGAGATAAAGATGGACATCCTCGTCGAGTATTTGTTTCTCAATCCGTTCTGCAAGATTCCCCTGAAGTAGGTTTCTTCCATGACTGCATTCACAAAGAAGAAGAATGCCATATATGCAAAGAGCAGGGGGGGTGCAACGGTCAATGCTATGGGGTATGACGGGTCAAACAGTGCATACAGCATGGTCGCGCCCGCATCCACAACAAAATACAAGCTCCCAAAGATCAGGATTCCCATGAGGACATGGGTCTTGTAGTCCTTGACGGTCAATCCCAGCACGCTCCCAATCTCAGTCTTCCGGTATCTCCAGAAGATTCCAAGTACAAGGAGTGCGGGAATTATCTTCGAAGGCAGGATGTTCATCCAAGTGTCCCCTAATCCAAGGATGAGGATGTCTGTGATACGAAGGATGGACGCTACGGCCAGGAGGACTACCGCTAAGGCCAACACGGTTGTCTTTGAGAACCAAGAAACATTCTCTATATCTTGGTCTTTTGCTGATCCCCTTTTTCTCCAAGGCGTTGTCAGACCGAACACTGCAATCACCATCATCACCATTGTCATGATGTCCGAAACGTACTCAAGTCCCATGTTGGTCAGTGGGATTTTCAGCCCTTGCCCTATGATGCCGATAATGAATGACAGGACAAGGATGTCACTTCTTATCTCCTGTAACCTTCCTGTCTTCCATGTGATGATGAATGTGGCCATCATTGCCACCATGAGGGTAAGAAGCGGTGGGATGCACAATGCCATGATCACACTCACGCTTGGCCCGAACAAGACTGCGGTGACCCAGTATGTGGCAAACCCTGCGAAGATCTTACGATGGTGCTTCGAATACTTGTACAGCCAAATGTTCAGTACAAGTATCAATAGCGGCAATACTGTTCCGAGAATGACCATAGCCCGCAATCGGAAATAATTCAGGGTCAATTCAACAAGACCCGTCCTTGGCAAGTATTGGAGGAACATATTGACTGCCTGTGCCATACAGACGATGGAGAACTGAAGTGGGATGTCCGTGAACAACCTGATTTCTTGGCTCTTCCACGTATGGAACAGGAACAACGACAGTAGTCCTGTGAGACCTGCCACACCGAATGATATGAATAGGGTAGGATCGAACACTTGCATCATCTTATCCTCATTATGACGTACTTGACTCAATCAATCTCCCGTTTCTCACAATATGAAGTCCACACATTTCCCAAAACGATCTGTGGTTCAACGTAATATCAATGCCAATCATGACTTGTTGGACTTTTCCCTCCGGATCAGCTCTTATAGGCCGTTCGATATACGTCCTGCATCGATGAGTAAGCCTAACCATGAGGCTGATAGACAATGCCCTTCTAGCAAATCGTCTGGCTATCTATAGATGCAATAGTTTCAAATGGCGCTCATATACAATCTCCCGGATGTTTTCAACGAACCTGTGTTATCTCCAAACCTCATTTTCATTGCTAGGTCTGACACTCGTACATACATTATTTGTGGACAAATTCATCACTAATCTCTCTCGCTGCCTTCATGGCCCGTCTGTAGACTTTGGAGTCCAATCGAAATCTGCAGTCGATCATTCTATCGAGAATTGCCACTAGTTCATCATGATCAATCAACGAACAGATTAAAGATTGTAGGAGCATACCTACCGTCCCCATGCATTTGACACCAAAGACCTCCGCTGCACTCCGCCCCATCTTATCATCAATGAGAAGCAACGCCTTCTTCTTTCTCGCAAGTAGTATTGCTGAGGCTTCGCCCACATCTATCCCGGATATCTGCGCAAATATATCTGCATTTCCAGCTGCCATCTTAGTCAATATCCAACCATCTACAACTGCTGTTGATATCAGCAACGAATCAGGAGTGTCTTTGGCACCGCATATCTCGCTGAAGACTTGGGAAGGTATCATTATCTCGCCAAACAAGTTCCTTAACTGATGGAGCTTGCCGACCATTGCAAGATATACAAGCGGACTTGCGTTGCTGACCACCTCACTGCTCCTTGACAAATGCGAGGTCACGTTCCAAGTCATCCTCATCGTATGCTATCGGTATCAGTGCCCTATCCGCCTCTTTCATCATGCCTCTTAATGGGACTCCAGCCATGGAAGCGGCTTTCCAGAGTGAAACACGTTTCTCCCTATATGCTTTCAATGCTCTCTCCAGAAGGAATTGCCGTATGCCAATGTCCAATGCCCTCCTTATCATCTCTGACCTATCAATGTGCTCTTCCTTGGCAATGAG
>JAJRZD010000111.1 GCA_024275415.1 archaeon
GTTGATTTTCTTTCACGTTGTCAGAAAAACTAGTAGAAATCTGAGGAATGTCCAGAACCCTTCAGAACTTGGATTACAAGAGCGGCTTGCTTATGCCTATCGTGGTATGATGAAAACTAGAGCTCGCGCTATGGCCCTTCATGGGTTTGAGGGCTTCTTTCTCTCCTTCCTATTAGTGATCCTCACATTCGTTCTGATAGAACCGGAAGTACCTGGAATAACTCTGCAAATATAGTGGATTTTGCCGATTGCGACGTTTCTAGGAATTCTTGATGGATATACACTTGACAAGCTTTGGATAGTATGATCCTTCATCCTCTATGCGGTAATCGTATATCGTTAGGGAAGATTGAGGCGCTGTATGAAAAGGCAGCTGGGATTTCTGTTTGGAGCTAGCATGAATGGTCGTGTGTCAGAATTTCAACCCTCGACTCCTACCACCACCAATCTTACGACATCCGGTAGGACTTCTCATGCAGCTCCTGACTTCTCGCTACACTTATACCCTTGGGCAACAAACATTAGTGTAGAGAGCATGAGATGAATCTTGATATGTCGCTTCATGATGAGGTCAAGGAATCCCTTCGATCAATTGTGCAGAAGGCCAAGAATGATGAAGACATCCTAGCGGTCGTGCTCTTTGGGAGCTATGCACGAAAGGAAACATTTCGGGATGTTGATGTGGCCTTGGTCATTTGGCCGGAGCGCTTTAACCAAGCAGATGTGTTGCATTGGGAGATGCAATATAGCGAGCGAGATCTCGATGTGTCCATCTATCAGCAACTCCCCCTTTACGTTCAGCTTGATGTCTTGCGAGACGGGGTTCCACAGCTTGTCAAAGACGATGACGCATTCTATGACATTGCTTTTGGCACGCTGCGGGAATGGAACGATTTTCGAGCCCGCTACTACTTGTATTTGGAGGCGGTTTTAAGTGAAGGAAAGGATCTTGGTTAAGCTCGACCAACTTGAACAGATGATGACCGAGTTGACGACTGTTCTTCCTTCAAGCTCCCGTCAATATGCAGAGTCGTTGGTTCATCGCCGTGCTGTCGAAAGAATCATTCAAATGTGTGTCGAGTGTGTCCTCGACATTTGTGCCATGATTGTAAAGGAGAAACGTCTTGGTGTTCCAAATTCGGATGATGACCTATTCTCAAAACTGGAGGATCGCATTCTTGAACCAATACTCATCGAGAAGCTTAGAAACATGAGGAGATTTCGCAATCGGATTGTCCATCGATATGGTAATCTTGATGAGAATGTGGTCTATGGGGCTGCCCATCAGTTGCTGAAAGACTTGAAAACCTTTGCTAGTTCAGTGAGAGAATTCGTTCGGAATGAAAAGCAAATACGAGAGTAGGAACCCAATTCGCATTTCACTTGACACGAATCGGGGAATGGATCCATGGGAGTCAGTAAGGCAGAGTCGGTGATACCATCATAATTCGCGCAGACAGGATTTCCTTATACAGTTCTGATAAGATGCGCCTCCACGACCTCAACGTGGTCACTGACCTCGACCAGTACGACCCCAACTCGTCCACTCCTGATGAGCCTGTTGAATATGATGGAACTCCGAGAGGAACAACTGAAAGGGGCACTCTTTCTCCAGAGATTCAAGACTGGACTAACTCAGCGACTCAGCTGATGAATCAGATCCAGAGCTGGTGGGAAGGATGGTGGCCGAGAATTCACCTAGTGCTTTCACTCTCAACACCTATGGGTGGTTTGGCTACACTACATATATCAGTGGATCTCCTAGGAGATATTCGATCAGAGAATTCAGTCTTGGATTCGCCTATTCTAGACACGATGTCCGATGTTGAGATGCTGCGACTGGTGTATCTAAAGAAGGTAGGATATCATGTCTGATGTCGATGTGAAACTTGTTAACAGGAAGCTTGCGGAAATAAAGAAACTGCTTAGTGAGATTGGGGGAATAGCCGATTTGGGATTGAAAACATTCTTGTCAGATCCATAGGTGAAGGATGCCGGAAAATACAAGCTCCTTGTGGCAATCGAGGGGGCCATCTCAGTTTGTAACCATATTGTCACACGAGTAATCAAAGAGATCCCTACTAGTTACTCAGATTGCTTTAGCCTCATAGGAGAACACGGGATCATTTCAAAGGAACTGGTAGAAAGGCTCTCAGAGATGGCCAAGTTCAGGAACATTCTTGTACACGTGTATTGGAAAATCGATGACGAAAAGGTCCATGAGATCCCGAGGAGTGATACAGGTGACCTCGAGGAATTCATTCAGGAAGTGAAAAACTACGTCGGTAAGAAAAGATGAAATCAAACAGAGAATCAAGGAAGTATTATCTCGGAAAGATGAGGTTATCTTCGCTTACCTATATGGAAGCTTTCTCGGGAGCAAGTTCAGGGATGTTGACATTGCTGTCTATGTCGATAAGACCAAGGTCGAGGACTATCTTAGATACGGACTGAAACTGGGAATCGAGATCGAGGCCCAAGTGGGACTGCCGATTGACCTCCGAGTCCTAAATCAAGCACCTCTCTTCTTCAAGTATGAA
>JAJRZD010000112.1 GCA_024275415.1 archaeon
CGTTTTTCATTCGGTCACAGCCTATCGTCAACTATTGGATATAAGAACGTGAAAAACAAAATAAAGTCATCTGAGAAGGGATTATTCATGACCGGACATTCTGTCATCCATCTAGACAAAGTCACATAGATGCTAATCTCGTATTCTCACATTTTTGTTTGCAATGAATCTGTCAACACATGTTTAGATATGTATTCAGGCATTGCTTTACCAAATAGCACATTGATATAACTTTGGACTTTCACAAAGACCCAGCACTTCTCGTGCCTTCATCAAATAGAGTTGTCATATCAAGGATCTTGTTGAGCAACTCAGCAATATTAAATGGTTTTTTAAGGAACTGAACGTTCCTGTGTTCTGAAACATTGATTTGGATGCTTGTATCCGCAGAAACAATGATTATTTTTTGATTGGGGTTTATTCCCAGTATCTCTTTGCTTGCAGTTAATCCGTCTTTCAATGGCATCCGATAATCCATCAGAATAATACCTGGATATTCAGAAATAGACTTGTAAAATTCGATGGCATCTTCCCCGTTCTCACTAAAATTAAGAATAACATATCCCTTTGACGCAAGGATCCTTCCATAGAGTTGCCTGAGTGCAAGGTTATCTTCCACAATCATTATTGTGGGAGATGTTGTACTCATCTCTACATCACACTCTTAAGCCGGATAATGAAAGATACTCCGGCTGAGAAATCATTTGGCGACTCTTTTCGATTTGTTACCCGAATATCCCCGCCTAAAGCTTCTACTATCCTTTTGGAAATGGACAGACCAAGACCGGATCCCTTACGTTCATGGGGCGCCACCGAAAAACGGTCAAAGATTCGCTCCTTCAATTTGTCTGGAATGCCAATTCCGTGATCACTATAGGTGACGCAAGTAAAGGATTCTTCTCGGTGGATTTCAATATCAATAGAAACGACGTCTTGCTCAGGTTCTCTATATCTGACTGAATTTGTGAACAGGTTGATGAATACATTTTCTAAAATCGCGTGTCCTGCAACTACAAAATCCTGAGTGGTCGGAGAGAAACTGAGTTCTAAGGGTATCGCTGGATAAATCCCTTGGGTTTTTTCTTTAGCGGACTCGATGACCGATATCAAACGAATAGGTTCAAGTTGGAAATCTTCTCTCATCTCAAGTAACTGGTGTAGGATTCTCACGTTGCCTATCAACAGTGAACTTCCCCTAATCGAGTGGATGCCTTCAGATACTAACTTGGACAGTTCTGCGTCTTGTTCGACCAATTCCAATAGAAGTTCCATATTTCCTAGAGCCACAGTATTGTAGTTGATCAAATCATGAGTCATCAGATCGAGAAGAAGCTCGCTGACTTTCTTTTCTTCAATCAAACAACTTTGACTTTCTCGTAGTTCCTGTTGTTTGAATCCTTGAATAAAACTGTAAAATAGAAAGCCCCAAAATAAAGGTTCCATTACTTGGATTACATCTTCATACTGGTCAAGGACATTGGTTACATCAGACCATTCTAGCATGTTGCTGAAGCTGAAGAAGAGCACAAGAGAGAGTATGGTCAGAAGGATAATCCTGCTGGACGCTTTTGTCGAATAGTTTCGATATCTGATTAGAATAAAGATAGCACACAAACCAAAGATGAATGTGATACCATCTACAATAGGGACAAGCTCTACAATCATTGAATTTCTCCCTCTTGGGCTGTGAACTCTCTCCAACACCAGATTAAAAGTAGAAATGCACTTGCTGCGAAAGATGTATGTTCAAAGAAGTTGAGAAGTTCTTCAAAATAGTATTCTTCAAGAATAGTGAGGGTCCAACCCACTATCAGAGCGCAAAAAGAAAGCAGGAGGATATTTCTAGTAGCCAATGGCTTTAGGTTTTTCCAGTTTAAAATGATGAATGCCAATACGCCTATTCCTATCAGCAAGACCATGAATTCGCTTTCATGAATGGTTTGCATTATCCACTCCGTCCATACTCAAATATACATTCCACTTTTTCAATGTTGTTTAATGGTATCGAAAAGCACTAGCAAGTTTCCAAAGATGTCATAGAACTCTTCGCTGGCGCAGGAAACACTGACCTCGATATCACTTGGCGGATAACTCATTCCAGTTGACTTTGGATCGAAAAGGTGGATGCTGTCAAGATCCTCTCCACGAACCTATTTCTGGCAATTTCCTCGATGCCTACGCCATTTTTCATCCGGCCACGACATTGGAACAGAGAAGTGCGAAGGACAGAATTAAGGTCATCTGAGAACAGACAAACAATGTTATTTGTGACACTCCGATATACTGCTAGGAATGGTATGGAAACATAAATCTTGTATTCTAGTATGTTCTTCTTCGCAATGAATCAGCCAACACCTAGTTTCTGGATTGGGCATCTATCTGCCACCGACATAAGAAGACAAAGGATAATAAGAGCCGAGTTGTATTGAGGTAAATCATGGATATCACCCAATTACGTTCAGAGTTTTCCGACCCGCACCATTTAATTCAATCTCTAGACGGACAGACATTGTTTTTGAGGGAGTGGCCCACTGAAGAAAAATCTGATATCTGCGCGCTCATCCTCCATGGAATCACAGCATATAGTGGTCCTTATTCAATACTTGGGAAACCAATTTCGCAGGCAGGTTACCACTGCTATGGATTGGACTTACGGGGTCACGGCCTGTCAGACGGAATTAGAGGCGACTATCCCAGCAGGGAAACTCTAGTCGAAGATCTACGAGCCACACTTGACTTTCTGAAGAAACGGCATACAAAAGTAATCATCATTGGACATAGTCTTGGTGTCGTGACGGGTTCCATAATGCTAATACATATGCAAGATGATATTGATGGAGTCGTGTTCCTAAGTGCAGCTAGGACTTTCAAAAACACCTTCAGGAAACGTTCGATAGTTTCAACATTGAAGATTCTCTGGTCATCAATCACAAATCCATCTCGTCCAGTCATTCATTACTACCGTGATGGCATGGTCGGACTTGATGACCCGTTGTTTAACTTCTACTACACCCTCAGGTTCATGAGGACTTTGGATCCGAAAAAGCTCAGGCTTCCGGACAAGCTCGATGTGCCTGTGTACATCGCTGTGGGGGATGAAGACGAATTATTCGATGTGAATGCCGTTGAAGCCTTTGCAGATGAGATAAACGCGGCTGATAAGGAGATGTATGTCATCCCAGGCGCAAAACATGCAATCTTCCCCGATGGGTCTTGGAACCACTTGATTCAGTGGATGGAACAGAAATTCCCCAGATGAGATAGTTCCAGATTAGGGGATGAACAGAAGACAGAATACCTACACGTAGTAGAACATCTTTCGTATTACTAGATGGATACCTCGCAGCCAGTTCCTAGCAACAATCTTCATAGAGAAACAATTGATTCGTGTGCAGGAAGTGGTAGCACAGTCTTGGAGTTCGGTCGTTATATCTGTAACCTGATTTTGATGTGGGAGGTGTCATTCACCTCGTACGAGATTCTACCTCCGTGTTTTTCAATAAGAAGCCTGATTGTGAACAAATCAAGATTCAAAACGGTATTCTGGGGGGAGCCACAGTGGATATCTCCCACAAGCAATTTCTCAAGATTGTAGGGCACCTTAATCCCAGACAGGAAAGAATCAATCTGTTTCATTGTCGTACAAAGAAGCACAAGACTAGAATCGAGTAATTGCCAACAACATCTCAAGTTATTGGTCATGCCAGTGCGAGATATTGTAAGATGTAGAGCAATATTTGGTATCATTCACACTAGGAATCAAAGATAGGGGCATCGCTCCTCTCGGACACTGACAATAAAAAAAGGATTGAAGGAAAGTGCGGGGCGACCCTTGCGAGGTCGTCCAGCTCAACCCGAGTTTCAGTTGAGCCTTCATCCACCGCCCAGCACTAGATCCTTCCGGGCTATCTCGTGCAGCTCTCCGTCGTCGTCTTCACGAACGATGACCATGTGGGCCGCACATGATAGTCAGCAGTCATAGCAGCGCACGACCATCTCAAGGAGATTCAGCACGCCTTCAGGTATCTCTTCTGTCATCTTGATTTCTCCTATGTTTTTACAAGCGGATCCGGCAGCTTCAAACTGTCCAGAGCCTTATCCTCAAAGATCTGCTTTGCAGCAGTCATAAGGGATTTTTCGATTCCTGCGATATTATTGTTGGTTGCCACAATCAGGTTGGCATGTACCAGCATCCCTTCCTCATCGCTCGTGTAATTATGCAGAAGGGTTCCTCGTGGAGCTTCAACGATTCCAACTCCATCGCCAGCCTTTGGCTCGACATCGGTGAGCTTGATATCATCACTGACAATCAGTGGGTCCTCTAAGAGAATCTTGATCCATTCGGCAGCCTGCACAAGTTCGACAATTCTGGCATAGTGGTAGACGAAGGTGTGGTGTGATGGTCTACCTACGAGGTCTCTCATCTCCTTGAGAGCTTCCTGTGCAAGAGGAGTTGCCATCTTCTCTGCGACATTGCACCTTGCCAATGTGTTGGCTCGCCATATGCCATCCGGATAGCCTGCTGGCTTGTAGTAGATGTGTGTTGCATACGAGTGGTCAGGGATGTGCTCACCATAGTACTTGGTATAATCCTTTGGCTCGAAGTCTGCAACAACCTTGCCATCAGGACCCATAACCCGGACATTGCCCTCGTAGATGTCCAAAACACCATTGTTTGTCAGTCCGATATAGTATGTGGGAGTGACTGCAAGCTTTGTGATGACATCGATGTAGGCATTCACAACTGTCTTTGCCAGCTCGACGGTCTTATTCACATTCTCAAACAGCTCGGGGATTTGCTTTAGCCATTTGTCACGGTCTTCCTCTGTCAGTGCATTTAGCATCCCTCCGGGTATCGCGGTAACTGGATGTATTGCCTTTGCACCGACATCTCGGATAAGCTCCTGTCCGAATTGCATGATCTTGATTGCCTGTACTGTGACATCAGGAAGGTGCTTTAGCACGGCAGCGACGTTTCTCACAGCTGGATCCGCAAAGGGACCGAACACGAAGTCGGGTGCAGCAAGTGCGTAGAAGTGGATTGCATGCGACGAGAGCTGCTTCGCCTCTATCATCAACCTGCGAAGCTTTACCGCGGCAGGTGGTGGTGTTACATCCCATGCAGCCTCTACTGCCTTGACCGACGCAAGGTGGTGAGGTATCGGACAAATCCCACAGATAC
The DNA here is from genome assembly GCA_024275415.1 of archaeon. Lineage (GTDB taxonomy): Archaea > Asgardarchaeota > Thorarchaeia > Thorarchaeales > Thorarchaeaceae > MP5-2226. Next base: position 5,183 of record JAJRZD010000112.1, read on the forward strand.
GAGGCGCAATCCGTGGAGCCTCTTCCATTGGTCGTCCTGTAAGGAACTTCTCAAAGAACCTTGTGGAACCAACATTGTATTGGATGTCTTTGACCTTGTTGTCCTTCCCGAGCTTGATTGTCAGAGCACCGTGCCCTTCAAGTCGTGTGACTGGGTCTATCCTAATTGTCTTTTCTTCGCCCATTTAGGCTTCCTCCTGTGCTTGCTTCATATCCTCGCGTCGAACCCGCATCCTATTGAGATGGCTTGTACCATACGTAAACCTATAGAATGTCCCAAGAGGGTCTTTGACCTGCTCAACAAGCTTGTCTGGTTCTATGGGTGCATATGTGCCTAACATCGACATGGCAGCAGCACCATAGTCTGACATGATTGGTGGAGGTGGTCCAAAACATCCACGGCAAGTCACACCCTTGTTGACACACTGACCTTCGCAGAGACCCCATGTACTAGATCCTAGGCATATGTATCCTTGCTCAAGTAAACATCTCTCAGGGTCAGCCTTTCCTGTGAACGGCCTAAGAATCTCCGTGATTGGAGTTTCCTTTTTCTCTCTCGAGCAATAATGACAGACCGTGTGAGGCGGGAGGTCAAGAGTTTCGCCTGCAAGGAGCGCGTTGATGGCTGTTGCGATTAACTTGGAAGTCGGAGGGCAACCTGGAAGATAGATGTCAAAGTCCACGTATTCTGAATTTGGCCTGACAACAGGCTCAATCCGTGGCAAGTTCTCTGAGGGAACCTTTCCATCTTTGAATGTCTTGTTCTCCCTGAATTTCACATCATAGCACTCTTCAATGTCGGACTGGTTTGCCAATGTTGGGATGCCCCCAAAACACGAACAAGAACCAAATGCTATCAGGATCTGGCATTTCTCACGCATGACTTTCAGGAGATGGATGTCCTCCTCTGTTCGGGCCATGCCTTCATAGAACCCGACGACTATTGATTTGTCTTCGTAGTTCTCAAGATGGTGGAGCTTGAAATCAGCCACCGCCTGCCAGTATTTGATTTCCAGTTTCGGTAAGATATCTGCTAGTCCAAGATGAATATCGATCAGGCTCTGAAAGCATCCCCAACAAGAGGAGCCTTGCCCCATCGCTACAGGTACCGGGTCACTCATTCTTAGGCCTCCTTCATGGAATAGACAAGTTCATGGTTCTCTTCACCAGCAACCTCGATATCGCCCCACTTGAGCATCCCCAGCAGATTCCAGACTACCAATTCGGTTGCCAGTCCAGTCTTCTGAGATATCACGGTCACGGTGTTTGCGCCGCCACTCAACGCCTCTTTTATCATTTTGCGTTGCTGACGTACATTGCTATGCTTTTGCTTGAAGTACAACGAGAATTGTTTCATCGCCACTCCCTCTTGATTGGTCCAAGTTCCTTCACTTGGTCGATAAGTGTCCTCACTCCATCGGCAAATATCTGGGCTTCTGAAGCACTGGCCCACTGTAAGCGGACTCTCTTTGGGTTCACACCTGACTGCTCGATGACTTTCTCCATCAGTGCCCATCGTGCACGAGCCTTCAAGTTTCCACTCGTATAATGGCAGTCGCCAGGATGGCATCCGCTTACCAACACTCCGTCAGCTCCCATGTCAAGTGCTGCAAGGATGAACTCCACATCGATTCGCCCTGTGCAGTTCACGCGCAAGATACGAGCGTTCGGAGGATATTGTATCCTCGAAGTGCCAGCAAGGTCTGCACCTGCGTAAGAGCACCAGTTGCAACAATATGCGATGATTCGTGGTTCCCAGTCAGGGTCCATCTTGCTTGTTGTGGCGATTGCTACCATCACGCACCACCCCCTGGAGTTGCGACTGGGACACACAGATATGCTTCTACCATTGCCATGATCTGCTCATTCGTTGAATGCAACATGATTATCGCGTTGCTTGGGCATGCCGCTGCACAGGTACCGCATCCATGGCATTTGGCCTCGGTCACGTACGCAATATGGGGGTCTCGTGACATGTCCCAGCTTATCGCTCCGTAAGGACATGCTGTGATACAGGTGGCACAGGATGAGCACAGGTCTGGGATGACACGCGACACTGTTGATTCAATCTCGACTGCACCTTTTGCCATCAGTCCCACTGCTTTGGCTGCAGCCCCGCTCGCATCGATAACTGATTCCGAAGCGTTCTTGGCAGCCTGTGCAGCACCCGCAATCATGATTCCCGCGGTGTGCGTTGTGACAGGGTTCAGCTTCACATGTTCGGGATTGAAGAAGCCATCCGAGCTTCTCGTGAGGCTAAAGGTATGGCTCACTTCCTCTATCCCTTCTGGAGGCACCATTGCCGTGGCAAGAACGATGATGTCTGGGTTGAATTCCATATCTGTGTCTGCGAGGACATCTTTCCAACGCATGGTGATCTTACCATCATTCACCTCTACTTCAGGTTTGGCGTCCGGAGGATACTTTGTGTAGATGACATGCTTCTGCCGAGCAACTCTCTGAAAGTCCTCGTGCTCCTTGCCGTAGGTCCGGATGTCCTGATAGAGAATGACTACCTCATCAAGTCGATCCGCCATGATGCCCGCTGTCTTTGCCAGTGCTGAACAGCAATACCGCGAGCAATGCTCGTGTCCTTTCCAGCCCGGCTCGCGAGAGCCGACGCATCCGATAAAGGCGACCTTCCTGACTGGCTTCCCGTCACTCGGTCTGATGAACTGCTGCTCATCAGGTCTTCCTTGCAGGTCTCCCAGAGTCATGATATCTAATGATTTGTCATAATTATAGAGACCCACTGGGACGTATGGTTGGAATCCTGTAGCCACTATCACGGCTCCGACCTCATACTTCTTGTGTTTCTTCAAGCCTTCTACTGAAACCTCCACCTCGAAATTGCCTATGTACCCTTCGAAGTTCACAATGACTGCGCCGGTTCGAATCTCTATGTTCTTGTGCTTTCGAACACGATGAATCATGGGTTCCAATACCTCATGACCTGGCTTGTCACCAGGAAACATATGGGCCCACTTCCGGACATTGCCGCCAAGCTCCCTTTCTCGCTCGATGAGCACTACCTCAAACCCTCTGTCTGCGATATCAAGGGCCGCCCTGAGCCCTGCAATCCCTCCACCCACGACAAGTGTGCGAGGAGTGATCTCAACCTTTTTGATTGGCAATGGCTCAAGATTTGCAGCCCGTGCCACCGCCATCCGAACTAGGTCATTGGCTTTGGCTGTAGCAGCTTCAGGTTCTCTCATATGACACCAAGAAACGTGCTCGCGTAGATTCACCTGCTCGAATAGATAACGGTTTAATCCGGCTTCTTCAACCACTCTCCGGAATGTAGGTTCGTGCATCCGCGGTGAGCAGCTGGCTACGATAACTCTGTTGAGGTTATGTTCATGTATCATGGTTCTGATGGTTTCCTGACCTGCATCACTACAGGTGAACATCTCATGAGTTGTAAATACAACATTTGGTAGAGTGGCTGCTGTTTTTGCCACATCCTCGACATCCACAACTCCTGCAATGTTATGGCCACAATGGCACACGAACACACCAATCCGTAGCTCTTCCTTTGATTCCATGGCGTTCATTCCTACACTGTCTTCTGTCATTGGCTCACCCCACAACAGTCAATTACCGAATGAGGGTCAATCTTGTTCAGCTCGACACCCAACATGTCCTCGTCCAAGCCCAATGCTGGCCCTAGAAACTGGGTGATGGGTAGCACTGGTATCTTCTGTCGATCACTGGTTCCCCCTCCGAACTGTACCTGGGTCAGCTGGATATCACAGAACACACAAGCTGTCACAATCCCGTCTGCTCCAGCTTTGGTAACGTTATCGATCTTGTCCAGTCCAATGGTCGTAGCGACATCCTCATCCATTGCGAGCATCGGACCCCCACAGCAACGTGTCTTTCCAGGATAGTCCACTGCTTGTCCGCCCACAGCTTCAACCAGTCTATCCAGGATAGTGGGGTTCTCGGGGTCGTCAACATGGACTATCTCGTAGGGACGTGTCACATGGCATCCATAGTGCGCCGCCATTTTGATGCCATTATAGGGCTTGACAACAGCCCGTTCTATCTTGTCGAATCCAATATCCTCTGCCAAGACCTGTAAGAGGTGACGCACACGGACTTTACCACTGTACTTCAAACCCTCTTCTGCAAGTAAGGAATTCACCTCATCTCTAGCACGGATATCATGGTCAAGAAAGTGCTTGTTCGTCTTGAGAGACCCTGAACATGCACCACAAATTGCAAGGATGTCCTTTTCCTCGCGCTCAGCCAGTGCCAGTATTCTTCCACTCATAGACGCAAAAGCCATCCTGTCCATGGATTCGACGTATTGAGCGCCACAACAATTTGTATCTTTCAGCTCGATGACATTTACTCCGAGCTTCTCAAGGACCGCGATAGTGGCAGCCTCGTATGCTGGAAGTCTGACTGGGGTGGTACAGCCTCTATAGAGCAGCATATCCATTAGCTCCCACTCTCCTCAGCAGCTTTCTTTCGTTCGAAATACCTTTTTCTCAACTTTCCAACGAACTCGTTGTTCATGTGTAGCTCAGGGTTCAGTCCAAGGTCCTCGCGTTCGTCCTCTTGAAAATCAGTGTATGCATCTTTCAGCATCCAACCATCCTCCAACACAGTCTTCACAGCCTCTTTGAAGACCCGCGGGACATGTCCTTCTCGTGCTGCAATCGTTCGAACAGCAAGGAATATCTCGGCAGGCGACACTCCCTCTTGGCAGCGTTCCTCACACATCCTGCAATTAAGACAGAGCCACGATTGGTCGCTCGAAAGAACTTCCTCTCGAAGTCCAAGGATGATTTTTTGGATCATTCGTCTTGGCCTGTATAGATCGGTCGCATTGGCCACAACACAGCTAGCAGTACATATGCCACATTGGATACACTTGTTGATGGCTTCACCGCCTTCTACCTTCTCAACCTCTTTGGCAAAAGCTGAGGTTGGAACATGAATAGATTTCTCTTGACCTTTTGTTGTACAAGTATGCATTATATTCGTCACCTCGATTTGGTTGTTTCAAGCTCAGCCTCTGGAGCCAGACTTTCTATAGTATGTTCGGAATCCTGGCCTGCAATCATTCCCCCCAGTACAATTGATGCTCTCATGGCGGCCGCACTTCCCGCAGTCACTGAATCGGGTATGTCCTTCGGCCCATCAGCACAACCACAGACGAAGATACCCATCTTGCTGGTATCGACAGGAGAAGTGAGCTCGTTCCGTACATCGATGTAGCCTTCATCTGAGAGGGCGATTCCAAGCTCCTCTGCTAGTATATTGACATCATCTGCAGGAAGCAGACCTGGGCTTATCACCAAAAGGTCATGCTCAACCTTCTCAACGGAGCCAGTTTCTGTGTTCTCTACTTGGATCATGAGGTTGTCATTCTCAGGGTTCTCGTCTACTTCACCAACACGCCCTCGGACAAAGTTGACGCCAAATCGGGTCTTTGACATCTCGAAGAACTCCTCGAACCCTTTGCCAAACGCTCGAATATCCGCATAGTATATAGAAACCTTCGCCTCTGGGTCATGTTCTCTAGCCATCACAGCATTCTTGATGCCATACATACAACAGACCCTGCTACAATGGGGAACATTCTTCTGAGTATCTCGCGCTCCGACGCATTGCACGAACCCGATGTTCTTCGGCATTTTTCCGTCGCTCAGGCGTATCAGATGACCTTGAGTAGGACCCGCTGCATTGATGAGTCGCTCGAATTCCATGGCTGTTATGACATTCTTGAACTTACCATATCCAAGCCGTTTGTATTTGCTGACCTCAAAGAGCTTGTATCCAGTGGCAACTACAATGGCTCCCACGTTCAGGCTCAACCGTTCCTCCTTCATCGAGTGATCGATGGCATCTCTATCACATGCTTCCACACAGTTCATGCACTCACAACATATCGTGCAGTTCAGACAGCGCCCTGATTCATCGAGGGCAGTATCTTCATCAAATCCAAGCTCGACCTCTGAGAAATCGCCTTTACGACTTGCGATGCTCTGATGGGGCATCTCAGCTCTGGCTTGTGGTATGAATGTCGATTGGTCTATCTTTGGTCTTGCAATCCTGTAGACCTCAGGGTCTCGCCCTGCTCGAATATCCAGTCCGTTAAGGTATCTATCGATAGATATTGCAGCCTCCTCACCCTGCCCAACAGCCTGCACTACTGTGGCTGGGCCAAGAACACAGTCACCACCAGCGAAGACTCCCTCATTACTCGTTTGCAATGTGACTTGATCTGTGATAATGGTACCCCACTCGGTAGTATCCAAATCGTTGTGGAGTGGAATTGGTTCTACAGACTGACCAACTGCGATAATCATAGTGTCTGCAACGACAGTGAACTCCGAATCAGGTATTGGGATAGGTCTCCTTCGCCCTGAGTGGTCAGGTTCACCCAGACGCATTCGGATGCACTTGACACCTTGCACAGTACCTTTCTGGGTCAGAACCTCTACTGGATTCGTGAGGAACATGAAGCGGATCCCCTCCTGACGGGCCATCTCTACCTCTGATGGGATGGCTGGGAGTTCGACCTGTGAGCGCCGGTATATCATTGTGACTTCGGACGCACCCAGACGAAGAGCTGTCCTACACGAATCCACGGCTGCATCGCCACCCCCGATGACCACTACGCGTTCACCTAATTCTACAGGCTTGTGAGACGCGACTCTATCGAGAAAATCAATTGCATGGTATACACCTTTCGAGTCTTCACCTGCAATCATCAGTTTGTTACTGTGACTGGCGCCTGTAGCTATGAAGACTGCCTTGAATCCTTCATCTTTGAGCTCATCGATTGATTGTATCTCTCTGTCACAGACGAACTCGACGCCGTGCTTTGCGACCCATTGGATCTCTTCCTGAAGGATGTCCCTTGGCAGTCGGTATTCAGGTATCGCATATTTCAGCAGTCCTCCCTCTTCTGATCTCTTCTCAAAAACAGTCACAGGATACCCTTTACGGGCAAGATGATATGCACATGAGATTCCTGCTGGTCCGGCACCCACAACGGCAACCCGTTCACTCCTCTTGATTTGAGGTTCCACCGTGACCTGTGTGTTGTGTTCTCTCTCGTAGTCTGAGAGGAAACGGTGGAGATTCCTGATGCTAACGCTCTCGTCATACTCTCCTCGTTGACACTGCCCTTCACACCAGCTTACACAGACCCTTCCGAGAGTGCCCGGGAATGGTATTGCATCCCGCACAATTCTGATGGCTTCTGCATATTTCTTTTGATTCATCAAAGTGACGAATGCCTGAGCATTCACGCCTGCTGGACAATTAATCCTGCAGGCTGGGTGGTCTCGTTTATCAATCGTGTACACATTAGGTGTAGCCTGTGGGAACGGTAAATAGGTCGCTTTCCTGAAGCCCAATCCCTCATCAAATTCATTTGCAACCTCGATAGGGCAGACCTCAGAGCAGTCGCCACATCCCGAGCATTTGTCTTCCAGAATGTATCGAGGTTTCCTGATGACTTCCACATGAAAATTGCCAGCTTTGCCAGTCACTCGCTTGACTTCAGAATACGTCAGAAGCTCGATATTTGGATGTCGTGCAACCTCACTCAATCGTGGCGTCAGTATGCATGCTGAACAATCAAGGGTAGGGAAGGTCTTGTCTATTGCTGCCATATGTCCGCCAATGCTAGGCGTCTTCTCGACAAGATGGACTTTGAAACCTTGGTTTGCGATGTCCAATGCGGCTTGCATTCCAGCAACACCACCACCTATCACGAGTGCACTGGGTTCCTGGGTGTCCTTATTTGCAGGATTTGTTTGCGTAGGATGATCAACAGTCATTATTTAAACTCCTTAATCCAGAAATATTCTCTAACCTAACAAAGCAGTGCAAAGTGTGACTTTCTCTGAGATAGGCCCGAAATGATTCATTGTTCAAATACTCAGACCATCGCATAGATGTGCACACTCATTGGTCTTGGATAATCTTTGATCGCCATCAGAGTACAGTCACAGATGTTTGATGTCCATCAGAAGGTTAGTTAACCTGCTATACTAATTGGAAAAGAATGAAATAAGTTTGCGCAGTTTGGAAACGTGCAAAGAATAATTGTTTATGTTTTGAAATGAGCTTATTATGATGTTGAAATGTCCGAAATGTGACATATTTCGGATGGCCGTGAAACACATGTCTGGAACGTGGTATTCCTGTTTAATGCCTGCCTTGGGGATAAAAGCCATTTCCAAAATGAATGTTTCTATAGAAGAAACCGAACATGGTGGTGTGTGGCTATATGGAAGACACAAGTGCTCATACTAAGTCACCATTGATGCCACTCTAGACGAGTTAATCTATCTCTGAACAAATCTTGAATATCAGGTCGGACAGTTGGTTAGTATCAACTATCATGCCAACACAGAAGGAACAATGCAATCACCAAGTCGATGCTTGATGGCTTCCAGTTTTGCTCGTTGTTCAGATAGAATCCTGTAGAGCAATTCAGGGGCATCTGGCACCGTTTCACGGTATACTTTCTCGATCCTCTCAATCTTGGCGAGGTGGTCTGGCACCCTGAGCTTGAACTGCTCCTCATATTCGGCTTCCGAATATTCCTTGTCCAGATGCTTCTCAAACAATGATTTGAGGTCTTCGTAATGGGGGATATGTCCTGTTGGTGTTGCGATTGCATCGACCTCGTCATGCACCCTTAGTTCCATCCATTTCAACCAGACACGCTTGTCTGACTTATCAGTTATGAAATTACCTTCCTTATCTCTCAGGAAATAGTTCACAGCAAAGATGAGAGGGGGTGAGTCGATATCCACAACGAAATCTAGGTGGTTCTGGATATACCTGCCCAGTGGGATTGAGATGAAATCTAGATTTGAGAAAGGCTGAAACTTTCTCACACCACTTGGTCCCAATGTTGCTGCGGTGGTTTCTGACTCAAGGCTTGCACCCATTGTGATGACGCCATGTTCCCAGTTCAATGACTGCTGAACAGGCACCCAGGTATCGCGGTCTCTTCCACCATAAATGATGCCTCCTACCTCCACACCGCGGGGGTCATCTAGAGCATCGTCCAAGTTCGAGAGACCGTCCAGACCAATGGTGTATCTTGCGTTTTTGTGAGCATACGGGATGACCTCACCGTTTCGATCAACCTTTCCTTCAAACCATTCGCCCGAGAAATTGATTCCAGCCTTTGGAGGCGGGAGTCCGTCATCCAACCAGCGAGGCTCAGCATCCTCCGTCACAAGTACATTTGAAAAGATAGCGGGCTGTTTTGAATGGAGGACATCCCAGATTATTGGGTCATCCTTTTCAGTCACAGAACGGATGATTCCGAAGATACCTCGTTCGACATTCACAGCCCTGACCTTTCCATCTATCTTTCTGAGATATGCAAGATCATCTCCCACGATGGAATTGCCGCGGGTCATTGATGTGCTCGTCTTTCCACATCCGGATGGGAATGCCCCTGTGAAGTATGTTTTCCGTCCGGTGGGTCCATGTACGGCCATAAGGAACATATGTTCGGCAAGCCACCCCTCTTTGTCAGCTTTCCGAATCGCAAGGCGAAGTGCAAGCTTCTTCAGTCCGATAGTGTTCCCCGCATATTGAGTGTTCATACTGTAGACGGTATTTGTCTTGTAGTCAATCATGACACCTCGTTTCTTCCAGTCCGTGCTCACTGAATGGATGAGCTTGCCAGAAGAATGCAGCATCCAGAAGATCTCGTGATCCTCCGGCATCCTTCTGAAGTAATCATACCCGCGTCGATAGAGTAGATCCTCACTGTGTGCCACATAGAACGAGTCAGTTATCTGTACGGCGGGAATGGAGAACGGCGAGTCCAGAGGACCGAGAACGAAGAAGCGAACGACCATCTTCTTATTTTCCATGGTTCCAGACAGTCGATCCCGGGCCAATTGCAGACCGTAGTCGCGGTCTATCTGAGATAGATGCTCACCTAAAACTTCACCTTTTGGTACTAAATAGACCGTACGTTCTTTATCTCGTGCCTGATCAAAATAACCATCGAAATGGACTGTGTGGTATGGGTTGGCAAGTGGTGCTTCCTCTCCCCGTGCTATCGCTGTGCGTCGGATGTACTCGGTGTCCTCTCTCGAATCATTGCATACGAACACCTTCATCGGCTTGCAGAGCCTTATTGCATCTGCTACGAACTTATGCACTCGCCTGTTAGGAATCGCAAGCAGTTTCCTAAAATTAGCATCAGTCAATGACTGTTCGAGAACCGACATTATCTCGTTCAATGTTCTATTCCCCTGATTTCACGGAGCACACATGTCCGGTTGATTCATCTCCAACATGACACACACGCCTGCTGCAACCTGACCCTTAAAACAGTTTTTCCATGAAACACGCAGTTGTTCAATCCCAAAAATAGATTGTCCAATAGGAACACATGTTCATGTCGTCTATGACAACACTCAAATGTTGAGGGCAGCCGATAACGGCTCATGCCTTGAAGGAGAGCAAGGTAGAAGAATGGATGATGGTGAGTCTGATGCTGAAGGAGTTCACCTATGACGTACCAAAGATAGAGCGCGGCTATGCCAATCAGACGCTCTACGTGAATTTGAGCACCAACGAGATCAAGGTCAAGCCTGTTGATGAGAAGATGAAAGAAACCTTCACTGGAGGAAAAGGCTTCGACCTGTGGCTTATGTGGAACGGGCTACCTAAAGACAAGGTTGTCAAATGGGATGATCCCGAGAATGAGATCTGTATCGCCTCAGGACCATTGGGAGGCGTGACCCAGTACCCGGGAGCTGGAAAATCAATCGTGACGACAATCTCGCCTATGACTGGTATCCCGATTGACTCTAATGTGGGAGGGTATTTTGGGCCCCACCTGAAGTTCAGTGGATTTGATGCCATGGAAATCCAGGGAAAGGCAAATTCTGATATCTATATCTTCATTGATGGAGATCACGGCAAGGTTCAGATATATGATGCCTCTGACCTTCCTGACACGGCCTACGAGATCACGCGGGTTCTTAGCGAAAGGCATACTGAAAAGGACGGTAAGGATCTGTCGGTGGTGTCAGCGGGACCTGGTGCTGAACATGCATGGATGGGGTGCCTGAACTTTAGCTGGTGGGATATGAGACGGAATATGCCTAGATACAAGCAAGCAGGCCGTGGAGGAGTTGGTACTGTATTCCGTAACAAAAGAATCAAGGCTTTAGTCTGCAAGATTCAGAAAATCACACTAGATATGAACAATCCTGCGGATCCGGATGGAGTAAAGAAGGTCGGTCGTGAGCATTCCAGCGAGATCCTCGAACTCGATTCAAAGCAGAACAGGATGCGTGTTGTTGGAACTGGACACCTGCCCAGCATCATGGACGAGTTCGACCTACTGCCAACACGCAACTTTAGGACTGGAAGTGATCCTGAAGCGAAGAACCTGTTTGGCGATGTCTGGGAAAAGATATTCACGAATCCCGGAAAGGGCTGGGATGGATGTTGGAGACCCTGTGCCATCAATTGTTCACACTGCATTGAGGGCTTTGTCCCTAAAACAGGGCCATTCAAAGGCAAGACTGTTCTGGTCGATGGGCCCGAGTACGAAACCATCGCTGGGTGTGGTTCTAATATTGGTGTGTTCGACCCTCACTATGTTGCAGAGATGAACTTTTACTGTGACGCCTATGGGATCGACACGATATCTTTTGGCACAACAATGGCATTCGTGATGGAACTCTTTGAAGAGGGATATATCGACGAGAAGGCTACTGGGGGACACAAGCTCACATGGGGCGCAGGAGAAGAGGCGTTAGCTGTCCTTCACGAGATTGCTGAGGGTAAGGGCTTTGGCGGTGAGCACTTTGGCAAGGGGACGCACTATCTCAAAGGCTACTTCAGAAAATTCGGTGTCGATGAACAGATCATGCAGGACATAGGGATGGAACATAAGGGTCTTGAATACTCCGAATACATGACCAAGGAAAGCCTTGCTCAACAGGGGGGTTACGGACTCGCCTTAAAAGGTCCACAGCATGATGAGGCATGGTTGATATTCCTTGACATGGTTCACAACTATATGCCAACTTTTGACCAGAAAGCAGAGGCACTTCACTGGTTCCCAATGTGGCGAACATGGTTCGGGTTGAACGGACTGTGTAAGCTACCGTGGAATGATGTCGTTCCTGCTGACAATGCTCAGACTGATGAGCCTGCAAAGGTTCCCAAGCATATTGAGTTCTATGCACGGTTCTTCGAAGCGATGACAGGACGTCCAACTAAGGGTGATGACCTCGTAGGCATGTCTGAGAAAGTCTACAACTTCCAGAGGATATTCAACATTCGCCAAGGCAAAGGGCTGCGAATAAATGACTCTTTCATCCCATACAGGAGCGCTGGACCTGTCACTGATTGGGAATATAAGTCACGACAGGAACGTTATGATACCCAACTCAAGGAGTCAGGAATCGATATTGATGGTATGACAACCACTGAGAAGAAAGACAAGCTACGAGAAATCCGGGAGGAACGTTACAGGCTCCTTACTGATGCGGCATACAAACGGCGAGGCTGGACACGGAATGGCGTGCCCACATTGGACAAGGTAAAGGCACTTGGACTTGACTGGATCCCCGGACTTGTTGATATCGTGAAGAAGCATACAGAGTCACAGCCACCCAATGAAACACTTCCTGCTAGTGATGAGGCTTGGATGTGAGCTGAGAACGGAGGTGATGGTATTCTATCCCCTCCTGTTTCTTTATTGCAGGCTAGAATGCAATGGACACTCTAGTGATATCATCTCAACTATCGGATTAGGAATGATTCGAGGTTTCATATCCTTCCTCAACGCAATCCCCGCAGTATATGAAGTAGTGGGCTTGACCTTCTTATTCAATCTTCAACATACTTGTTTATGATGCTAATGAATTCGTCATAGCTGAATGGTTTCAAGAGAAAGTGCACTGAGCCTGCTTGTAGCGCTTCCTCTTGGACGGTTTCGTCCGCGCTGATGAAGAGCACTTTTGTGTCGTGCTTTATCTCAAGAATCTTCTTGGTAGCATTTACACCATCAATGACTGTCATCCTGTGATCCATGATGACCAAGTCAATCTCGTCCAAATGCTTCAAAAATAGCTCAACCGCTTCTAGTCCATTTATCGCCTGCGCGATTACCTTATGGTCTGTCATCTCCACGACATATTTCAGAAGGTTGTTCAGGTCTTTGTCATCATCAACAAGCAGGATCCGTGCCATTCTCTATAAACCTAAGCCATTCATTTAATGAACATTGTGGTTGTTACAGAGTTGGAAGGAGTCCAATCAGATGTCATACGACTGATAGTGTTAGAGATTCAGGTGTTAAAATTTCAGGCACATATCTATTTTTGTTTGTTTCAAACGGGAACTTCCTGCTGATTTTTCGCAGAGTCAGTTATTGTCTAAAACTCCAAGAGTCACAGAGTCAATCGCGCATGGCTATCTTGAGCGCTTTTCTTTAGCTCCTTTAACATCTTTACAATAAAAGGTGCGTCATCGCTATACAACTCAATAAGGGAGTCTATGTTAACCACGATTTCTTTCAGCTGATCCACCATCTTCTTGACCCCTATGGAGATGAGCGAGCTGGCTTCTTCATCAATTGAATATAGAATCCTTCTTCTGCCTCGACCAGTCTGTTTGTAATCCGCAGCACCATAGACTAGTCCTAGAGCCTCAAGCTGCGAAATGATGAGTCCTACATTACTTCGGGAGTAGTTTGTAAATTCGCAGATGTCGTCCACACTTAATCGTTCATTGGATTCATACTTGGCCACATAAAGGGAGGCAAGTACAGGTCCTGTATTCCTCGGCAGTCCCAACCAGTCTGATTGCTTTTCAAAGAACCTGACTAAGTCAGGATAATCATCTGTTGTTGATTGTTTCATAAGAGAGTCCTCTCAATTTCCTTTTTTGATTATTATCATATAAAACTGTCGTATTTGTGTTATTTATAATCTAATTGGCAAGCACATCCTCATCTGGAATTATAATCTCGAACGTGGTTTGCTTGTCTTTGCCAAGTTGGATGGACCAGCCGTGAGATTCGATGATTTTTCGGACAATTTGTAATCCGAATCCCCGACGTGGATCTATTGTTGATATTCTTCTTGTGAATATATCATCACGGATATCATCAGGTATCTCTCGTCCATCATTGGCTATTGACAATATATACGAGGAGTCCTGCTTTTCACATCGGAAAAATATCTTCTGCGGTTTGCCATGCTGGAGTGCATTCTCCACAATATTTGTCAATGCTTGGGAAAGTTTACTTCTATCGCCAGTGATACGCAACTTGCAAGTGTTCTCAAAAGAAGTGCCTTCCGGGATTAGTGTTGATGCCATATTGTCTATCAGCAAATGCAAATCAATGTCTTGTTGCTTATCAACAGTAAGACCCGCGTCAGCTAGCATAACAGAATGCTTGACCATCTCACTCATTTCGACAAGAATATTGTTCATCTTGTCGATTTGCTCTTTATTCTCAGATGATTCAATGAGTTTGGTCATCATCCTCAATTTCAGAACGAAGTTATTGATATCATGACCCATTGTATGAGCGAACTGACTCAGTTCTTCTCGTTGGTGCATCAACTCTCTTGTTGCCATAACCTGCTCAGTGATATCTCGCGAAACAGATACGAAGCCCTTGCCGTTCTCATGCAAAGATATCTTTGATGAAAACCAATGTTCACGACCTCGGATAACTACCGAATACTCGACAAATTGGGGTTTCCCAGTCACTCTAACTCTCTCGAACGCCACATTGAATCTCTTCCCAACTTCCGGCCCTAGCACATCTGAAGGAGTTTTTCCTATGAATTCATCAGGAAACCTTGGTAAATCTACCTTGTCTGCATTGATAAGTTCGACATATCGATTGTTTTCATCAAATACGAATACGAGATCCGACATTGAGTTCAGTATCATTTTATAACGCTCTTTTGATTCCTGTAATTTCCTCAATACCTCTTTCCTTTCAGTGATGTCAACAACACTAGCATTGATATGTTTCTGTCCTTCATATTCTAACAATGTTGTCGTAATCTCAACGTCAATGATACTACCATCATGTTTTTTCAATCTCGATTCGAATGTTAATGACTTCGCATTGTCGAGCTCCTTCTTTAACTTGGCCCATCGCTTATGATCGTATAAGATATCAATATCGTGGACGGTCATCTTCATTAGGTCATCTATCGAATATCCCAGCATATCCGCTGCGGCTTTGTTCACATACATGAAGCTAGCATTTGGACGCACCCAGTAAATAGGGATAGGCGATGTGTCCACGCTAAACTGTGTTAGCCTTAGCCTGTGTTCATGCCTCTTGATGTCAGACATGTCCTTGTTTACAATGACATATCCTATTGGCTTGCCATTATCATCCTTTATTTGGGATACAGAACCGGCAATGTGTATCGTCCGTCCATCCTTTGTCTTCTGGATAGCCTCTCCCCGCCAGCCACCATTTTTCTTAATCTCTGACTTGACATCACTATCGGTCGTACCAGTTGGATATCGTAATGGACGAAGAACATCACCGGCAACTTTCCCAATGACCTCTTTAGATTTCCAGCCATACATGTTTTCAGCTGCTCTGTTCCATGTTTTGATTATGAAATTCTCATCAGTAGAGATGACCGCGTCGCTTGCATTCTCCAGTAATGCTGCCTGCTCAAGGAGTTTCTGCTCTTGTTGCTTTTCAAACGTGATATCTTGTAGATGGATTAGATTGCCAAAAGTGAGTCCTGTTGTAGGGTCTTTTAGCGGTGTGACTCTTGCATCCACAAACATCTTTCCGGTTTTTGAGGTCTGATATAATCCCTCTTTGTGAATGATGTCAAAATCAAAGATGTTGGTGAATCTTGATGGCTTCCCCTCTGTCAATGCTTCTTTTACATTGTCAGGCGTATTTGGGTCTTTATGTAGATCGAACCCTATAAGTTCCTCTTTCTGACTAACCCCAAACATTTTCAGACCAGCAGGATTGATGTCAATGATTTTTCCCTTCTCGTCAACCAGTTCTATAGCGATAGGAGACTCCATGAACATCCTTGCGAATTTCTCCTTGGACTCGTGGAGATCCATCTCATACTTCTTCCTCTCAGTCGTATTAATGAGGATGACCTGATATAGCGTGGAGCCGCCAATCTGAATTCGGGATATGGTGCATTGAACCCAAAGTTCTCTTTGCTTAGGATCAATAATCACGAACTCTATATTCGATTCCGCATCAGACCCCGTCAAGAACCGGTCTAGAAACGCTCTGACACGTTTTGAGTCCTTTGGATGGATATAATCCAGAAGCTGACGGGTTGCGAGCTTGGTGCATTCCTCCAGGGGTTTCTCAAGAACTCTGCACACAAGAGGGTTCGCGTATGATATCCTGAGAGGGTTGCCTTCCAGCAGGATGATTCCCATTGATGCCTGATCCACTAACGCCCGATACTTTTCTTCACTCTTGCTCAATTCTTCTTGAACTTGCCGTTGCTCACTTATGTCCTGTATCATTCCATATAGAATCTCAGGATCACCATCCGGAGAATATTGGATTGATATGTTCACATTTGTCCATATGATCTCGCCATTTTTCGAAAAAAACCTGTGTGGGGCATTAAAGACAGAGCCACCTGCGGCGATTACACTCATATATTTTTCATAGCTTGCTTTGAAATCTTCGCGATGGACAAGATCCTTCGGCATCATGGCCAGTATCTCTGTCCGTGAATAGCCCAGCATTGAGCAAAGAGCAGGGTTGGCATCTAGTATCAAACCATCGGGGCGATAGACCAAGATCCCTAAACCACTGTTCTCGAAAATCGTTCTGAATCGTTCCTCACTTTCCATGAGTGCATATCGATCTCGCTTCGATTCTGTGATATCCTCGACCATGTAAATGGTGAAGACAGGCTCTCCTTTTGAGTTCAGGACGGCCGATACACTGACTCGTCCCCAGATACGTTCATTATCCTTTTTCATAAGCTGCTTTTCCAGCTGGTAACTATCTCTTATCCCCTGAACCATCTCTCTTGTTAACCTGCTCTCAAGTTCCTTCTCATCCCCTGTTGAGAACTCCAATATGTTCATGCCAGAGAGCTCTTCAAGCTCGAAACCAAGCATTTGCGCTAATGCAAAGTTTGCCTCAAGGATATAGCCATCAATTGTCACTCGGGCAATCCCAACTGATGCCCACTCAAAGATTGCTCTGAAACGAGATTCGCTTTCTTGTAACGCCTCCTCAATCTCCTTTTTTTCTACGGCATTCTTGATGTGATGGGCTAGCTCTTCGAATAGGTTCTCAAAATCCTCTACATCCTTCTTCAAGTAGAAGCTTGCTCCAAGATTCAAAGCACGAATTGCCACTTCCTCACGACTGCGTCCAGTAAACATTATGAATGGGATATCGCTGCCTGCACCGCGCAACCATTCCAAGAGCTCAAGGCCGTTCATTTCCCCTTCTCCTAAATGAAAGTCACAGACAATGGCATCAAAGCCTTCTGACTCGATCCGTCTAAGAGCGTCCTGTGCAGACACGGATAAGAAGGTCTTGAACTCCGGATGCTCCCGTGTCAAGAACCTCTCAATCAGTACGAGAAGATCCCTGTCGTCATCGACTATGAGTATCTGTATTGTCATGCAACCACCTCTTACCGGAAGTTGAATCAGCTGAGGTTGAGGAAACGTATCAAGTACTGCTGATGGCGTAGTACCCTAATCTCACTTTCACATCGCCCTCCCTTTAATAAAATAATTCCGTCTAGGATATTTGAGAAAATATTATACCGGAAATTAGGAACCGTTTTCGCTTAATATGAACAAAAAACAAGTCCATCAACAAAGGTTTTTTATTTTCTTTATGTAATGATTTATTACATATAATATTGTAAAAAATGGTGATAATAAGACTTGTAATGAGGCTTACTTGTGCATCGCAATGACATTATGAACAATGATCAGCCATCGCGAGTGTGCGAACATTGGTGAGTAGTACAGATAATCCGAAGATTCTGATTGCAGGTGAGGACAAGACGGCTTGCGGAGTTTTGAAATCCGCTTTAGAATCACGAGGTTATAGCGTTCATGTTGCATCTAGTGAGAGGGAACTCACAGAGTTGGTTGGTGAAAGGTTCTATGATGCTGTGCTTCTTAGCTTAGGGATGTCCTCATTATCGAGGCTTGTTTCGTTGCTATCAGTCAATAGTGGTACGACAATCCTATTCTATGAGTCTGGTGACAGTGATTCTCAAGGAGAAAGTATGCCATTCGGATTGTTTGTTGAGCCAGTAGATCTTGCTGAGGTTGCCCATAGATTAGAAGAAAGACTGGATGGAAGGACGGGTGTGAGAGGATTAAACAGCATACTTCAGGGTGTTAGGACTGATGAACGAAAAATAGAACGGATTGCACGATTCCTTCAAGAGGCTGTATGGATTGCAAAATGGGATTCCCTGGAGATCGAGTATATCAACCCTTCTTTCGAACGAATATACGGGGTCAACTCCAAGAATGTTATCGAACATAAAAGACGTTGGCTGGATTTCATTCATCCTGATGATAAGGCAACTGCTAGAAAATACCTAGAATCTGTACGAAGAAGGTTGACTTTTCACCCAATCGAATTGAGAATTATAACCCAAGATGGTAGGACTCGCTGGATTAGAACCAAAGTGTTTGCATTCCTTAATGAAGATGAGAAACTGAACTCATTCATTGGATTGGACATTGACATAACAGACCAGAAAAACCTTCAATTTGCAATCCGTGAGAATGAGGCGCTATTCAAGAGCATCTTTGAGAAATCCCCTATCGCCATCAACATATTCAATACTGATGGAACGCTCATAGCCGTCAATGAGGCAAGTATCAGTCAGTTGGGAGTGGAGAATAGTCGAGACCTAAGGGATATCAACTTATTCGATTTCTACAAGGTCGATAGGTCTCAGCTACTGAGTGATAGTGATGTCTTCATCGAAAGCACATTGGACTTTGATGACCTAAGAAGGAATCGAACAATCCCTACTCATCGTAAAGGACAAGCATACCTAGAGTTGGCCATTTCCAGGCTCGGCCCGGATGACCCTGAAGGTTTTATTGTCCAGGTTTCTGATGTAACTGATAAGAAACTCGCAAACAGAAGAATCGCTGAAGAACAGGATAAGGCGAAGCTCTATCTTGATTCGGCCCGGGCAATAATCGTGGCGACCGATACATCGGGGAGAGTCACGCTGATTAACGAGTACGGATCCGAACTACTAGGTATCTCAGACTCCCGCTCTGATAAATATGTTTCATTCCTAGATTTTGTACCTAACGAGCATAAGAACTTGGCACATGAGCATTTCATCGCATCCTTAATGAACACAGACATGAATTCAATTGCTGAGATCCCACTACTGATGCCAGATGGAACTCAAAGAGTGTTTAGATGGAAAAGTACAGTGTTGCATGAATATGGGGAAAATCCCGTAGGTCTCATTTCATATGGAGAGGATATTACTGAATTAAAAAATGCGATTCAAAACCTTGAAGAAAGCGAGAAGCTATTGAACCGTGTCTTTGAACGTAGCCCAATAGGAATTGCCATCGTCAATCCTCAGGGGACGATTCTAAGGATGAACTCGTCACTCCTGAATATTCTGGGGATATCCCGTCCTGATGAAGTGGTTGGAAAATCATTATCCGATGATCCAAATTTATCAACCTTTGTGAGAGATATCTTAAGGGACGATAGACCATTTCAAACAGATGTGAGATACGATTTCAGTCGCACTAT
Source organism: archaeon (assembly GCA_024275415.1). GTDB lineage: Archaea > Asgardarchaeota > Thorarchaeia > Thorarchaeales > Thorarchaeaceae > MP5-2226. The sequence continues at coordinate 24,962 of JAJRZD010000112.1, forward strand.
AGACAAAGGTATCTTCCGTACATCAAGGCGAGGAATTGCGTATCTGAGGTTGATTACTGCACCGCTGAAGACCGATGGAAATGGCCCTGCTAAGGACATTGTTATGATTCTACAAGATATAACAGAATCCAAGGAGTCTGAGCAGAGAACCCAGTATCTTGTCAAGATCCTCGAGAACATCTCTGAGGCAGTCATATCAACTGATCGGAAACTCAAGATTCTGTCATGGAATAGAACAGCAGAGAACATTTACGGATATGAAGAATCTGAAGTAATCGGGAAGCTTTTGTTTGACGTCATCCCTACCGAGTATAACGAGCCAGATGACGAGGATTCCATAAAGCAGGTATTTTTGGATGGGAAGTGGACCGGTGAAGCGTATCAGTTGACAAGACTGGGCGAGAGGTTGCTTGTGCGATTATCTATCTCCACCCTGCGTGACAAGAACGATATGATCGAGGGGTTAATATTTGTCATCCAAGACATCACAGAAGAAAAGGAAACAAAGAGAAAGCTCAAAGCAGAAAAAGATAGAGCGATGCTCTACCTTGATATCATGGGGCATGATATCAGGAACAAACTTCAAGCGATGATGATGGGTTATGACATCATCAGTCGTCTGGTTGACAAAGATGAGATTGTTGAAGAACTTATAGAACAGATACAGCAGTCAGCCGAGGCCTGTACCGAATTGATATCCAAGGTCAAGAGGACTGAGCGATTAACCAGTGTACCATTGGAGATTCATGACCTTAACTCTGTCGTACAAAGGAGTGTTTCACTTTTCAGTGCTCGGAACCCAGCGATTGACATCCAGCTTGAGTCATCAGTAAAACAGGCGAACATTGTTGCTGACGAGTTCATCGATGATCTAGTCCTCACCTTTCTTGAGAATGCTATCCACCACAACGACCGGGAGAGGAAGCGTATTTGGGTCAGTTTAGATTACACGAATGGTAAGTACTTGTTGACAATTGCCGATAATGGACCCGGCATCTCAGATGAACGCAAAAAATGGCTATTTGATAAGGAGAGACGATTCGGAGGGCTCGGATTGCACCAAGCAAAACAAATCGCTGACAAATATGGCGCATCCATCACAGTGAAGGATCGTGTGCCTCACGAGTACACTAGTGGTGCACGCTTTGATATTGTATTTCCAAGGATTTGAGTCTCCACCAAAAAACGTCTCTCCGTTAAGGGGAAAATTCATACTTGTTGCTGAATCGTCAAGAAGAAATCATGTTCAAGAAGTGAGGAGGATACACAGAGTTCGGATCGCGGAAGGGAGATGAGAAAAGGGATTGTTTATCAGGTATCTGGTATCCTCCTCTGCCCGTTTCAGTCTTGTTTGGTCTTCATGGTCCCCATTGGTTCTATGCATTTTTCGCAAACGATGAACAAACCATCTCGGCATCGATTGAGAAACCGGAGATAGTATTTCAGAGAATCATCGTCTGCCTCAAGCTCTACAAGAGGAATATTCTGCATATTGTTGGTCCCACGAATTGTTATTGCCACAACAGGTTCCTCTCTTTCTTTATTATTTTTTATAGTGTAATAATTATTTTATATATGTTTTTTGTATTAATTTTTATTTTAGCCTAGGTATTAATCTGACGAAGTCACGATAAGTCATATCCCCACAAGGCGATTGAAAAGAAAAATATTGTATTTATTACAGATAAAATTATTACAAGAACACAGATATACTCGCATGCTAAGGAAGTTGTATCCTCAGCTTATTCCCTAATCGACCTTCCTCAATGGTGTTCTATAATGAGGGACAATGGCTCGAATCAATCATCTCATGCTAACCAGCTGACTCCAATTGCATATCTCAATTTAATCTCTGTTCCAGTATGTATCTTCGACAATGTTGGTCGTATATGTGGGGCAAATGAAGAATTCATACGGATAATAACAGGCAAAAAACAATCATTCGAATCAGCAAGAGAGGAGATTGGGTCGCACGAAGTGGTTTCTCAGATTAAAGAGGCTAGCACGGATGATACGGTTGAACAGATTGACATTGACATAAATCATGAGTCATATATTGCTCGTTTCACCAAGGATGAAAACTACTCGTCTGTTGTCCTTAACAAAAAATCTCATCAAAGAGCCATGGAGGTTGAGTTGGGAAAGAAGCTTGAGATGGAGCAGGTGAATGCAAGTATCGCATTCAGACTCTCCAAGACAACCGACTTCAAGCGCGCACTTGAAGAAACAATTACTGAGATTGGTTTTCTCCTTGGTGCAAATCAAGTCGAGTTATTCTGTCTTGATCCCAATTCAGGCCAGTTAAAACTCAATCTGAGTTGGTGTGCCTTGGACAACAAACACCCAATTCAAGCAGAACGCATACTTGACATGCTCGACATCCAGAAAGTCAAATCCAACAAGGGGAGTGAGAGGGCCTTTGACATCGAACAATGCATGAAGCCAGTTGAAAATCAGATTGGAGTCAAGGGTGAGGTCATCTTCATTCCTATCGATGCCACTCAGGAGATTCTGATTGTAGCAATAGGGTCAGAATGTTTTGTTTGTGATAGAGAGAGATATAGACCTACTCTAGAGATCATTGCAAACATAATCCTAAATGCATTGCGTGTTCATCTGGCAGAAAGGAAGCTCCGACAGAGCGAAGAAAGGTACAGAAAAGTAGTGGAAGAATCACTTCAGGGCGTCATCGTGTTTCATGCAGATTCTGCTGAGATTGCCTATTCCAATCCCACTGCGTGCAAGATGCTTGGCTATTCGCTTGATGAACTCACATCCATGACCGCGAAAGATGTTGAAACAATGGTTCATTGGACTGATAGAAGCGAATTTAGAACACTGTTTACAGCAATCAGAGAGGGAAAGAATGACAAGACCAAGACAGACATCAGGGTCACAAAGAAAGATGGGAAGATTGTTTGGTTCGAGCTATTACTAAGCAGGATTGAATTCGAAAATGAGCCGCATATCCTTGCGGCATTGATCGATATTTCTGAGAAACGACAGTCTATTGCGGACCTTCAGAACAGCAACCGCGACTTGGAACTATATGCATCACTTCTTCGCCACGACATGAAGAATGATTTGCAGGCAATCTTTAGCAATACAGAAGCAATCAATCTATTAATCCAGGATGACGAACTTGTCGAAGAGTTCACATCATCCACAATTGCTGCTGTTGAGCGGATGCTAGATGTTCTCAATATATTTGGTCGCCCAGATGATATGCAGGCTAAGGAAATTGCACCATTCCTTGAGAGTATCGCAGTGGAGGCTGCACGATCATATGTCGGTATGAGGTGTTCTCTAAAGATTGATCCTGATGTGTTTATGATTCGGGTGATAGGCGGCAGACTTCTCCCAATGGTCTTCACAACATACTGCGAAATGCAGCAAAATATGCTGGACCCAATCCAACAATTACAATAACAGCCAAAAGAGATGGAGAGTTCATAGAGGTTCGAATGGCTGACAATGGACCCGGAATCGCCTCTGAAATCAAAGACAACCTTTTCGAAAAGGGCGTCACGACCGGAGGTACAGGTTTGGGTCTCTATCTCTCGAGAAAGGTAATGAATGCCTATGGGGGAACCATCAACTGCATCCCAGCAGGGCATGAAGGCGAGGGAGCAGTCTTCGTGATCAGATTGAGAATTTCGTCCGGATGAATCTCATTCCAACTCATCAATGAGTTTCTGAATGGAAGCACGGAGTCGGTCGGATGAGAGAGCACCCTTAATCATATAATCCTTGATTCCCATATCGAAACACTTGCTAAGGGTTTCTTCCTCATCAATGGCTGTTAGTGCCACTACGACAATATCGGGAAATTTCTCCCGTACTTGTTTGATGACCTCCAAGCCACTCATTTTTGGCATGACAAGATCTACGATGAGGATATCGGGAGGTGATGTTTCGATCTTCTCAAGAGCCTCAAGTCCATTCATCGCAAAATCTATGTTGAACCCTCTAAGCAGAACTCTAGCGGCCCGTATGAAATCTTCTGAGTCATCGACCAGTAAAATTGTCCCTCTAGTTGATTTCTTGGAATTCAATCCTTACGCCTCCATCCTTTTTCATTGTGTACATGCAATACTGCGATGTTCGAGGCCGAATACCCCTGACCAATGTTGCTGAAGCTCGTGTGCTGAACCCAATGTGCATGTCAGCTAAATCGGCTAGCATCTCATTGACCTTTGGTGTGCTATTGTAGCCAATCGCAATACAAAGACCACTTTCCTGTGCGGATATCTCTGTTATATTCATTGCCCATCTGGACAAATCGCCGTAATCAAGCATTGATTGAAGGAATCCAAACCCTATGATAAGTAGGATCTCACCACACCCATTAGCGCGAAGCTCCTTCAGGGCGGTATCGAACGATAGTCGCATATCCTCAGCTCTTCCGCGTGTGAATATGACATATGGCTCACGTGCAATAATTGGGTCGTGATCTGCTTCGTCTGAGAATCGCAATGATACCATTCGTACATTTGTGTTGAGTCTATCAAAGAATTCGTATTTCAAAGCCGCAGATTTTATCCTTCTAAATGTGAGCTTGTTTGGAGGGATAATGACAACTCCTCCACCTTGATTGGTGAAATTCGAGATTGTCGTGAGAAGTAATGTGATTATGACTTCGTTGTCCACATCAGCACCAATCTCCCAGAAACTAGTACTACCCAACCTGAATCCTTTGAAAATCTCGTCAAACGGTTGAAGTCCTAAATAATACCGCGTTCCTGAATGTGATGTTGGTTCAGTTATCGAGAATTTCCGTAAGTCGTCACCATCTGCGTTCCACAACTGCGAGAATCCATCATCTGAAATCGTAAAACCCCTCGTCCGTGTTTCAATTCGTGTCCCACGGAGCTTCTTTAGAGTGATGTCTCTCCAGATCCCTCCATTTTCCTCTTCATAGGCTTGCAGAATCAAAACACCATCTACTGCGGAGCTGATATGTGATCCCGTTTCATGCTCAGAAATGATAACCACTTTAGCAAACGTGTCCTTGCTCAATTTGGAAAGTGAAGATACCAATGATTTGACATCTGCATTGAGCACTTCGGCAAGTGCTTCTATCGTGTCGATAACACAGAATGGGAAACGAGTTTGCCGGATTTTCTCGTCTATCACGCTAAGAAAGGTCAGCTCATCTGATATTACTGTAGTCGGGTCTTGAGGGTCCGCTATGCTGCTAGGTGAGGATAGGTCAAGAACAAGATCCGGTTGAATGACTTGATCCATCCACTCGAACTGGATGCGCATTGTATATGACGGGACTCTGGATGTGACATAGACGTAGTTTTTACTTTCATAGTGCTCATTTAGCAATTCTTTGAGAAGCGATAATGCGAAGACTGTCTTGCCAGACCCTGAAGGGCCAGCGACAAGCACCGTCTGGCCATATTGTCGTCTCAGGAACTCGTGGAACTCTTGTGGGATTGAATAATGTTCTATTTCCATTTAGATACCAAACTCCCGTCTATTAATCGATAGGAGGCATATCAGACACCTGAATGCCTTCGGAGCCAATGACCAGGAGTAATGGGTTCATCACATGCTGAATCCCTCTCATCTTAGAAATCTCAATTGTGCGGGTTCTTGTTGTTCCACGAGATAGGATCTTCATTTCCAACACGCCATCACTCATGAAACCTTCAACACCGAACCGACCAATCTCATCCTCTTTTGGGCTCTCGCATGAGATGAGTGTCGTTATGTTATGCGCTTTCAATGCACGAACAAGGTTCAGCAGATCCTGCCTTATCGCAAAGATATTCTCTTTGAAGAGAGTCAGCGTCGTGATGGAGTCAACGACTATCCGCTTTGCATTGACCGATTTCACTGCCTTGAAGATGAGGTCAACAAGGGCGTTGATTGAGAACTCTTGACGGCCATGAATAGGATGATCAGGACGCATCTCTAGCCGGTCGTCCCTGAGCATCGGTGAGGCATCGATTATGCTTAGCTTGTTCTCGTTCTCAAATTCCTCAAGATCCCAACCGAATGCAGCCATGTTACGTATTGTCGAGCTTCTCGCTTCTTCAAGAGAAACTAGCACCCCGGGCTCATCATACATCCGAATCCCATTCACGAGAAATTGATTGAGAAGGATGCTCTTGCCGGTTCCGGGTCCACCACTTACAAGTACGACATTTCCTCGCGGGATGCCTCCATTCAATGCATCATCCAATCCTGAAATTCCCGTGAGAGTTCTTTCTTTAACGCCCATTTTATTTGCTCCTTTCCTGTTGTATGAACAATATTCATTAATGAATATTATTCTTGTTATATTAAGAAAATCTGTATTTATTTGAGAGGTCTTACATGCTGCTAAAGAAGTTGTTGAACCAAGAAATCCCTGATGGGACGACACTAGCTTGTATTGGTAAACCTGGTAGTGGTAAGACCTTGCTTTGTATCAAACTTGCATATGAGTACACTCAAAGAAAAAAGAATGTGGTATATCTTACAACCGAAAACACACCCACAAGACTGCTTTCTCTTCATGAGCATCTCGGAATCCGTTTCGATATAGCGAACGATTTGCAGTACTTGAGGTTCATTGATGCCCATAGTTGGAAGGTTGGAGCAAAAGGAGAAGGACTTTCAACGACAATGATCTCGAACCCTGGGAATTTTTCCGAGGTGTCATTGGCAATTAACTCGGCTTCAAAGGATCTTCCAGAAGGGACACTTGTCATAATAGACTCGCTATCTGGACTGATGTTGGGTGCTCCAGACGAAACACGAATCAAGAATTTCTTCCACGTACTCTCTCAGCGACTCAATCAAAAAGGGTACACCCTTATCGCTATCGTCGAGGATGGGTGTCATGACCCCAAACTTACGTTGGGTCTTCGAGCGTTAGCTCATAGCTCGCTCCTTATGAGAGTGACAGAAGATGGCATGGGCATGATGAATCGTGAGATACGCATAGCAGAGCTGTTGGGATGCGATGTCAATACGAAATGGCATCGAATTAGGGTGACAGACACTGGACCAGAGATTGGAGGGTAGTGATTGAATCAGGTATATCTTGAAATCAGGGGGTCAAAAATCACTATTCCAGAAGGGACGCAGTTATTGCTCATTGGTCCTCCAGGAAGTGCAAAGATTAGGTTCGCTCTGAGTATCATGCGAAGTCAACTGGCATCAGGGACAAAAGGAGTGTTCGCAACAATGACACTCACACCTAGTCAAGTTCGTGCTTTAGCTACAAAAATCAATACCTTGCCGGTTGGTAATCTAGAGATAATCGACGGTGTATCATCCATAGCGGGAAAGGCGTCAACTGAAAAAAGATCCTTCAGAAGTTTATCCGAACTCAACTCAATGAGTCTAGTACTCCTTGATAGCATTCAGAACGAACGTGGTGGTATCTGCTGTGTCGACAGCCTATCGACACTATTAATCTATTCAGATCCAAGCTCGGTGCTAAAATTCGTTCAGGTTGTAAGTGCAAAAATGAAATCTCAAGGGATAACGGGCATATTCGTCCTAGAGGAAGGTGTCCATGAGCCAGAATTGGCATCACTCCTGTCATTCATACTGGATGGCGTGTTGCACGTTCGAGAAAATGACTCGCAAGGTGAACTAAGGTACGAGGCTCGGGTCGAATATGTTCGAGGAAAAATCGTAGATAGTAGGTGGGTACAATTAGACTAATCATCACATATAGATTGAAGTATAAAATACGATACATAGGGAGATGATTCAAAATGACAGTTCCAGTCTACAAGGTGTTACTTGTTGGCGAGCCGAATGTCGGCAAGTCCTCACTGATACGTAGAATGCTTTTGGGCGAATTCGATGAGAACTATTCAGCCACGGTAGGTGTGGATCTGAGTGCTATGGCCGTGACATTGGACGGAGGGCGATCTGTGATCCTTACCGTTATCGACCTTGGCGGTCAGGAGGATTTCACAGGACTGAGGACACATTATTACAAGGACGCTCACTTCTCAGTTCTTGTGTATGATATTGCGAATCGAAAGAGCTTCGAATCACTCCCTGAATGGTATGAAGGTCTTTCTGTGGCACTAACTGGAAAGTCAGATTCTCGACTTCCGGGAATCCTTGTGGGCAATAAGAAGGACATTGAAACACTTGCACAAGTCGAAACAGTCGAAGCAAACGACTTCGCACAAAAGCTAGGCTGGCAATTCATAGAAACCAGTGCAAAAAGCGGATTGAATGTTGAAACCCTTTTCAAATATGTTGCCTCGGAGGTAGACAAGTGATGGCGTCTACATTTCAGAAACCACAGATCTTATGATATCATTCAGTTGATGGATAGAAACGGGTTTCTCGAGCCATCCTACCAACCCTAGCGCCTCGACATCAACTTGAATATCTTCTTGTAGATACCCAGTCATGATGACAATCTTGGCATCAGAGTCAAGAGCCAAGATTTTCTGGGCAAGCTCATTGCCATCCATTTTTGGCATTGCCAAGTCGGTGATGACGAGTGCAATTGATTTTGAATGTTGCTTGAACAATTCAAGAGCCTCAACACCATTCTTTGCACTTAGCGTGGGATAACCCAAATGCCTCAGAAGAGAGGAAATGACCTTGAGAACCATTGGATCATCCTCAGCCAGTAGAATCGTGTTTCTATCAACTGCTGCTGGTTCATGTTCGATGTGCGGCAGTGCTCCAATTGTTTCCCTTGGTGCACTGTCTGTTGCTGCACTATCGGAGTCTCTTTCACCGATGCTCTGTACAATTTTAGTAGCATTCTTGCCGAGTTTTTGAATCGCTTTCATACTTGCTTTGGCTTGTTCAGGAAGGGAAGGATCGGCATCAAGCATCTCGGCTAAACCAATGATGCTCTGAAGGACATTGTTGAACTCATGCAGGACTCCTCCCGTAAGCTGACCTACTATTTCTTTGTCCCTATCTTTAGATGCTGTTTTGGGCTTCTTCCGCGTCATATTATTCCCTTCAAGCAACAAGAACATGGTTCTTAGCAGGTTTTGAATATTGTGGAGTTGTTACGGGAAATGTAGGTCAATTGGACTCGATATGTTTCAATAGTGGCTACGAGGGCATCTTAGATAATGATCTTATTGCGACTTGAAAGGACACTGGGTTTGGTGTCGAGGAACCTATGAAGGACAATTGAAAGACACTCATCTGCGGAAAGGTGTTTTGCAGTATGATCATTTTCAAACTGATGTGATTAACAGCCTGAAAAAGTTCCTGCATGATCCCTTATTCCTACGACCTGTGCCTTTGCATCCCCCTTCGAATCTCATCAATTGTGGGAACCTCAATCCTGTGAGAGTAGTCGTCCCATTGCTTCCTGAATTTGTACAAGTACATGCCAATCTCAAGAGGGTTTCCAAAGAGGGTTTCAAAGTTCTCAAGGATTGTACCTTTGATGATTAATGGCAACTGTTCGAAAACTTGGATGTCATACTTCTCAGATGCCTTCCCTGATGCCTCTACTCGAATTCGCATCATTTCCGCAGGATCCTCTGACCTCGCAATGATTGCAACATCAATATCAGAGTTGGGATCAAATTCACTGGTTAAGCAAGACCCGAATAACAATACTTCTTGGTTCGACAAGAACGAAAGCTCTTCTCGTACCTTGTCAAGATTCACCCAGATACCCCTCCAGAAGTTCGATGAAGCGTGTGAAAGTGACCTTGACATTCTGAATTGATCTTAACACAATGGAGGCATCAATTCCATTGTACCGATGCACCAGAATGTTCCTAAGACCGTTGCATCGTGACAGGGAATTCGAGAGCTCTGCGTCTATGAATTTACGACTAAACAAGCTCTGGATATTCTCATAGTCACCCTTCGGCATGATGCCCGAATCCTTGCAGAGCATGGCAATTATGTCCATTGTTGAATCAACGGCGGAGCTGATATCATAATATATTCCTTTCAATGCAATACCTGACGGTTCTGGGAGTGCATCATCAATCTCTCGGAAACATTCGATAATAGGATATCTTCGACTTGTACCTCATGATTCTGCTTTCGTCCAATGGCTTCACTGTTTAGACATCCATCTTCATAAGTTCATTCAATGTTTTCTTATTATCTTTGGTTATTACAAATCCATGGGATTCATTCAAATCAATCTAAGAACTGATGCTTTTAGTTCCCTCTACATTACTTAGTACACGCCCGAGCCTGATTAATGCATCATCTATCACATCGTCAGTGTCTGCAAGGCTTGTGTACATACGCGAGCCAGCCAAGGTCACAATGCCTTCTGCCATGTAAGCTGCCCCAATCTCTTCCATGAAACGGTGCCTTGCTTTGATTTCCCTGAGAACTGATTTGATCTTCAACAGACTGACCTTCACGAACATGGTGCCTGATGTTTCTAGGTGACAGATTGCTCCCTGATTGTATGCGACGAAAGGAAGTTTCAAATCCTCTATGACCTCCTCCAGACCCCGAGTCAATCTATCGCCCGCTCTGCCAGCTTTCACACAGGCATCAGTACGCTCAATCTCCTTGATAGCGTAGTAACCTGCTGCCGAACTTAGCGGGCTCGCAGCTAGTGTCCCTCCAACATAGGCTCTCTTCTTCGCACCAGCCACACCTGCTGCTAGAAGCTCCATGAGGTCACGACGACCTCCAAGACCACCAGCACCAGGATATCCCCCAGCAACTATCTTTCCGAACGTTGTCAGGTCGGGAGTCACGCCGAAATAACCCTGCGCTCCAGAGAGACCTATCCTACCAAAAGTCACGACCTCATCAAATATCAGAAGAACATCGTACTCGTCGCATATCTCACGGACTTCTTTGTTGTATTCCTTATCGACCGGGCGCGTTCCGGATTCGGGGCCCATGGGCTCGATAATGACAGCAGCAGTCCCACCAAGCAGGCGATTTCGGGAAATCTTCTTTCGCAAAGCCTCTGTGTCGTTCGGGTAGACCTCGTGAGTGTGCTTCCTACAGGTGCCGGGAATGCCATGAGCCTCAAAACTTCCTGTCCCAGGGATGTGGAGCCCATACACCATCTGGTCGCTCCACCCATGGTATGCTCCGCCAATCTTGATGACCTTCTTCTTGCCTGTTGCAAGGCGTGCCACTCGAATCGCAGCCATTACCGACTCGGTGCCGCTCCCAAGCATCCTGAACATCTCCACACTTGGAATGTGTTTGCATATCTCTTTGGCGAGCTTGAGTTCGTACTCAGAGGATAGACCAGTCACAGGGCCACTATACTCGATTAATTCGAGAACTTTTTGTCGAAGCGGAGAGTAGTTGTTGCCAAGAATAGTGGCACCGCCGGCTTGCAGGAAGTCTATGTAGCGGTTCCCGTCTATATCCCAAAGATACGCCCCATCGGCCCTGTCAATCACTATGGGAAAGGGATAGTTGAAGGCCAGATTGTGTTGCACGCCTCCGGGGATGAATCTACATGTTTCTGCGGTCATACCCTTTGACCCAGCACACCGATTATTGAAATAGTCAAGATATTCGCTCATTGCCTTCGGCCGTACCGAATACACTGGTTGATCCATGAGATGTGAAAGTCGTCTGTAAATAGCAGATGTGTCAAGATAGGTCGATATGCTGAAAAAAGACATGGGAGCTCTCCAATATCCATTGGAGAGCTTTACCCAATGAAAACCTTGCGGCTTTCTTTTTTGCGACTACATTCTATATTTGATAAGCGCACCAGGAATCCTTTATTCTCTCCGCATGAACTTGAAGATCACTAGGATGACCAAAGTGGCTCCAAACCAGCTAAGGATTACCGTTAGCACACCCTGCCATGGCACATTTTGCAGGATGTCAGTTGTAGTAGTTGACGTTGTCGTAGTGGTATCAGTTCCGGTAGTCGTAGTGGTCGTGGTGGTTGTTGTCGTCGTTGTGGTTGTCGTAGTAGTAGTTGTCGTAGTGGTGGATGCAGGCACAACTGTGACTAACACACTGTCCACTGCACTATTCTCGCCAACATCAAAAACCACTAGTGTGAAGTTGTAGGTTCCAACCAGCAGGAAGTCAACTGAAAGCGAAACTGATTCACCATCCCAGCCTCCGGACTGAATCACAGTTCCATTCCGTAGAATCGTGAAATTCTTTGGATGTGCATCAGAAGCATTCCATTGAATGCGATTACCAGATGTGTTCTGCTCGTATTCCAAGTCAACAGGACCCTCAATGACAGGAGGTGTCCCATCCACTACAGACACGAATACAGTATCGGTAGCTGAATTGGAACCCACATCTATGACCTTCAATGTGCAATTGTAGTTGCCAAATGCCAACGTATCCACATTCAGAGTGACCTGTTCAGATGTCGAGTTCCATATGCCTGACCGAACAATTGTGCCATTGATATAGATCTCATATGATACCGGATGTAAGTCTGATGGTGACCATGTAATCACATTCCCACTTGACCCTTCATCAAAGATGATATCAACAGGACTGTCAATTGTCGGATTGGTGCCATCATATACTGTAACCCAGACCATATCGACTGCATAGTTTGAATCTGTATCGACTACACGTAAGGTGAAATTGTAAGTGCCCAATGTCAGGCCTTCGAGGTTCGCTACAATGTCTACAGGACTTGTATCCCAAGGACCTGTTTCTATCAAGGTTCCATTCCTATAGATCGTGTAGTTTGAGGGGTTCTTATCGAGGACACGCCATGTCACATTGACATTGACGCTATTCTCAGCAATTGTTGAATCTTCTGGCCCGTAAATGAATGGAATGATCGCACTTGCAACATTCACTATGACCACATCGGCAACGGTATTACCACCGATATCAGTAGCTACCATTGTGAAATTATGTGCTCCTACAGCTAGTCCGTCAACATTGATTGTGATGGATTCACCTGTGGAATTCCACGGACCCGATCGAATCTGTGAGCCGTTTTGCAGGACTGAATAGCTAACTGGGTGACTATCAGAAGGTATCCAAGTAATCGAGTATCCTGTTTCTCCTTCGATGTAAAGGATGTCATCTGGACTGTTCGTATATGGTGCTGTACCATCAACGATTGTGATAATAACCTCATCAATAGCGATATTTCCAGAGGTGTCGTTAACCTTGAGTGTGTAGTTGTAGACTCCTAACGTCAAACTGCTCAAGGAAACCGTGATATCACTGCCATCCCAGACATTGCTGTCCACATTCGTGCCATTCTGAAAGACAGTATAGTAATCAGGGTGTAATTCGGAAATGGACCAGATAAGCCACTCCGAGGCTCCTTCCGACACATCGCGGTCTGGTTCAGGGGTGATAGCTGGCGCTGTATCATCAACGACAGTTATCTGCACTTCATCGAAAGCTGAGTTTCCGGCAACGTCATAGACAACGCATTTGATGACATGCACCCCAATGCTCAGAGAACTCAGGGATGCTGTGATAGCGGAACCATCCCACGTGCCACTAAGCCAACTGACTCCATTGTCAAATATCTCATAGGATTTAGGATTTGCATCTGAGGGATTCCATGTGACTGAGGCACTGGGATCGCCCTCAGATATGGTCTGATCAGCTGGACTGTCAATCGTGGGAGGGTCTGGGTCATAGACAGATACGGTAACTGTCACATCCGAGCTATTTCCAAGAGCCCCTTTGGCCGCTGTCCAAGCCCGAATGGTAAAGGTTCCAGTGGCTGTTGGTGTGAATGTCACTTGAACAGTAATTTGATTCAACGTGTTATCCAAGTCATCTGCACTATTATCCTGAACCTCAACCTCTGTGAAGGTGAATTGCGCATTGTCAGCCCAACTTGATACGATTTTTATATAGAATGCTTGGTCGCTGCCTGAATAACCACCTGCGTCGTATACTAAGGTGAACGGCACGCTATTGACCGCACTGACCGTTCCTGTGGCATTTGATGCAAGTGTCAAAACACCTGAATTGGTATGACAGCCACCACACTCAGAGGTATAACTAGGATATGCAAGCACATTAACCCATGCCAGAGTAACGATTAGCGCGATCAGTATTGTGGGGATAATCGCTTTTCTAACTCGACGATTCATTGAAATTTCACTCCTCTCTCAATATCTATTTCTCACTTCGCCAGATCACGAC
>JAJRZD010000011.1 GCA_024275415.1 archaeon
CTAATGCAATCAGGATTGACCGCCTCGTATCGTTGAGAGCAGACATCATCTGCACTAGGTCATATACATCCTGCAGTATATCTTTGTCATTCATACCTCTCATCCATTCTTCAACATTTATGTGCAGATGAATACACATTCAAATTCTCACAGCAAGACATTCAATCTGCAACGTCCTACCTTTTGAAAGGACTATTTCTGTGTTCCTAGCTGTTTCCTTTATCGAATTGGTAAGTCTTGCATAGAGTTAATAATGTTAGAATGATAAAAACGTAATAGAACTTCTGATTACAGGAGGATCACGAGAATTATGGCTTTCGGTTCAAAGTACTTCGGCTGGCTAGCAGCACTCCTCATCGTTCTTGGTGCGGGGTGGCTCCTGTTACCAGAGGGGTACAACACCTTGATTCTCTGGCTATCCCCTCAGCTTGGCAATTACGTCCGTCCGACCATGGTAATGGTCAATGCGATTCTTGTCAATCCATTGAATAACTACGTCATGGTTGCGATCTGGGCAGTAGCTGGGTTTGTAGGTGGAGCAATAGCCGGAACCAAGAAAGGAGCATTTGTTGTAGGATTATTCACATGGCTGTCAGCTTTACTCATCCTAGCATTCAGCGTCTACCAACTATTGATTACTGGGATGGATCTTGGCACATTGCCACCTATGCCACCTGGTACATCTATCACGGACCTACTTGGAATTCCATTGGTTCAATCAATTATTGGTGAACTGCTCGGACTTCTAGGTGGATTCGGCGGTGGCGGAGGTATCGACATGTTGGCAGTATTGACACCGTTGCTTATCTGGGTTATCACACCGGTGGTAGTCGTCATTGTTACTGGGATGGTCGGTGCCACTGTACGGCCAAAGGAGTGATATGAAAAATGAAAAAGATACGAATAGAGCACGCTTTTGTTGTGTTGTTCATAGGCTTTCTTGTTATGGCACCTCTGACTGCATCCGCAGGACACACGCTCGCTCAAGACGGATTCAGTGGCGAGGACCTGTTCCAGGGACTCATCACTGATGGAGCTGAAGTGATGTACTCCATGATTGATGACCAGGGAGTGCCTGCTGCGATCTATGGTCAACTCGGAATACCATCAAGCGACTTGAACCTTGATGACCCCATGTATGAGGGATCTCTAGCCATGGCGTTAGTGTCCACACATGGAGAGTTCTTAGATATTATAATGGAACTGATAGGCGGTGGGGCATTCACTGGTAATAGTAGCAGTACGCCTGCACAGTTCGCGCTCGCTCAGGATAGTGGGGGATTTGATCCAAATTCCATATTGGACATGGTCGGGACTGAATTCAATCTCCTTGCCAACGTCATTGTGAATGTGGACGAGGCGACTTCGCAGTCAAGGATGGCAAGCATCCTCAACCACCTGCAGGCACAGTTTGGATTTAGCTTCACCGAGCTTTTGAAACTAAGGATTGACGAGAACACACTTCCGCCTGATGTCAATATAACCTTACCATTCACCTCTATGGATTTGTACCTCTATAAAGAGAATCACGAGTTCGGTCTTGCAGTCGATACAATCTTTGGAGTCATGAGCAGCACAGGGTTCTTGGGTTCAATCAACACTGATGTGTTCAAGAATGCCTTCGCATCAGCTGCAGGGTTGTTAGTGATTCCTGATATGGCCGACCTAGTAGATCTCATCGAGTCATTCGATAGCGGTGGACAAGGTGCAGCAGGCTTTACGTCAACAATTCTTGCTCAGGGTGACAGTTCTGGTTTCTTATTCAACGTAACTGGCCCAGTTGCTATAGCTGCTGCTGGGTATCTGGGAGAACAAATCCTTTCAACGGACTCAACAAGCCTTAGCATTGGCGACCTCTTCGGAGTAACCGGAAACATCGAGCCATTCTCGAGTGCGAACTCGCTGATAGTAACTCAGCTCCCAAGCAATCTAAACATCACCTCGATCACACCAGATGCTGTGAACCAGAGTTTCTATGACAACAGCACTAACATGGTCTTCTGGAACGCGACCGCTTTCGGGACTCAGTCTGAATATGTGATCAATTTTGAAGGTGACTTTCCACCGTTAATCACCATTGAGAGAACATTCTCACCGGAGGAGAACATTGCGGGAGGCACCACGACCGTCACTGTGACTGTGACCAATGAGGGGAGCGATCCTATCAGCAATCTTGTCATCACTGACAACACGCTCGCATCCACCTATTCTACGGTCACCGTTACTGGTGTGACCTCTGACACTGTAACGACCTTAGCTGGGGGTGCCAGTGTCACAATCGAGTACCAGGTCACCTTCCAGAACGAGGGTGGATATGGCTTCGATCCTGTCCAGATTTCCTACGAGTACAACAGTCAAACCTACTACAAACAGAGCCACACTGAAGGATACACGGTCAATCCTGATATCGGTGGACTCTTTGCAGAGGGGGTTATGAGTACCATGCCATTCTCTGGTATCGCCCTCGGTGTTGTTGGCCTTGTAGGTATCTACTCCATTATGGGACTTGTACGCAGTAGAAACGATACTTTCCAAGTCTAGATTAAGAGCGTCCTCCGATGTATTTCGGAGGGCTCCTACTTTCTTTTTTGCATACAGTTTATCTTCAAGGCGAACTATCAAGAATCGGTCACAATGCCTCTGAAAGACGCTTTGAACGGCTATCTTCGCTCTCCTCGGAACTTCTTTGGAATCCCTGAGCCAATGGATGAAGAACCTGATGTTGGGATTCTTGGAATACCTTATGACCTAACATCGAGCCACACTCCCGGTGCCCGCTTTGGACCTGACTCTATCCGCAGAGCGACTGATAGCGAGAGGTCTCACAGCTACCCCCTCACCCTTACTGATGCCTATCACGGATGGAACAAGGCATTGTCATCTGTCCTGACACTAGAGGACATTGGAGACCTCGAAGTAGGTGTCCAACTACCCGAGTCTGTGGCAATCCATATCTCTGATGCTGCATCTATCCTTTCCAGTTCGTCAAGCGGACTTGTGTTCTTAGGTGGAGATCACTTCATCACGTATCCTGTCCTTAGAGGGGTGAAGCGGACTCGTGCCGAGGAGATAGGATTAGTGTATCTAGATTCCCATGCGGACTTCTACGACGACATGGGCGGAATGACGCTCTCTCACGCATCGACGCTTCGCAGGATTGTCGACGATAGATTGGTCGCCATCGAGAATGTCGTCGGGTTTGACCTCAGATGTGTCACTCCAGACCAGAGAGTGGAATTAGGTGATAGTGTATGTCCTTCGGATATGACTAGTTTGATGAAACGGATTGGCGAGCTAGCTAAGAGTGTCGAGTTACTGTATGTATCAGTTGACCTTGATGTCCTGACCCCCACGGTTTCTCCCGCCGTTTCTCATCCTGAATCCGGAGGACTTTCTATCTCTGAACTTGTGACCATTGTTGATGCCTGTTTTGCAACCCGAAAAGTTCAGTATTGTGATATTGTGGAATTGAATCCAATGCTGGACAATGCCCGCCTCTCAGAGCTCGCAGCTAGAGACATCCTCAAGGCAATCCTGACCGGGTTTGCGTATCACAAGGAATTTAAGTAGTAATTACACATAATTTCAATGTACCAAGATGAGCCTCAGTAGTGATCTGACCATTGACGTGGTGGAAAATCGAGTGACAGAGATACTCCGAGACCTGGGCTTTGGAGCTCACGAGTCTGCAGTTATCATCGCGCTCAATCAGTTAGCGTCAGCGACTGTGGCAGACCTACACTCATTGACTGGGATACATCATGCAAATCTATATGCCGTCTTGGATGGGCTTGTCGCAAAAGGCATTGTCATCGGGAACGAGGGGCGGCCAAAGGAATATCAATTCGCGCCTCTCGAACATATCGAAGACCTACTGTCAAGCAAGATACGTCAGCTTGTCGATGGGTTGCAGCGGATACAGGCAGAGAGAACAACCGAAGGTGCAGTCCCCGCACTGATCTATACGATCCGGGGGACACAGGATGTACGCTCAAAGCTTGCCAGCATGATACGACGTGCGGATGAGAGGATATTGCTTGTAGGTCCTACAATCGACCTCTTTGGCGACGATATCATTGGTCTGCTTAATGACGCCTCAGAACGGGGCGTGAAGGTCAGAGCCATTCTAGGGGTATCCTCATCCAAGCTTGACCGGAGAATCCAGCAGAGGATAAAAAAAGACACCCTTGCTGTCAACCTTGTCAGGGACGGGACAGAAGCGGTTATCTCTATGCCTGACTTCAGTGTGTGCGGATGGGCGGACAACGTATTAATATCCCAGCAGTTCGAAGGCTTTCTTGAGCAAACGTGGAAATCGCGAGGAAGACTAGATGACCGATTATGATGTTATTATAGCAGGGGCCGGGACAGGCGGTTCAACGACAGCATACGCAATCGCAAAGAAAGGCTACTCAGTCCTGTTGTTGGATCGGAAGGAGAAGGACAAGATTGGTGACAAGACCTGTGGCGACGCCCTTGGAAGTCATCATGTGAAAGAAGCACAGGAACTCATCGGACTCCCAGAGATTCCTGACGACATCGTAGAATATGTAGTGAACGGGATAGACCTCATTGCTCCTGACAGAGAGCATCGGCTTCGAATGCAAGGCCCTACAACTACGGGAATGTCCTTCAACCGCCTGAAGATGGGGCAGTGGTTCTTGGGTCTCGCTGAGAAAGCAGGGGCTGAGGTCATGGCATCAACAAGAGCCAAGAAACTACTCATTAAGGACGGCAAGGTCTCAGGACTGAGAATCATGGACTCGGAAGGTAATGACCGAGACCTCACTGCAAGGATCGTGGTGGATGCCACTGGGGCGACAGGGATGCTCAGGAGGCAACTCCCAGAGAGCAGTCCTATTGAGCGAGTGATCAACAAGGATGATATGATGGTCGCATGGCGCGACATCTATGAAACTCCTGAATATGACTTTGAGACCCCTGATATCCTTGAGATATTCTGGAACCAAGAGGAAACCCTTGGTGGTTATACCTGGGTGTTCCCACAGGGCCGGAACCGAGTCAATGTGGGTGCTGGCGTGATGACCATCAAGAACCATCGCCGACCACAGGACATTATGAAGGAGTTCGTGGAACCAAACTGGGACTTCTATAAGACAAAGCTTGTCCGACTGGATAGCAGCGGTGGCGTCGCTCCGATACGAAGGCCCATCGATACTATGGTCGATGACAACTTCATGTTAGTTGGTGACGCGGCATGTCAGGTGAACCCGATACATGGTGGAGGCATTGGCTCATCCATACTTGGGGGAGCCCTCGCAGGACTGACTGCTTGCAAGGTCCTCGAAACGAATGATACCTCTATCGGGTCACTGTGGGAATACAACCCTCGCTACATGGAAATGTATGGCTCGAAGCAGGCCTCTCTGGATGTGTTCCGCTGGTTCCTACTGAATGTGACGAATGACGATATCGACTTTGCGTTCAGAAAGCAGATTATCAAGGCCAGTGACCTGTTGGACACGAGCATGACTGGCAAGATGAAGATCGGAACCGGCGAGAAGTTCAAGCGTCTCGTTTCTGGGATTGGGAACGTTCCTCTCTTACGTAGAGTGCAGAAGATAGCCCATCTCATGGAGGATATCCGGGAGGTCTATGCACAATACCCGAGTTCTCCAGACGGCCTTTCTGACTGGCAGGAAAAGCTCTGGCCAATCTATGACCAAGCTAAAAAGATATAGTTGGACTGAATCTTGATGAGATGCATCGGACAGATGGGTAACATTGACATCTTTGTTCCTACCGATGCATACCTCTCTTTGTTCAATAGCCCGTATATCGGTCATATCAAAGGCTCAGCATTAGATGTATATCCGGCACATGAAGAATGGGATGGCCCCGCGAAATCACCCGTTTCGGGAAAAGTCACTCATATCCATAGGATCCGGATGGGAAAGAAGGGCGAATTCTTTACCAATGAGTTCGACTATGCGATCGGGATCACTCCACTGGGTCGAGAGGATGAAATCGTCCGTGTCCTTCATTGTCATCCCACTGTTGATATCGGACAGGTCGTTGAGATTGGTGACGAAATAGGCTCGTTGTTAAGGTCAAGGTATTTTAACTTCTGGACTGGTCCTCACTACCATCTGGAAGCAATGCAGGCACAATTTTTCAAACGCTCGTCGCAATCCTTTCTTTTCGGATCCATGAAACCTATGGAGCCGAATTTGATGGTATACATTGGAACGTGCCTCTTCGATTCCTCATGGATCATCGAACGGGTGACCGACGATTACATTTTACTGGCTTCTAAAGATGCGGAATTCGGGTCTGTCAATGGTTATTTTGGACATCTGGCACATCTCGGCGAATCACAGAAAGCACTACTGGACATGGGATTCCCACATTACCACTACGGAGGGCTATATGGATTAGACAGTCCATCAGTTGGTAAGGTCAGGATTGGCGATGTCACCATCGGCTCCAACGCTGAAGCACATAGAGGAGTCGTGCAATTCCGGACATATCAAACTCGGCAGATCCTGTTGAATAATGAACGTGTCAGAGGCATCTCGACCTATCTCTATTCCTCAAGGCAATTAGTCAAAGGAAAACCACTACTGAAAATAATCCCTCTCCAGTATCCAGCTTACACCTTCCATGTGAGCGAGGGCGAACATGTCAGCTTCACGGTGTCGTAGGGCATCCAGTTGTACATGGAAACAAGCGCATTACCATTCATTAACCAGCTTGGCTATCAGCTCCTGATGTCAACTCATATGGTTAATAAACACTCAAGTTAACCAATAAGGTAAACTTAAATCGTTACAACACGCCCTGCGTATTCGGTGATTCAATTGGTTGAACGCGGAAAAGTGTTGAGCGGGCTGCTTGTGCTCATCTGTATCGTTGTGCTAACTATGTTCCGAATCATCGCTCTTGAGCCAGTATCTACCTTCGTGACGATAGTGGCTGGCTTCTTGCTCGCTCTGGTTCTGCCAGGGATAGTAATTGATGCCATCCTCGCAAGCGTTGCCAAAGAGCTGAATGGTGATGAAGACAATCGCTGTGGCGGTATTCCCAGAGGAGGATATTTGATTGGGCTCACTGAGAGAAGTCTGATCTTTCTGTCTTTCCTGATTAGCTATTATGACAATGCAATATCCTATTCTTCTATTCTGGGTTTTCTTTCCTTCGTAGTCGCAGCAAAGGCAATCTTTCGTTATTCCAGTAGGGACTCGGGAAATCGCGCGTGTGCAGATTGGTATATTCTAGGCACACTCCTGAGCATCACGATGGGACTTGGAGTTTCATGGTTTGTCTTCAGGTTTCTACTAACCGGGTGAGTCATCATTGATCGCAGTCATCATAGATGTAGTGTCATCACAAAAACTGTCGGCACATGAGAGGAGGTCGCTGGACATGAAGATTCGGAGCCTTCTTGATGCCACTCGAAATCGGTTCAAAAAGTACTGTCTTGCAAACCCGTCATTGACCCAAGGTGATAGCATCGAAATGCTCGTGGACAACTGGTTGCCGGTCATATATACAATCCATCGATTACGCATGGATGGCATAGAGGTAAAAACAGGGTTTGGGACTAAGAAAATCATCGTCCATAATGAAGATGCTGACGAATGTGATGGCCCCGCGTTCTGGAATGCCCGACAAGCACTGAGTGACATCAAGGTGCCCTCTTTCCGACAAAGACCGGCTGCTTTTGTCTTTGAGAGGAGAACCCCTAATAATGAAATGAACGAAGTACTGAAGGCAATCCTGTTTCTTACCACGCTCATGGGCATGACCTCGACCCAGCTGACATTCAGTTACCATATGGTCTGGGAGAAAAAGAATGTGACTGAAATCGCAGAGATAGTCGAAACCTCAAAGGCGAATGTCAGCAAGACTCTGAACAAGACCCCGAGTTATGTCTTGCGCGATATCATATCCCTTCACTAGAACAAGACGGCATCATAGAACACCGCTCATTGCAAGTCACATCCTGTTAAATGGACTGCAAAGGGATGGTACAGATTTACTCAAGCCGTGTGCATCTGTAGAGGACTCGTAGGATAGTCATTCTAAACTATGTGAGTACACCCAGCAAGATAATTCGCTTTCCTACTGCTCATCCGTCGGTATTTCCTCATGCTTTCTGCTCAACGTCCATGAGCCAAGTAGTGAGACCCACCAGAACAGAATCGTGCTGAAGTTTATAGTCATGACCCAAATGGCCGCGGTCAAGAAGAACTGGAGAACCAACGCTGTTTCACTGGATGGTGGACGACCCCATATCAGCAGAGCGAAAAAGAATCCCACCTGGATCAAAAGCCCAAGCACAATCAATACCTGTGTGATCAACAGAGCTTTCTGCTCAGTTATGAACGTCTTGACACGAAAGGTATTCACCACGCTACACCAATCAACCACAACCCCACTCGTGACTAAAAGTTCTTTCGGGAATGGCTATCCGTCCCGATATGAAATAGCCCTCTCTCATGTCAGCTGTAGCCTGCATCATCCACTGTCGATTATCACCCCCTCGCCGCCAGTCGATGCCCCTTTCCTTTCCAACCTCTTTCTGCTCATTTTGCTTCTTTGGGTTGAATCGCTATTTGATAAGGTCACTAACAGGTGACTTGGCGCTCTCAGTACACTGATGTTCAGTATTGGCATATTCCAGACTTTTTTGATAAAAATACTGGTTCCCCATCGAGTTTCATGGATCATGAGTTCTATAGTAGCCATTCTTTCAATATCGCAAATCCCATAACCCTTATCCATTTGCGATTTCCTATATATATCCCTCTGCAAAAAATGAAAATCGACAAAAATATCAACTGCACTCTCTCAGGCAAAGAAATATATCTATAATACGCTATTTTGACGCTGTTGCACAGGCTAAGCTTCAGAAAAGAAGATTGAAATCACTGACTTTTCCATAGACTTTCCTAATATGAGAAATAGGTTGCACAGGCTAAGCTTCAGAAAAGAAGATTGAAATTCTTGTGTTTTGCCTTACACCTGTTGAATGCACGTCGTTGCACAGGCTAAGCTTCAGAAAAGAAGATTGAAATCTAGAGTGCCAAAGCAAGTTCCATTCTATGTGAACTTGGTTGCACAGGCTAAGCTTCAGAAAAGAAGATTGAAATAAGGGGCCCGAAGAACGTGCTCGGTGTGACCCCCCATTGTTGCACAGGCTAAGCTTCAGAAAAGAAGATTGAAATAAATATGTTGCTAAACATAGTCGTTAGGAGAGGAGCAATGTTGCACAGGCTAAGCTTCAGAAAAGAAGATTGAAATGATAACATTCCCTGCAGTCGTGCCAGTAGCATAGAATACCGTTGCACAGGCTAAGCTTCAGAAAAGAAGATTGAAATCTGCTATAAGAAGAGTCGTCAATGACGTGAGCAAGTTGCACAGGCTAAGCTTCAGAAAAGAAGATTGAAATTGGTGGAGTTGGCTAAGTCCGGCTGGTTTTGTTTCGAATGTTGCACAGGCTAAGCTTCAGAAAAGAAGATTGAAATAGAATCATGCACAGGTGGCCCAGAGGGAGTTTATCGTTGCACAGGCTAAGCTTCAGAAAAGAAGATTGAAATGTTGTACCTCGACTGAACAAGATACTCTTCGCTCACGTTGCACAGGCTAAGCTTCAGAAAAGAAGATTGAAAGGGCCGGCATAGGGTTGTCCAACGTGATTCCGAAAGACGCGTTGCACAGGCTAAGCTTCAGAAAAGAAGATTGAAAGACTGAATAATCAAAGAACGTAAGAGGATTTACTGCAAAGTTGCACAGGCTAAGCTTCAGAAAAGAAGAGATTACGACCATCACAGA
>JAJRZD010000113.1 GCA_024275415.1 archaeon
ATGCTGGGCACAGACACCAACATGAGATTGGAACTCATGTCGATGCTGAACCCGGATAAGTATCTCGAGTTCATATCGAGCAAGGGCATCCTTCACAAGATGGTAAAACGTGCGATCAAGCGTGGAGGAGGGCCATACACGATTGGTCTACAGAACTCGATCTATATGAAAAAAGCATACCCCGAACGACGAAAGCAGATGAAAGATGCAAAGTCAAGGTTGGATCCTAACAATATAATGAATCATGACAGAGTGACAAGTTGTATGACATCATTTGGAAGGATCAATATCCTATTCGGACTTGCGGTTGCCTTCAGAAGGCTTGCCAAACATGTTACGAGGTGATAGTGATGAAAGTCGACTTACCCATGGACATACTCCGCGCTTGCGGTTCATGTAATTATTGTAGGGACTTCTGTCCGATGTACAGAGAGATTGGCTCAGAGCTTGATAGCCCGGGTGGAAAGCTTCGAGCCCTACGGGCATACGCTGAGAAGATGTACTCAAAACCTCCTCAAGAGTTGCTAGACAAGCTTTTCTGTGCAGATTGCAGAAGATGTGAAAATATCTGTCCGGCCGGAGTGCCTGTCACTTCATACTGGCATGATGCGAAGGCAACTCTGCTAAAGACAGGGGGAACGAGATCAGAGGGCCTTGAGAAAGTCCTTGATTGGTTGCAAAAGGAGGGCACCCCCTTTGTCGGATACGAGGCTGAAGAACGCACCTTGTGGGCTGAAGACCTTGAACTCCCAGCAGAGTCAAACACTGCTATATTCTCGGGTTGCATGGGTTCCTACTGGTACCCAGACCAACCAGAGATGGTCGTAGACATGATGCGGAAGTTGAAGATCAAGGTAGGATACATCCCTAGCGAGGTGTGTTGTGGGCTGATGAATTACTGGGCTGGGGACGACACTGGGTTCGAGTCCATCATCAGGAAGAACTATGAAATGTTCAAGAAAGCAGGCGTAGACCATATCATAACCGGATGTGGGGGGTGCTATGGCACCCTTGCTGAGCATTATCCACATGTCATAAAGAACTTTGACATTCAGATTCATCATACAGTGGAAGTATTGGCCGATATGGTCGAGAATGGTGTGCTGACATTCAAGGGACTAGAAGGCCGATACACATTCCATGATTCATGTCACCTAGGGCGAGCCCTAGGCATCTATGACGCACCAAGAGAGATCATAGCTGCGATTCCGGATCTTGAATTCGTTGAGATGCAGAACAATCGCGAGGACTCCAACTGCTGTGGGGGTTTTGTAACGGTTGTGGATCCTGACCTCTCAGAATCCATCGGTAAGAAACGAGTCCAAGAAGCACTAGAAACGGGAGCAGACGGCCTGATCACAACATGTGTGTCATGCTACAAGAACCTCAGCTATTGTGCCAGAGGCACAGATCTTGAGGTGATTCAACTCGACGAGTTGATTCTGAACTTAGCACAATCTTCGTTGGTAGAAGAATAGAAAACTAGAGGAACGAAAAATGAACGACAAAAAAGGAACGCGGGTTGTCATTGTCGGAGCAGGTATCGCGGGATTCTCATGTGCCCTTGAACTGAAAGGTCTGAAAGCGCGATGTCAGATCCTTGAGAAGGAGCCAACCGTTGGCGGAAGAGCAAGGTCTTTCACGGAGTCAGGATATGTCTTTGATCAGGGTCTGCACTTCTTCGTTGGCGGCTTCAAATCGCTCATCCCCATTCTTGAGAGAAGCGGTGTCAGAATGACAACTGTTGGGGAAGGTGCAGTATGGCTCAAAGGTGGCGCGCGTCACATAATGAAGCAATCGGCATTAGACCTTGTGAAGTTCAGCCTTCTCAGCCCCGGGGACAGAGTGAGCCTCGGCAATGCGGTCAGGAAGAACCTTGGCAGGAGCATGGAGGACTTCATGGAGCTTGACAAGATGACATTTGCAGAGTATGCAGAAGACAACGTATCGGAAAGCATCATGGAGAATTTCTATGAACCGTTGATACGTTCTGTGACTTTCATGACTCCCGAAGAGGTATCTGCAGGTCAGTACCTTTACTCGGAGCAATTGAGATTCGCATACGAAGATGGGTTCAAAGCCATGTATCCTGAACGAGGAGGCCTTGGAAGTGTGCCATACACACTCATGCTTCAGGCACGAAACTTTGCCATTGAACCAAAGGTGAACTGCGATGTTCAGAAGATTATAATTGAGGACGGCAGGGTCAAAGGTGTGGAGTTCATTCAGGATGACAAGGAACAGTATGCAGAGGCAAATGCAGTGGTTGTTACCACACCAATTGACCTCCTACCGAACTTCATTGACATGAACCTTCTTCCTAGCGAGTTCTCGAACGCTACCAAGCAATTCAGCTACAGACCTTCAATTGTCGCCTACTTTGGGCTGAGCTCAAGAGTGCTAGACTTTAATGTTGGAGGTTTCGTGCCCGGAAAGAAAATCCACATCGTTGCAGAAGCAAAGAGAGTGTCAGGGGTTCTTGCACCAATAGGTGAGTCCCTGCTCACAGTGACCTCAATTGATACAGAGCTTCTGAAGATGGAAAATGGCGAAGCATTGGGTGTGATCCTAGATGAGCTGAAAGAGCTGATTCCGGGAATCGAAGACAAAATCACATGGCAGAAGTGTTGGAAGATATGGCGCTCGGTTCTTGCACAACCACCAGGCATCATGGAGCAGCGACTCAAGACCAATAAGACAGGAATAGAAGGTCTCTATGTAGCAGGCTCGTTTGCCAATTGTGACAATTACTATGCTTCGATGGAAGCTGCGGCAAGGTCTGGAATAGCATGTGCTCAAGAGATGACCCACGATTTCTCGTGAGCACGAAACACCCTCCTGTGCCAGTAGTGCAAGTCGTTTACTACTGGCACACAGGCTTTTGCGCCGGTAGGCGGTCATCGAGGTCAGACAATGACACGATTGGATGTGATTGAAGAATCGGGACACGGGGATGATCCGTACATCTGCGCGTCCTGTGGCAATTGTACCATGGTCTGCCCGACGTTCAGGCTGGGAAAATGGGAGTCCTTCGGCCCCAGAGGTCGCCTACAGGTGACAAAGAATATACTAGAAGGAAAAGCCAAATTCGATGAGGAATATGTCAGAAAGCTCTTCATGTGTTCATTATGTGAAAACTGTGCCTCAGTATGCACGACCAGCCTGAAACTTGACGAGTTCTGGCGGGAAGCACGCGCCCAAGCATGGGAGATGGGAATGGCCCCGAAACCTGCAAAATACGCTAGCAGTTCTATCATGCGATATGGTGACCCACTTGCGATGGGCTCGTCGTCAAGACTACGGTGGGCTCAAGACTTTGAGATCGACATAACAGACAGGATAGAAGCCAATGCAAAGGTGGGTTATATCCTCGGTTGCGATGTGGCACTGAAGCCCCAGCTCAACGATATTGCCCGTTCAATGGTAAAGATTCTCGAACACGCAGGAGTAGAATATACCCTGCTTGGAGAAAAAGAAACCTGTTGCGGAGCTCCCATGCTTTGGGCGGGGAACAAGTCCGAAGTCCATCTTATTGCGGAGAAGAACTATCTTCTGCTTGAAGAACTTGGTGTGGAAAAGGTCATCTTCAGCTGTCCTTCGTGCATCTACATATGGCATATAGTCGGTTCTACGACTCCACACAAGAGAGGGAACTCGCCACTCAAACTGTACACATCCTCCCAGTTCATCAGCATACTCGATAAGAACGGATTACTTGCATACAGAGAGCAGCCGATGATCACAGTGACCTATCATGACCCATGTATCTCAGCACGCAGGCTTGGGATCTATCATCAGCCACGAGACCTTATTGAACACATCCCAGGGGTCTACAAAGTTGAGATGGCATATTCTGGAACAGAAACAAGGTGTTGTGGATGGCACGGATTGCTGAACCTTACCAATCCTCTCGTTTCACTGGAGATTGCCGAGATGCGGATGAGAGACGTTTCCGTAACACCAGCCTCACGGGTGATAAGCGAATGTCCCAGGTGTATCCAAGCACTTGATACGGCAGGTCAGACCATGCAATACGAGCTGAAAGTTCAAGATATCACACAGCTGGTGGCGGAATGTCTTGTAGAACCCGAAAAGGATGGAGGTTCATAATGGTGAAGATACAACGAATCGAGGACTTGGTAGGTGCAGATAACGTTTCAACATTGGATGAGACCCTTGGTCTATACTCCCGCGATATTGCTGCATTGCCAGGACTGGCATTCCAGATTATCGATAACCAGTTTGATGTAGTCGCTCAGCCACAGACTGTTAGATCGTTGTCCAATTTGATCCGTTATGCGCACGAGCACAATATCCCAATCGTCCCTCGTGGTAGTGGAACATCAGGATGGGGAGGTGCATTGCCTACTCGTGTAGGCATCTGCATAAGCACTCTCCATCTGTCAAACTTGGTACATATTGATGAGAACAAGATGCTGGTAACGGTGGAGGCAGGAATGACATGGAAGGAACTCCTCATGGTTCTTGAACAGATAGGCTTCACGCTTCCGGTATATCCATCAAGTGCAGCAGCAGCAACAATCGGTGGGTTTGTTGCAAGCGGGGGATTGGGAATAGGATCAGCAAAGTATGGTGACATCCGTGAACAAGTAGCCGGTCTTGAAGCAGTGCTACCAAACGGGATGATCGTGAGAACTGGGAATTTCCTAATAAAAGAGGATGACAACGAAACCGAGGACGGTGAGTCCGCTGGTGCATATTTGCTCTCAATCCTTGACCAAATTCCTGAAGAGTGCCGTCCAGAGCCTATCGACCTGTTCCTTGGACTATACGGTACGTTCGGTGTCGTTTCACGTGTCACCTTACGTATGGTACCTAAGTTGATCCTACAACCCTTTGCATGCGTATTTGACAATGTCAATGATCTCACATCTGCAATACGCGATATCCAAGACATGGCCCGACCGTATTACCTCCGGTTCATCTCTAATTCATACACTATAAAGCGGTTTACTCCTAGAAGCTCTATCGACGAGTACGGCAAGTTCATTCTCATTGGTGCGTTGTTGGACACATACTTCCAAATCGAGGAAGACGAGCAGGCTATCAAGGACATCGTAAAAGCACACAATGGATGGACAACACAACAGAAACGGGCAGAGTACCTGTGGGATGAACGACTGTATCCTCTAAGAATAAAGACCCTTGGTCCCAGCTTAGTCCCAGCAGAACTCCTGATCGATGTAGAGCACATCCCGGAACTTTATGAGAATGTCCTCTCACACATCAGTACCGACTCGATCGCAATTGAAGGGACGGTTGGAAGAAATGGTACCACTTCATTCCTAGCGTGGATCCTAGATGACGAACGCAAGAAATTCCGATATACACTAGGTTGGCACAGGTCGTTTGATATCACGAATCTAGGAATCAAACATGGTGGAAAACCATATGCTGTCGGATTATGGAATGTAATTCACGCACCACACTATTATGGAAGACAGCACTACAACGCATTAAGAAGGATAAAGCGTCTACTGGATCCAAAAGACCTGTTAAATCCAATGAAAGTGTTTGGAGGAAGGGTCAATGCGAAAAAAGAATCACTTGTATTCGGTTTCACCAGTGGCTTAATTGTTGGTGCTCTTGTCCATTACGCTCTCTCAAGCACCTTAGGCACTGGCTACCTATGGTCAATATTGGGACTGCCTCATCTGGGCTTTCAACTCGGCCTATTTGTGGCGATTATTGGAGGGTTGGTTGGATTGATGTTCATCAAGTTCCTTACAATAAAGAACGCCCTCAGACTGGGCATACCCATATTGCATGTACTCCGTACGTTTCTTAGAAAGTAGAGTTACAAAATTGTGAACCAATACACTCAAATATCGCACCTAGATTCCAATGCGAAACCAAGAGGTGTTATCCCTACAAATATCGCAGGGGTAATATAATTTACAAATACATAGGGGTTCCGACTGTGAAAACAAAGCTCGTCAAGAAAATGTTACTTGTAACTTGCTTTCTCGTAATAATTACCGCTGGTGCAAGCTTTGTACTTGCATTTCCAGACCAAACCAACGAATGTGATCAGTGTCATACGAACACGGACGTATTGCTACTAACTTCTAATGCCACATCTACAGTGAATACGAAAGTAGGTGTATCATTTATTCTTGTTCTTGATGGCTCCAATGGAGTCGAGCATTTGAAGATCGTGAGCGACTGGGCAAATAACAGCCAGTTCACATTCTCAGTCATGGATGTCGATGACAATGGGGCTGATGATACAGATACAGCGACTGGAGAGATTACTGTCGCAGTGAATGTGACACCCTTAGCAGTAGGTAGTTTCACCATTAAGGTATGGGTCGCTGCGGCATCACAGCTTTCTGCAAGTACAGAAGTTTCAGTGAATGTCGAAGAGAATACAGACACCACATTCACAACTCCAACAACTCCGACAACTCCGACAACTCCAACTGAGAACCCACTCGAAGCATGGACTTTTTACATGTACGTCATAAATGCAGGAGTTGCAATCGCGCTCTTAATAATCGGAGCTGTTATTTGTAAGAGGACAAGGAGGTAGGTGATAAGAAATGGCACTTCATCCGGTATTCATTCACTTTCACACAGGCATTTTAGCAGCAAATGCAGCTCTTGCATTAGTATGTCTACTATTTAGACTGGTCTTTCGGGATGCAATAAACACCCCCGGAACAAAGATGGCAAAAATATTCCATGAATTCGATATCTTCATCTTCTGGGGTAATATTATCGGGTTCCTAGGATTGATTGCAGGAATGCTCACTGGCTTTATGGATTGGCCAATTGAGGCTGTACTAGCCAGTGCATATATGCGATCCAAGATACTATTCTCAGCAGTGGCTTTGCAAGTCTATATGTTTCTGATTCTTGTAAGGGTAAAGATTGGGGATCGTATATGGACATCAACATCAGGGTTCCTGATTTACGGTATCTTGATTATAATTGGTGGCGGACTCATGATAGTGATTGCAGCAATGGGTGGAATAGCAGTCTACGGAACTTCGATCCTTAAGCCAATACTTGATTGGGTCGGAATGCCATGGCCATAAGAGGAGAGAGAGATGGGAACCAAGACATTTGAAAGACTCAGAGAATCCGCGTTAGATGTGGAGCCCCTTGTCTGTGCAAGATGTGGCTTCTGCACTTTCGTGTGTCCCGCATATAATGACACCCTCTGGGACTCGCAATCACCACGTGGTAAGCTATACCAGCTTCGAGAACTCATCTTGAAGAACCAACCAATCCCAGAAGACTTTGCTGAACGAATTTTCAAATGTACGCTCTGTGGTGCATGTCAAGAAATATGTCAGACGAAAATTCCCCTTCTTACCTTCTGGCAAAAAGTTCGTCAAGAAATCAACGATGCAGGGCTCTGGCCGAAGGTCGTACATCTTCTTGATGAATCGATCCAAAGTAGCAAGAATATCATGGATCTTGACCAAGAGGACAGAATGCTCTGGACAGATATGGTCGATGATATTGTAGAAGACCGCATTGACAAACCAGCCAAGGTGGCCTATTTTGCAGGATGCAACATATCCTTCAAAGGGACTCTTGCACCGATTGGAGAGAATACGATTAAGGTGTTTGACCATCTTGGAATCGACTTCACGATATTGGGAGAGGAAGAATATTGCTGTGGGAATCCCTATTTTGTAGGAGGAGAATGGGATAAAGCCAAAGAACTCGCCATTCATCATCTTAACAAACTCAAAGACCTCGGCGTGAAGACGGTTGTGTTCAACTGTCCGGGATGCCATAGAGCATTCAATGAGGAATACCCGCATATGCTAGGGAAGGAGTCCGTCGCGGGTATTGAATTCCTGCCATTCTCCCAGTTCATTGCATGGATGTTGCGAGAAGGGAAACTGAAATTCACCAAGGAGTACAACGAGGTAATAGCGTGGCATGACCCATGTGAACTCGGACGACATCAAAACATCTATGATGAAGCCCGCGAGGTATTGAACGCGATTCCGGGGCTAGTTCTACGCGAGATGAAACATTCGCGCAACAAAGCTGACTGTTGCGGCGGTGGAGGCTTACTAAAAGGCACTAATCCTCTCATGTCAGTCCGTATTTCAGGGCGTCGAATAGAGGCGACTGAAAAGACTGGAGCAACGATACTTGCGAGTGAATGCCCGTCATGCATGATGTCATTCATGGATGGCATTGAGAACACAGGAAAAAAGATCAAATTCAAAGATCTTTCACAAATTGTCGTGGAGGCACTAGGATTATAGGGTGGTTACAATGCTGTTAAAGAAGCAGTTACAACAGATTGCAGACATCGTAGGTGAAGATTACTTCTCTTCTGAGGAATACATGCGCAAGCTGTATTCACATGACGTAGGTGCTTTGCCGAACCTGGTGAATGATATTCTGAAAACACAAGTTGATGCAGTTGCACAACCCACATCACCTGAAGTTGTTTCTAAACTACTCCAATATTGTCTCAAAAACAAGATACCGGTAATACCACGAGGTCACGGCACTAGCGGATATGGTGGTGCCCTACCGACCAAGGCAGGCCTTGCAATTGAGATGACCCGTATGAACAAGATCCACAATGTGGATACATCCAATATGACCGTCGAGGTCGGCGCAGGTATCATCTGGGGGAATCTCATCGAGGAATTGGAGGATCAGAACCTCACTGTCAGAGCTTATCCATCGAGCGCCCCATCAAGCACTGTGGGAGGCTGGGTAGCAGCTGGTGGTTCAGGAATCGGAAGTACGAAGTATGGTGGTGTGAGTGACCAGATAGTAGACCTTGAAGTCGTATTGCCTGATGGCAGGATCATACGCACCAGCTCACCACCTGATGACATCATAGAAGAATTCGTCAAGCAGGAATACAACTATTTCCCAAGTGATGACGAATACATATGGGCAATCAAAGAGGTCGAGAAAGATGATTTTGACTTGACCTCCTTCTTTGTCGATAGTAATGGCACATTAGGTATCATTACAAAAGTCGTGCTCAAGATTATTCCATTGCATGCTATCCGCCCGTTCGTCGCATCGTTCAAGACCAAGGAACAGATGATATGGGCAATGCAGGAGATAATGAAAGAAACACGCCCATTCTATTTACACTTCATCACAGAAGGGTTCAATCAAATGCTGACTGATGTTGACATGCCAACTCACTCCCAGCACCCATGGGTATTCCTTTGTGCCTTCGAAGGTTCAAAAGAACAACTCGATAACGAAGAGGCATCATTAAAGAAAATCGTGGATAACAACATGGGAGTCCTTGAACCACAGGAGGTTGCTGAGCATGAGTGGGATGAACGCTTCTATCCAATGCGCATCAAGCGGTTAGGGCCGAGTCTTGCACCATCAGAGGTATACGTCCCCCTTTCGAACCTTCAGTCATTCATCGAACGCGTAGACAGACACTTCAAAGGAGAGTCCTTTGCACTTGAAGGTGCAGTCAATAACAAAGGCGAAGTAGCTGTGCTTGCGTGGTTCCTTGACGATGAGAGAAAAACTATCGCATTTCTCATGGGTTGGTACCGCTCACTCGACTTTATCGAATTAGGTCTGAAAGAGAATGGACGTGCTTACTCCATTGGCATGTGGAACGTTTCTCATTCACGTTCATTTTTTGGCAAGAAGAAATACGCAAGTATTGCTCAGCTGAAAAAGAAAACAGACCCGAAGAACATAGTTAACCCGAACAAGGTATTTCCAGGACCAATACAGCTCTCAATGAGATTCAACTACTTGATAATCATAGCTGCGACTATCATCGCTCCAGTCGTACTCTGGCTCGCAGGCCTCTGGGTAGGTGATATCATGGCTGCTTACGGTCTTGAGTGGTTAGCAGTGACTAATCTCACCAGCGCCCTAGTCGCCATCGGGATAGGTCTATTTGCTGGAGTAGCTGTTTCGGAAATCGCCAACTATGTCCCAATAAATTTCATGCTCACGATGGGAAGGCCTTTCTTAAGGCTCGGACGTAAGATATTCCATTGAGCAGCCTGACGCTCAAAAAGAGTATGGAAAAATGTCAAACGAGTTGAGACTAGGTGGCACTGATGACAAAACATATAGTTGCAGCTACAAACCTTACTAGAAGGTACGGCTATCGGGTCGCCCTCAAGAAAGTTTCCTTCGAAATCGCACATGGTGGAATCCATGCACTCTTCGGTGCCAATGGTGCTGGGAAAACCACTCTCATGCGGATAATCTCAACTCTACTACGACCTCACGGAGGAACAATCCTAGTATTTAACAAGAATCCACAGACTGATAGTATTACTATTAGAAGAAAGATAGGACTGATTGGTGAGAAACCTCTGCTATACAACGAATTG
>JAJRZD010000114.1 GCA_024275415.1 archaeon
GGCTAAGCTTCAGAAAAGAAGATTGAAAGTTCCTAGTCGTTGGTATGGGAAAGACCCTCTTCATGTATGTTGCACAGGCTAAGCTTCAGAAAAGAAGAGATTACGACCATCACAGAACGATAACGTTAAGCGTACATGGCATACATGCGATTTGATTGAATTGCCCGAGTTTGTCCGTATTTCACTTGGAACTGCCATCAAATTAGGGCTAAAGCCGGGCAGGGTAGATGAGAACTTTTCCACGGCGTTTCTGATGACCTACCATGAGGGTGGTTGTGTTGCAGACTGTGCCTTCTGTCCTCAGGCAACCTCCAGCGAGTCGAACCCAGCACTGCTATCGAGGATAGGATGGCCAAAGTATGGAGTTGGAATGGTTTCTCAGGTTCTTGCGGAGAGCCCTGGTTTCGACCGAGTCTGCATTCAATGTTTGAATTATTCCGGTGTCGTCAAGGATGCGCTAGCATTAGTGTCCATTGCGAAACGAGTGGAGAACGCTAAGATATCCATTAGCATCCCGCCCATCTCTCCATCTGAGATGCAGTTGTTTGTAGATGCGAAAGTGGACAATATTGGAATTGCACTTGATGCCTGCTCTCCAGATGTGTTCGACCAGATCAAGGGAAAAGGCCGTCGGAGTGGGTATTCATGGGACGGACACATAGCCTCGATACGAGCAGCCCAGGAGGTGTTTGGCAAGGGACGAGTCACGACGCATCTCGTTGTTGGGTTAGGCGAGGAAGAGTCGGAGCTCGCCAAATTCCTGATTGAGATGAAAGAAATGGGAGTCCGAGTGGCGCTGTTCGCGTTCACACCAGTCAAGGGGACACAGATGGCACAGCGCGCACAGCCCGATATCGGGGTCTATCGTAGAGTGCAGATCCTGCGTGACCTTTTGCAAAGGAACCTGATCACACGGGAGCAGGTAGTACTTGATGAGAGGGGACGGATTACCTTTGATCTACCTCGTGATTCGTTGAAGGGTCTACTCGGTTCGGGTAATTCCTTCAGGGTGACAGGATGTCCTGGCTGCAACCGACCGTACTACAACGAGAAACCAAGTGGAGTGATGTATAACTATTTTAGACCCTTGACAGAGGCTGAGGTCGAACGTGCGCTTGCAGAGGCGGAAGTAGTGATATGATCGAGGAATTCAGGTTTTTGGACTTGCAAACTCATGACGCATTTTACAATATGGCGACAGATGAGGCAATCATGCTTGCAATCAAGGACGGGGACTCGCCACCCACACTCAGGTTCTATAGGTGGAACCCGTCTGCTGTGTCCATAGGCACATTCCAGAGCATGAAGGAGGAAGTAGACCTCGATTTCTGTGAAGACCGTGGGATAGATGCCATCCGTCGGATAACTGGTGGTGGTGCAGTTTACCACGATTACGAGGGTGAGATCACCTACAGTATTATCCTGCCCAGAGGGCACAGACTAGCTCCTGAAGACATCCTTGAGTCATATAGGGTCTTATGTCAGGGTATTGTGAAGGGACTCGAGTTTCTCGGCATAGATGCTGAGTTCAAGCCTATCAATGACATAATCACGGGCGGAAAGAAGATCTCAGGGAACGCCCAGACACGGAGGCATTCGTGTGTCCTTCAGCATGGCACTACGCTGTTGGATCTGGACGTAGAATTGATGTTCTCCATCCTGAAGGTGCCTCAGGAAAAGATATCGGACAAGATGATAGCTGATGTCAAACAGAGAGTTACATCGATACGAGATATTCTCGGAGCAGAAGTCAGTGTGCAAGACCTGCGAGAAGCGTTGCAATATGGGTTCACTGAAGGGCTTGGAATAGCCCTCATTCCTGGAACATTGAGTGACGAAGAAAGGACGACTGCTGAAAGGCTTGTGGTCGATAAGTACCGCACTGATGATTGGAACCTATCGAGGTGAGTGAATGAGAACTGCTACTTACAAGGTTCCCGGTGGAAAACTGATCAAGGTCAAGTTATCGTTGAAAGATGACAGAATCGATGAGGTCATCATCACTGGAGATTTCTTCTTACATCCAGAGTATTGCATTGGAGAGATCGAGTCCGCCCTCACAGGTTCCAAAATGGACTCCTCAGAATTACTTGCCCGAGTAGACAAAGCTTTGCATTCTAATGCCGCTCAACTGATTGGAGCGTCTGCCAGTGACATTGTCCATGCCATTCTAAGTGCAGTTGAATGAAACCTAAGCCCCATAGCTGAAGGCAATCCGAAGCAAGTTGTTGTCATCCTTCTTGATGTTCTCAAATGAGAGAAGTGTCCCTTGGAATCTTGTGCTCCATGAATCGTTGAGCCCTGCAAAGGTTTCCACCATCATTCTGAGATTTGAGGAGTCAATGTCATGGACAGTCGGCACCTCAGCATTCTCACGTGTCAGAACAATGTCATTGCCCCCTCGCACCTTGAATAGCGTGTCCACAAGCGGTGCCACTTCATTCTGCATGTCCGGATGGACAAAATCCCGGATGAAACTTTTCGCGATATCCTTTGCAAACACATTCAGAGCTTGCTCATCTCCTATCCACGAGCGGTCGAGCCAAAGATTGCACTCCTGTAGTATCTCATCGGCATTCAGATGGATGGTGATATCTATGAATTCTTTAAATCCGCCCGGCTTGAGGCTGATCACAGTACAGCCGTTCTCCAGCTTCTTTCTTCCTATTTCACTAACATTGAAAAAACTGAAGAAATCAGAATATTTGACATTAGTGTATGTTATCATGGATAGATCCTCTGTCTTCGCTGGAACATCCCTCCAAGGATTGAAGCAAGTTATCAAGTTTACCAAGTTAACCTTTGGACTGATTCCTCAACCGGCAGTGTAGGACAGCAGCCCTCAAGAAACAGCTCTGTGTATCACATATCGAGTTTTACTTGTACTACTTCAGAACGCATTTCTACAACTTTGGAGCCATTGATAGAGGCGTCCATCTTTGAGAGCAGGGGTATCCCATTGCATGCCATCTCAAAGAATTGTCGGTCAATCTCGACGCCAATTGACTCGAATCCAAAATGCTCTGCTGCGGCTATTGTTGATCCACCGCCCATAAATGGGTCGAGAACTATCCCACGACCAAGTGGAAGTACAGCTCTTACAAAGTATCTCATCAGACTCTGAGGTTTCAATGATGGGTGGTCAGCGATTTTTCTTTCTGCTAAAGGAGTCCTGTGCGAGTTGGTGACATCAAGAAATGGTATTTGGTCAGATATTATTCGCAAACCTCCAGTACCCCATTTCCGCAAATTTTCTACAAGAGTTCCTTTAAACGGTTTTCTAAAGATTAACCAAGGCTCCCAACAACTTCTAGGTGTTGATGAAACGATGCTATACTCTTCATGCCCATTTTTTGGTCTGTCACCGCCTCGAAGTGTTCTGACAAGACGAGCGACTGTTCCTCTGAACTGAAAACCGGATTCCTTCATACCTATTACTACATGAGGAAATAGGAGAGTGTTTGATGCTATAATGACATGGGCACCTGGCACAAGCAGCTTGATGACATTTCTTCCAAATCTTGTAAAGTTGCCTTCGATGTTAGCAGTGTCTTCGTCGTTTAATATGGTAAACCTTGGTTGAGGTCGTCGTTTTGCACCATCGAAACTGGGTGGAATGCGCCAAATGCCATCATGACCTTGTCGCATCTTAGAAATTTCCCTTTTCGGTATATTCTCTGAGTCCATAAGGAGGGTCTGTTACAATTGCGTGCATCGAATTAGGTTCTTGCGACTCAAATCATTCAAAAGCATCTGCATGGATGAGTTTGTAGGGCATTCAACCACCGTGGTAGCTACATTGTACCTATACTTTTGAATATCTGGTTATCATCAAATTATCGACATATGAAATGGGATGAGCCTTTCCTACCACTGAAAGACCAATCAGAACTCTCAATCTCCGCTGCAAGAATCTCTACGAATTCAAGCTTGCACAACTTACAATGAACGGTATATTATATGATCGCTGCAAGAAATCCAACCATATACTTGAAATAGACCCCTGACCAATGTATTGGAGATAGATATGTCCAACGAATACTCCGATGACAAGAAGATCCGCAAGATCAATGCGGACATTGCAAAGTTCTCACAGGAGCTTGAAAAGGCAGAGGCGGAATTAGCAGGGATTGGCGAAAAACTGGACGGCGAGATTGCCCGGTTGCGAGCCGAGGCAAAGTCTAAGGAGGAGGTCTTTGAGGACCTCAGGAAACGTGCTCGTGAAGCCGAATCGATATGGAGGTCTGCCGAGAAGAAATTCAAAAATGCCCAGAAGAACAAGCAGAAGAGCATCTCGAAAGTGAAGAAGAAGGTGGATGGACTGCGAAATGTGATGAGGAAGGCGGAAAAGGCAAAGGAGAAACGCATCAACGAGATCGAGCGGGAGAAGTTAAAGCAGGTCGAAAAGGCCAAAAAGAAAAAAGAGAAGGAAATGGAGAAGATCAAAGCTGAAGAGGTCAAGAGGGTCGAGGAAGAAAAGAAACGCGAGCTAGGAATCGACTAAGGATTGGGACTGGTGATCCAATGAATGCATACTTTGTGATCGTTCTCTTAGGAACTCTCTTGTTTTATATTGTCTGGGGATTCGGGTGGCTTCTTGAGCGGTTATCCCATGTGGCCCTCCGGGTGACGCGCAAGCCCGGGTCCAAGGCATGGTATGCCCTTGTTGGACCAGGTGTGGCATTGCACGAATCGTCACATGCATTGGGATGTGTGTTCACGGGGACTGAGATTGTCGAATTCAAACCTGTCAATGTGTCAGTAGAAGGCGACCAGGTCGTTTTGGGATATGTCAAATATATCAATCCTTCAAGCGTTCTGAAATGTACCATAATCAATCTCGCACCGGTCGGCGTTTCACTCATTCTACTCACGTTCTTTGCATTAGCATCGACATACTTGATCCCAGATGCGCACCTTGGTGGCGAAGCGATACAGTTGCTCAAAGACCTCATAAATGTAAAACTGGATCCTGTTGCACTTGCGGATGCAACTGGACCCCTCACAACGATAGGTGCTTTCGTATTCAACTTCTTCTACACATTTGCTGGACTGACCGTCATTAACCCCCTCTTCTGGATCGTTGCATTTCTGGCAATGACAATCATGTTCAGCAACGCTCCCTCAGAGGTTGATATCACAAATGCTCTCCCCGGGCTGAAATACATCATCCTCTTCGATATATTCTGGCTACTGGTGGCTTACTTCGTTCCTGTCGCCGGTTTCTTGCTTTATGGCGTCTTCGAACTCTTGACCGTGATGTTCGCCCTTGCACTAGGCTTCACAGCTATTGCATATGGGTTCTTCATCATGATAACTGCAATGGGGCGATTGAGAACACCCTATAATATCATTCCTTTCATAGGTACGATTGTCGCTGGTATCCTTCTCTCTCAGTACAGCACCTATAGCCCTGCGATGCAAACTGTACTTTCAGTAGCAGTCTTCGTCATCATTGTCATCCCGATGCTACTACGTTTCAGCAATGACTCATGAGAGCTCTCACTATCAAGACTACCTGCAAGAAAAATCATCATATGATGACTCCTGAAGAATACAATGCAAAAAGAAAAAGAGAGAAACCCCTATGATGGGGTTTCCACTGAGAAACTACTTGGATTTCCTTATCATTATGACGAGGACTACTAACACTATAACAGTACCAACTGCGATGACCAGTATGAGCCACTCAGGTAACGAGGGCGGTTGTGTACTAGTGTCGGTATCGGTTCCCGTGCTGGTGTCCGTATCAGTGTCTGTGCCTGTCGTACTAGATGCGGTCACGGTCAGGGTCACCACAGAGGACACCCAGTTGCCGGACGTGTCGTTCACAGCCATGGTCAGGTTGTATGTACCCGCATCGAACCCACCGACATCCACCACAATGACCGATCCGTTCCACGTACCCTGTTCGACAGTGACGTTGTCCACGATGAACCAGTACGAGTCAGGGAGCAGGTCAGAGAAGGTCCAGTTGACCTCGAAACTTGAAAGTCCTTCCTCGTATTCTAGGTTCGCAGGTGCCTCGACCAGTGTCGGTGCAGTGGTGTCCTCTACCGTGACCACCACGGAGTCGCTGACACTGGCTCCAATCATGTCATAGACGGTCAGGGTGTAGGTGACAGTGCCAATGTCGTCCTCGTTGAGAGCCACAGTGACCGGACTCCCGTCCCATGCGGTGTTGACAATCTCCGTACCATCTCGTGTGACCTTGTAAGTGGAAGGCCATTTACTGACAGGTGTCCATGTGATTGATTCTCCAGAGGCCTTTACCTCAATGGTCTTGTCACTGGGGTTATCAATAGTAGGTGGTGTTATGAATATGAAGGCGATCTGGTTCATCCACAGCTCGAAGTTGTCATCATAGGTGGAGTCGTCGAGGTCTCCGCTGAACTGGTCGATGAGGTACCCATTGTACAGGGTCTGCCCGTCGTTCCGCAGGACGATGATGCTCTCGTTGTCACGCGCTGTGGACGTAATCCCAGCCAGGGCAGTCGCATTGGCGAACACGTTCAACACGTCTCCCTCATCACCATAGTCAAGAAACGGTGTTAAGTTGCTGGCACCATAGGCATTGGGTATGTTGAAAATACTGTGTGATGGTTCCCAGATGTGGACTGCACTAAAATTAGGAACATCATATGAGAAGTTGAAACCCAAGAGGGGCCAGAGCCGACTGGTGGGGGACAAGTCAACTTGATAGTTGGACATAATCAGTTTACCCCCGGCCTCGACATGCTGAGCAATCTCTTCGAGATATGCACTTGAAATAGAAACCCAGGGCGAGTCAAAGACGACCATGTCCCATGAACGCATGTTCAAGGAGAGGTTGAAGAATTTATGCGTAGCCATCAGGTAGTAATCGATGTCTAGCTCGCTCAATGCGAGTGCGACGGGTGTCCTGTAGTAGTTCGGACTAAATGGTTCATCGACAAAAAGCAGGACATCAGCACCTCCGGACACGAGCCAGTTGGCGATGTTCACAGCGAACTGGAGGTTATTAGTACTCCCGATACGTGCCCCGTCGAAGATATTGATGTCCGAAACGAGAACCACTCTCCCGTTCCCGTACTCCTGGGCCCCTGCAATGATATCGCCAGAATCAGTGGTCATGATGGGGTATGCAGGGCTCGGTACATTGACAACACCAGGAGAAGCAGTAGTGATTGCTACCAAGTTCTCAGAAATCGGGTGCTCTGCGAATACATTAGGTGTCCCGGCCGCGTTGTCCGTCGAGTTCCATTCCAAGGCGTAACTGTCGAGTAAGAAGTTGATATATGTTATTTCGTCCGTGAAGAAGGTATTTTCCCCAAGAACGAGCAGGCTTCCCCCAGAGTTCACCCAGTCTGTGACAGCGCTCACTTCTGCTGCTGTGAAGTTCAAACGGGGCAATTCGATGATGAGCATGTCATACCCTTGCAGGTTCGTAGACGTCAGGTTCCCACTGGCAGAGGGCCAGAGCTTGTCGAACGTGTAGGTCCTATTCACCAGCGCGTTCCTCAACTCACTGAAACTGTTGGTTGATGCATATGAGATGTCCCACTCGTCTACCCCATAATAGGGCAGATGAGATAGGTCAAAGAGGATCCTACCCTTGGGTCGTGGGGCTAACCACTCGACAGCATCGATGATGGCATTCTCCCATGCTGCTTTCCATGGGTCGACTGGAATACCCAGTTGGACGACCTTGCCGCCCATGTCCGTGGGATCCATAGCTACTCCCTTTACCCAGTGCGCTTTGTCCCTATCGATGGCTATTTTGGTCAGGGATGATGCAATACTGGTGTTCATCAAAGCTGTCCAAGTATAGTGTGCATAATCGTTATAGACGGCATCGACGAGAGATTCGCCCAGTGCGTAGTCTTTCGTGACAGGATGCCTCTCAGAGATGTTCCCACCGCCAGTCACGACGTAGTCCCAATAGGTGGGATAACCATCGTCTACACCTGCGGACTCTCTTGGTAATATCCCCGCATAGCCAAGGTATCCTGCACCACTGTCAAAGCTCAAAATACCGCCACCTCCAAGCCAGAACTCCTTGACAAGGTCAGTGATGTTCTCTCGTGGGACATTATCAGCCAAGACAAGCACATCAAAGTCTGCTGTCTTTAGCTTGTGATCTAGGATGTCTTGGAACGTGAGGATTGTCACATCATACCCTGCTGACGTAAGGAGAGCCGTGATGATGCTGTAGTTGGTGTTCATAATACCCGTCGTATATGACGGCGTCGTAGCATTCGTTTCATTGTACACTGCAACACGAATAGTGCGTTGGATTTGTCCCATGGCAGGGGTTTCCCTGTTCTGGAATTTAACTTGTGTGTCCGACAGATTGTCAGACACTTTGGACATTGTGTTATTACTCATATCCATTGTATTGGGAATCATGAAAGTCCCTACAAACAGGATAATCAATAGTATACAAAATATTTTTTCCTTCATTATGTTGCCTCATGCAAATATCTAGTTACGGATACCAACATACATGACTGATACCCACAAGTTAAACTTAGATTATGTATATAAACTCTAGGAGAATTTCGGCTCTTTCGTTGCGGAATCAACAGGAAAACTGGTTATACGTTTCAAATTAAATCACATTACAGATGGTCGCTATCTGCCTGTTGTTTAGTATTGACTTTTCACGCAGAACAGAGAATTTCTATATCTCTGTCAGACCTACAGACCTCGTGTGATGAGATTTATTCATATGAAGCAATCGAGCAATGCGATGTAGATGTCATACAACTACTACGCAAGTGGAACTGATTCATTGTATGATCGAGGGGGTTATCACATCTGTAAGAAACACGGCCAGACCTATACATCCTTTACCACATCCATTGAGCAACGGACATGTTTTCAGTTTCACAGACTGGGCATGTGTGTCAAGACTGTCCATGGATAGGAACGGCCTGGAATAATCCACTGTGCACAGTGCAACAGACATTTACCATGTTGATGAGAACGCGGCACGGGACATCATTCATAAACACGATCTCAAATTCAAGTCCAGTGCTGTTGCTGGACAGACTACCTGATGTCAATGTCCGCCCATCTTACAATCAACAAAACAACTGTTCGTCAATAATCTGGAGCGAAAACGTAATACAGTGTCTGATATATGGAATTTCAGGCAAACATATGGTGAACGCAGATGGCAAAGATAGACCTAGTTAGGAGACCCTCACTTATCCAACCAAATCATTTGCTCCGGTACATCTTCTTCACTGAGATGCAGGTCAATCAAGCAGCCAAGATCCTTAATGAGATTATGTCGGCAGACGGTGTTGTGGCTGACAGTGAATGGGAACGATTCGTTCTCAGCAGCAGGGGTCTCTATGTCAAAGTGATGCGGAAACTACGGGATGTAGGTCTCGTCGAGAAACGAATGGGCGAATATCGGCTGACGAAAGACTTCTCGTCAGCTCTGGTCAAGATTGGGAAATACTGGGAAGATATCGTCGAGTCCTACAACAAAGGCGATCGCACGATCTCCTTCTGATTAGTCGAGCTTGACTTCCCCTTCTTCGATCTCGAAATCCTTGAGCGTGGAGATTGCGGTATCGCCCTCGATTTTTAGGACACCGAGCTTCTCGAGTGCACGTGCGTGTTTGGCAGCAAGTCCCGAAGCTATACCTAATGCCTTTCCTAGGTCTGCGAATGTCATCTTCCCTACCTCATCGACCAGAAGGAGTACTTTGGTGCTCGCATCTACAC
The DNA here is from genome assembly GCA_024275415.1 of archaeon. Lineage (GTDB taxonomy): Archaea > Asgardarchaeota > Thorarchaeia > Thorarchaeales > Thorarchaeaceae > MP5-2226. The sequence goes on from JAJRZD010000114.1 coordinate 9,721, forward strand.
CAAGGACCTTGATGTACCTCTTCGCGCGTTCCTCAGCGAGATCCCGCAGTTGAAGTGACATGTCCCGTTCCTTTTCCATGAGCCGAGTCGCTTTCTCGAAGGCTTCCCTTTGCATCTCGACAACAGAAACCTTTGATTCGGCTTCTCTCAACTCGTTCTCGAGGTCATAGATCCTTTGCTCTAAATCTCGCACCTCAGAGATCTTTCCATGCATCCCTTCGATCTCTTTCACTAACCGTTCTGATTCCTTTTGGAGGGACTTGTTCTCCTTTTGGAGTGTGGTCATGCTCCGTTCCATTTCTTTGATCTTGCTGTTCAATTCATCGTTCTCTTGACGCTTCTCTTCGAGAGTCTTTTCCAAGAGATTGATTTTAGCCTCCAACGCCTTGATTTCTGCGGTATCTACAGCAGGCACCTTTTCCTTTTTTGATGTGGCTTTCTTGTATACTTCAAGCTGCGTTTGTGCCTCAGCAAGCTGCATCTTGTATTCCTCGATCTCAGCTCGTGCTGCATCCCGCTCCTTGGTGCGAGCTTCAAGGATTTCTCCTCGCTTGAAGAGCTGTTCTCTGAGATCTGAGATGTCGGCTTCCATATCAGCAATCTGTCGTTTCATCTCCTCTTCCACGACATCAATCGTCCGCGTCTTATCGAGTTCCTTCTGTAACTCTCTTATTTTCTGCTCAAGGCGTTGGATTTCCAGATCCTTTGCTTTCAGTGTGTCTCCAGACGCAAAGGCTTCTTCTTCTAAGCTTTGCATGAACGACCTGACAACATCCTGTTGCTGAGCGATAGTTTCTCTCAACGCGGTTTCGGTTTCCCTTACTCTCTGAGCGAACTCTTTGAACCGCTCTTGCGTTTCATCGACGATCTTGTCCACGAGTTCTTTTTCCATAGTAGAGAACTCGGAGTCGACGATATCAACAAAAGTGGACTCGATAACATTCCTGAACATAGGCATTCTGAGCTTCTCTACCATATCTGTTGAGATTATGGTCTTTAGGTCAACAACCTTTCCTCTGAAGGCAAGAAGTTGGGCTGCAAAGATTCCTACAACTCCTCTTTGCAACGCTGCGATGTCCCCTCTCATGGCTTCAAGTTTCTCAAGCAACGCATCGAATCCTTCAGATGTGCTTGCCTCTTCAATTATAGACCTGGATCTTGCCTCTGGAGAATCAAGACCTTCGACAAATTCAAGTGCTGTTGCAGCAGCAGAGATAAGGTCGTCCTCTGAATCGACCCGCACGGAATCCTCTCCTTCAGCATCGCCGTCTGCGAGCCTGACAATATCCCTCTCTGAAAGAGCAGCCTCCTTCAAAGCCTTCTGCATGGTGAGCTTCTCATCTTCGTTCAGTTTATTACCAGCCATGAGTTTCCCTCTCTGGAGCAAGCTACATTTCCATGATATATTGCTTAGGTATAAGCTTTCCTAGAATGGTCTTTCATAGCGCACCACCAACTGAAAGGTTTTTTCACTGGTTCGTTTGCTTCTAAACAAGCGTCCAATTGGGTGTTTCTTTGAGTGATGAACATTGACTACAGAGGATTTCTGTCAGCGTCTGAAAGACAAGAAAGTCGGGATTATCGGGTTCAATGCAAGGCCCATCGCTTGTTCTGTGAAAAGGCTGGGAGCCGTCACGTATGTATCGGATTATTGGGGCGATTTGGACTTGGCTGCTTGCTCAGACGAGTGGATATCGGTATTGAGCCCCATTCCTGGGAGCAGGCAAAGGGGGTCATTGGAGGATCCAGTCCATGTTTCGCTAACAGACAACTTCCTTACCGAGTTTACAGATGTGGGATTTGATTATGTGCTGATAGGCAGTGGATTTGATGACCACCCAGACTCGTTGGCTATGATCAGCAAGGAATTCTCGTTGACCGGGAATGATGAGTCCCAGTTCCGTAGAGCAAGGAATAGGGGTCTGATCGAGAAACATCTGAAAGGGACAGTGATACGCATACCTCGACAGATACAGTGTGCGTCCTATGCGGATGTCCTGAAGGCAAGTGAAAGAATAGGATTCCCCTGTGTGGTGCGTCCGCGTACTTCTGGAGGAGGTTCTGGGATACGACTCTTCCATGACACTGGATCTCTAGAGCAATACCTTTCACATCGAGAGAAATTCAATCTGGTCGTCCAAGAGTACATCTTGGGTAGAGACCTCAGTGTTAGCGTCCTCTGCACAGGAGAGTCCTCGAAAGTCATCTCACTTCAAGGACAGCTTATTGGAATGCCTTCTGCTGGAAGGAACTGCGATTTCGTATACTGTGGGAACTACATCCCCATTGCTGTCGAAGAGTCTGTCAGCGACCTTGTCAGGAAGACATCGGAAGTGCTGACGAAGGAGCTGGGGCTGGTTGGATCGAACGGGATTGATTTTGTGGTTGCCGATGACCTGTCGGTCTATCTTCTGGAAATCAACCCACGATTACAGGGAACGCTTGAGTTACTTGAACGGGCAGGGAGCATCTCAATATCAGAAGCACATATCGATGCAGTATCGGGACATCTCCCAAGTAACACGCCAAATTGGAAACCAACGGTCAAGATGGTCGTCTATGCACGACGAGATGGGACAGTTCCAGACCTGCAACAGTACCCAAATAGTGTAGATAGGTCTCCTGAAGGTGTTGTCGTACAGACAGGGGATCCTATCTGCACAATAGTGGAGTCCTTGAATGACCTGACCACTACTTATTCGCAAGTAATCCGGGTTGCTGATAGAATCCAGAAGGCACTATAAACCCCCACACAGCGAAAAATAACAAATCCCATCACGTAACCTCAAAGTATCCTCGGAATAATGGCAAAGCTATATCAGAGACGGAGACAAGATATTTTCAAAGCGAGGTTGAGATGATATGAAGGTTTGCGCCAATTGCGGCAAGTCAAACTTGCCCACTCGAAAGTTCTGCATCCGCTGCGGGCGGTCGCTAATCACAGCCTCGTCGAAATCCAGTACAAAATCAAGGCCGGCTCCAGAGATCCCTGAGTTAGGCCGGACGGTGACAGGGGCAAGCATGGAAGCTGGTGCCACTACTGAACCGCCTCCCCCTGTAGATGAGGAGGAGGAGTGGGTCAAGCCCAGTCAGGTTCCAAAAGACCGAGTCAGAACCACTACCACAAAACGAAAGACAGAGCTAGAAAAGGCAAAAGAGGCGTTCAAACGAGCTGATAAAGTGGGAATCGATGAGGATGGGACTGGCGTCATCGAAGCTCGAATGCTCAGAGCAAGCGAGGTTCGTGAACTGATGGAAGGTGTGAGTGAGATGGCTCCTGCAACTCCAGATGTACAACCCTCGGATGTACCAGAAGTCACACCTCCACCCATCGAAGCACCCAGTCCTCAGGCAATCGAAGAGCAAATCTTAGGAAGCATGTCCGCCTATGTGGACAAACCAGTCGAACCGCCAGAGGAAGAACCGTTCTCAGAGAGTTTCACCTCCTCACGATATACTGAACCTGTTACAGAAGCACCTGCGCCAGCCGTGCCTGACATGCCGAAAGATCCAGAAACCGCTTTGGAATTGACAGATGAAACAATTACCACATGTCCACATTGTGGCGAAATAGTAAATATCGATTCGTTCGAGTATCCAAAGGAAATCTATAGTGCTATGGGATCTGCGCGCATAAAGCAGGCTAGGTTCTTTGTAGTTCAAGGGAAATACGAGGAAGCCCAAAAGGTCGTGCGAATTGCGAGGTCGTTGTTCCTGAAAGCAGACGACACTACAGGTCTGACTGAAGTGAACAAGCTCGTTGATTCTCTGGCCCGGAGAAATTAGGCATTCAACCAAAGGTCTGTGAACTTCTCGCGTTCAGAAGCGAACTTGGTGTGGTCAGCACACATCATAAGGAACTTCCCATCGTAATTTGCTTCTTTCAGCTCTCGGAAAATCGGAGTAAACTCGATATTTCCCTCGCCAATTGGCAAGTGTTCATCATAACGGCGTGCGATATCTCTCATCTCTTGAATGCTTAGCGTTCGTTCCTTCTTTATCTTGATGACCTCATCCACCATGTTCGCGCCATGGTTATCGTGTACAATGACCATCCTGATCCTGTCTGGGAAGCTCTGGACATGACCTAGTGCCCTATTGTTTCGAGTCATTATCTGTCCGTGTCCGATGTCAAGAGCCATTCCAATTTTCGGGTGCGCGTCAAAAAGGAGCATCAACTCTGTAAAGTACAGTCCTAGGGTTTCGATTGCAATAGGCACTCCACCATCCCTGACGGCATCACATGCCATAGGTAGTGCGGAAAGGAAGATTTCAATGTCAGTATCATCATAGAAGAGCGTCGACAATGTTGTATGGAACGAAACCAGCTCTGCATCAAGGTCCTGTCCAATGTCTATATACGGAACAATATCCTTAGCGAGATCCATCGGGTTCCAATCAGGATTGCTTGGAAGATGGAGGGTACATGCGACTCCTGCCTGTTTCAGCAACCGTTTTGCCTCATCAAAATCAATGCTATAATTAAGATCCATTCTCAGGTCTATGAAATCAGGGTCATGTTTGAGCGCAAATTCAATCTGTTTGTTATCCCTAGCAAATGTTCCGATTTGCATCTACTTCACCGTACTTGCAAAAAGAGTGAGAAAGGGGGCTTTTGTCACTTTTGGTTCTAAAACCCTGCAGAGAGGATTGATGGGTTCACGACATTTGAAGGAAATCAAACACTTTTCTCTTGCAACTTGTCGGAAATATAACAGATAAAGGTCGAATGTTGTTAGATTCTCTCACGATATTCGAATTATTGCTTTGAGCCATGTTCTCGTCCCGAATACGAATATCTTCGATAGTTTTATCAGAACCATCAATCACTATACTCATACAATCTTTAAGGTGTGTCCATCCCTTGACAGAACAAGTCGCCTATCTTTGGAAACTGGTCTTCCTAGGTGAGGGTGGGGTGGGCAAGACCTCATTGGTGGGTCGCTATGTCTATGATTCCTTTGAGGGCGATTATCTTGCGACCATCGGAGCTGCCATGCACACCAAACCTGTGAAGGTCGATGATACGCTATGCAAACTTGTCATCTGGGACATCGCAGGACAGGATGACTTTGCACAGTTGAGAAAGGCTTACTTCCAGAATGCATCAGGAGCTTTCTTCGTTTTTGATACGACTAGACCTGAAACCATTGAGCGAATCGACGAATGGATCGATGCCCTGATCGCAGTGACCGGGAAAATACCAATTGTCCTTCTCGAGAACAAGATTGACTTGGAATCCAAGGTGAGCCCGGAGAAAGTCAAGGAAATCACAAAAAGACTCAACCTGAAGCTCATACGAACCAGTGCGAAAGAAGACAAGAACGTAGAAGAGTCATTCCTAGAAATGACCCGTGAAATTCTTGAGATATCAAGGGCGAGAAAGCTTAGCTTGGATCAATAGGTGTGTATGTGAGGTATGTCGATGCGAGACCCAGATTTCATACACAAGCTTGTTTTTCTTGGAGACTCGGGCGTTGGCAAGACATCACTCGTTGAACGTTTCGTGTACGATAGTCTTGCTACCGACATTGGTAGGACCATTGGTGCCGTACTCCATGTGAAGAAGCTTGAATACAGGAACCGTCTGCACAAGCTTGTCATCTGGGATTTAGGAGGTCAGGAGTCCTTCTCGGAGTTGCGTGAACAATACTGTGCCAACGCCTCTGGTGCGTTCTTTGTATTCGATAGGACAAGACCTGAAACCTTTGAGAGCATCGACAAATGGTTGAGCGCGCTCAGGAGCGCTGCCGGTGATGTGCCGGTCGTCGTCTGTGAGAACAAAGTTGACCTTGAGTCAAAGATTTCAGAAGACCGGATACACACAGAGATATCAAGGCGTATCCTCAAGTACATCCAGACCAGTGCGACACAGAATATCCACGTCGAGATGGCGTTCGTAGCGTTGATACGCGAGATCCATGATAGGATATCAGAGCACTAGTGGGGTGCCATGTAGTCTTTTCTCTTGTAAGCTAGTCCGAGTTTCTGTTTCTCGCCAGTAATCATGTATATTGCTCGTTCTGTGATCTGAAAGGCATGATCCGCAGCTCGTTCAAAGTACCGCCCAACGATGATGTAGAACATCGACATCCGCTCAATCCCATTCTGTTTCCTGAGATATTCGCTTATTTCAAGGAACATCTCCTCTGTTTCCTTGTCACTCTCAGCCTCGAGTTCCTCAAGTTTATGTACCTGCGACAGGTCTCCTTGCAGGATGGCACTGCGAGCTATCTCCAGCGTCTGGACGGCAAGATCAGAGAGATGGGGCAGCGAAACGAGTTCCTTGTAATGCGTGTCACCTTCGCAAAGATGTGCGATATTCGCTACCTTGTAGGCGTATCTACCTATTCGGTACAGGTGATGACATACCTGTAGAAAGGTTGCGAGCTTTCTGAGGTCGCGTGCCACGGGTTGTCTCCGTGCTATCGTTTCGAATATGTCGCCTTCAATTTTTTCTGATAGCTCCTCAATCCCTATGCTTTGACGCTTCACCTCAGAGGCAATATCCATGTCAATATCTTTGAAGGCAACGATGGACTGTTGGAGGGCGTCTATAGACTTGTCAAACAGTTCAGATAACCTTCCAGAGATCCGTTCTATGTATCCCTCTAACGGGGTCTTCCTTCCAAATACCATTTTTATCCAATCCTCCCAGTTATGAACGCCTCAGTCCGTTCATCAGTCGGTGCTTCTGCGATCCTGCTCGTCTTGTCAAATTCGACTAGCTCTCCCAAGTATAGGAAGGCTGCTTGATCTGAAACACGGAAGGCTTGCTGCACATTATGCGTGACCATAATGATGGTGTAGTCTTTCTTTAACTGCACTACCAGCTCTTCAATCTTTCCTGCGCTGATTGGATCAAGAGCGGACACGGGTTCATCCATCAACAGCACTGGAGGGTCTACCGAAAGAGCCCGTGCGATACACAGGCGTTGTTGTTGCCCACCTGAGAGGTTGGGTGCAGGCTGATCGAGATCATCCTTGACCTCGTCCCAAAGCGCAGCTTTCTTGAGACAGCTCTCAACAAGATCATCTAGCTCGTCTTCATCGTTCACCCCATGAAGCTTTGGGCCATATGTGATATTATCACGGACGCTCATCGGAAATGGGTTTGGGCGTTGAAAGACCATCCCTATGTTCTTGCGCAGGTTGTACACGCTGTAGCCCGGACTGAAGATGTCTTCGCCTCTGAAGCGAACGATTCCCTTTCTTCTAAAACTCGGGATGAGGTCATTCAATCGGTTCAGCGTTCTGAGAAATGTCGATTTCCCACAACCGCTTGGTCCCATGATGGCTGTTACTGTGTTGTCTTTGAAATAGCAAGATATCCTTTTCAAGACCTGCTTCTTGCCAAACCAAGTGCTCAATTCTTGGACTTCGATGTGATGTTCCCACTCGTTCATCATACAAGCCTCCTTGTCACCCTTCTTGAGATATAATTCGCTATCAGGTCGATGATCAGAACCATTATCAAGAGACCTAACGCAGCCCCATGCGCCTTCTCCTGTACATATGCCCTCGGATCCGTTATGTATGCCCATATCGTGTAGGGGAGCGAAGCGACCCATGACCCAGAACCACTCAATTCGGTCGGTACGATTAGATTGTTGCCAGCAGTGAAAATGAGTGGCGCAGTTTCACCCATTATCCTGCCCACAGCCAACAGAACTCCCGTGATGATACCAGGAAATGCAGCACGGAGGGTCACATTCCATGTTGTTGACCATTTCGTTGCTCCCAGAGCAAGGGAGGCTTCCCTCAACGACTGGGGCACAGATCGCAACGCCTCTTGTGTGGTCCGAAGGACAGTCGGGATCATCATGAAGGAGAGTGTCAGACTCCCAGCTAGGACTCCCATCCCCAGTTTCAGGAAATCAACAAGGAACGCGAAGCCGAACGCACCGATGACAATAGAGGGCACGCCTGCCAAGACATCGGAAGTGAACTCGACAATGCTTTTGGTCAGTCCGGGCTCGGTGTATTCGTTGATATAGACCGCACCAAGCACGCTCAGCGGAATCCCAACACAACTTGCGATGACGACCAGTTCTACCGTGCCGACCAATGCATTTCGGATTCCTCCCTCTAGACTGGGCCCGGGAAAGGTGAGGAAGAACTCGATTCCTTGACCTGAGCTGCTCCCGAACACCTGCCAAAAACCTATTGACGCGACCTCGAAAAGGACGAGGAAAAACGGTGCTACTATGACGATTATAGCAACCGATAGGAGTATCTTAAAGAACAAGTCCTTGAGCTCTCGGAACGATTGGTACCGTCCGATAAGGATCCTGATAGTGCCGTTCACTGGTGTCCTTTGCTCTGTACGTTCAGTGTGTGTCATCCTGTCATCCCCCTAGTCTTCATCCCCCAGCGTATGAACAGCTTTGCAGTGATTGTGAAACAGATTGACATAATCAAGAGAATCAACCCGATGGCAAACAGGGCTGAGCGCCATAATGGGAACACGAAGGCATAGCCCAGTTGGTTCGTGATGATGCTGGTCATCACATAGACAGGGTCAAAGATCGTGTATGGTATCTGCAACGAGTTGCCTGTGACCATGAGGATCGCCATGGTTTCGCCTACCGCCCTACCTAATGACAAGATGACAGCAGCACCTATTCCTGGCAACGCAGCTGATAGTGTTATCTTCCTTGCTGTTTCGCTCTGGGTCGCTCCTAGCGCGTATGAAGCCTCCCTGAGAGACCGAGGGACTGTCTGGAGGGCATCGGCCGAGATGGTCACTACGGTAGGAAGAAGCATGATGGCAAGGATAATTCCACCAGCGATGAGTGACAAACCATTGGTTTCACCTTGGAAAAATGGGATCCATGCCGTCAGGGGGTTGGACTGTAAGGCTGGGGCCAGCGTATTCCCGATGTAAGGCACCAACACGACGTATGCCCACAGACCATAGACAATAGAAGGAATTGCAGCCATCATCTCAATTATCATCTTCAGTGGCTGCCTCAGCCGGCCAGGACAATACTCGCTGAGGAAGATTGCACCAGCAAGCCCAAGTGGCACTGCGATGCCAATAGCAATCCCCGTGCAGAGCAACGAGCCAACGATAAAGATGGCAATCCCATAGCTGTCCCTGCTCGGATCCCAAGTAGGATTCACGATAATCCCCGGACCGCCCGCAGGATCAGCGAAGATAGGCATCGCCTCGTACCACAGGAATGTCAGGATGAGGATGATTATCATCGTGCTTGCAAAAGCGGGGATGAGGAGACCCACTCTGCCTAGCTTGTCAATCCGACTCGGACGGTCGGCATCACGAAAATCGGTGAGTGCATCCAAGATACGCTGTGGAATAGACTTCACGCGTACGATACGATTCGATGCGACCTCATCCTTCTGGGTTCTTGAATCGTCTTTGGTCACCATAGATGTGTCTCCTTCACGTCCTAGTTATGACCCTTGCAATGACCCAAGGACTGATAGGGAGTAGTACTGGGCTGCCGTGTTGTTTATCGGCACATACCCAATCTCTGGAATGTATTTTTGTCCGTGCACCAAGCACCATGTCAGGTATCTGAGTGTGTACCATCTCAGATTTTCAGTGTTAATCATATAGAACAGCAACCGTGCGATAGGATAAGATCCTTCAATCTCTGAGTTCATCAAACTCTGCCCAGGATCCGTGAGGTTGGAAGGGATTGCCTTGACCGCGTTGGCGATTGACGGCATGACCCATTCACCATTGCCAGGGTTATACAGTCTAACTGGAACTAGTCCCTCGATGAATGCAAGTCCGACATATCCAATTGCGTGCTCGTCAGTTTCGACGCCAGCAGCGACGCCTTGATTCCCGTCCACTGCCTGCACACCCGCAGGGAATGAGATTGCTTCTTCATGTCCTAGCTTCCATTCGAATTCTGCACCGTTCGGGTTGATGTTCTCGTCTGCAGTTTCTAACCACTTCGCAAAGGTGGAAGTCGTGCCGCTTGCATCAGACCGCACATATACATTGATGGAACCCGTCTGCTGTATCTGAACTCCGAAAGTGGTTTCGAACTCTTCCCATGTGGTGATGTTCCGCTGGAATATGGCGACCACCATGTCGCTGTCCATATTGATCTCGCTACCGTTTATCGCCGGATTGGCAACAATCCCTAAAGCATCAGCAGATATTGGCAGTATCTCCACATGAGGATTCTCATTGATGTAGGATTCCTTGGGGTATGAGCTTGTGGCTCCCACATCTATTAACCCTTGAGCGACCAGGGATTGACCGACCCCTGAGCCTCCTGTACTGGGACTGACTGACAGTCCGGGATTGTCCAGCCCGAAGTACACAGCCCACTGCTGTGAGAGTGGGTAGACCGTGCTTGAGCCCGCGGTGGTTATAGTACCACCAGTCGCGCTGTTTGGTGGTGGGCTAATGAATATCAGACCTCCAGCGCCCAGAATGATTCCCAAAACGAATCCAACAAAGAGCCCTTTTTTCTGTCTAAGAATCGAACCCATCTCTATCACTCATTCATTATAATGTGCTACGATCCTATTTCTACTTGGGTAGCCAATTCAACCACTTAGGACACTTAGCCGTCAATTCACTACTGTGTTAAATGGATTCCTCATGCTGTAAATGCTTCATATGTGAAGAGGTTATATGTCGCATCCGTCTGAACGGAAGGTCTGATTGGTACAGCATCCTTGGTGCTTCCTCTTCAGACAGCGCAGTATTGTGCTCGAAAGCTTCTTTTGAGCATTTACAACATTTATCAGAAGGGATTGGTTGATGGAATCAATGAAGGCAATAACTCGTAAGCTGAATCAGGTCCGCAATTCGTTCTACATCTATCTGCCAAGGCCATGGTGCGATCAATACAATCTTTCTAAGGATTCGGAAGTGAGGGTTGAGCAGACTGTGGACGGTGTGCTGAGGATATTCCCGCCAGACCACGAGTCCAAGTCATCACATAAGGTCAAGTACTCGTTCGACCAGTCCGGAAAGGACAGCATTGTCAATCTCTTGATAGGCTCCTACATCGTGGGTGCTGGCGAGATGGAACTACATTTCACGGATAGTCTCGATATCAATACTAGAGAGGACATCAGCCAATGGGTTCGCAGACTTCCGGGTTATGAGATACTAGAGGAGCATGGCGACAGCGTGATTATCAGCGATACAAGCGAGAAGCAAGTCATCTTTCCCATTCTCCGGAGGCAGTTCTCTACGGTCAAGTTCATGCTGACCAGTCTCGTTGAGATAATGGACTCTGAAGACCGCAGCGAAGCCGAACGGATAATCGACCGCGACGAGGATGTTGACAGGCATAGATACTTCGTGGAGCGTCTGTGTCATCTGGCCTTGCAGAACCCGTCGTACGCTCGGAAGATTGAGATAACCCCGCCAGATGCCCTACATTTCAGCCTTGCAGCCAAGTATATCGAGCGGATAGCTGACCACATATGTGCTGCTATCGAACAACTGGTGAAAGTCGAGGACATCCCCTCTAAGATACTCAGAGCCTGTGAGAAGCTTGTGGACGCCTACAACGAGACCACTGTCGTGTTCTTCAGGATTGACAGGAAGGTTCACTCTGAAGGCAAGACCGAGGAGAACGCCAAACGTGCGCTCACATGCCACCAGCAGACCAAACGTGTTTCGCTGATGTTGGAGAAGCTGGGAAGCTCCTCGGAGAAGGCATCGGCAAAGGAAACATTGCTCATTCTGCACCTCAGTCGTATCGCCTCTTACTGTGAAGACATTGCTGAAGTGGCAATCAATCGGATTATTGAATATGGGTTCAATCAGGTCGTATGAATCGTCAATCTCAGTCGCCACACACGATTCAGAACCGCATCTAGCTAGGTATCTTTATGAAACAGTGAGAACACTCGCTGGACTGTTGGTTGCATTGCCTAGACGACGATTGAATGACCTGACCGGAAAGGAGTGGGTTAGAGCCACGAAGTCATGGTTTGTCATTAATCCGAAGCCTAGAACACGGGTACAAGTGCGACATCCTGCCAAGTACCCTGAAGAGCTCGTAATGCATTTCTTGAGATTCTTCACCCGCGAGGATGACTGGGTACTTGATCCCTTCGCAGGAGTCGGTAGCACACTCGTGGCATGTAAGGAGATGCAACGGAACTGTGTCGGGATCGAATTGAACCCTGAGTTCGTGAACATCGGGGAGCAGCACCTCACTGGTGTAGAAGGGAACAGCGATGCACATCTCATCACTGGTGACGCGATGGCAATCTCAGCACTAATGAAGGATTATTTTGGTTCGAACGTTCCACAGTTCGACTTCGTGATGACATCGCCTCCCTACTGGAATATGCTGCGCAAGTCGAGAGGTGGCAATGACTCCGTCCATAAGCAAAGGAGATCCAATGGGCTTGCATTGTACTATAGCGACATGCGGGAAGACATAGGGAATATCGAGGAGTATGAGAGTTATATCGAATCTATGGGTAGGGTCTTTGATGGCATCAGAAGACATCTGAACGATAGGGCGTATCTTGTCATCGTGGCGCAGAACATGAGGGATACTGACGGGGAGATGAAGCCAATCGCATGGGACCTCGCACGAAGGTTATCCATGACCTACACACTCCGGCAGGAGATGATATGGTGTCAGGACAACAAGCAACTCGGCTGCTGGGGTTACCCCACGACGTATGTTTCAAACGTGCATCATCACTATTGTCTCGTCTTTCAGAAGAAATACCCATGACGGTTGATTCAAATAGGAACCGTTTCAGCGCAAAGACATGACTCTTGTTATCAGGAAATTGGAACCAGAAGACGTTGATGCGGTGCGAGCTGTTTCTCAAAGCGTCTGGGAACACGATTATGCACCAGAGTCCTTTCAAAGGTGGTTGGATGATCCCAATTGGCATCCGATTGGCGTCTTCAAGGACGGTCTCTTGGTTTCCTTTGCAGCCCTCCAACAAGTTCCTGAAACAGACTATGCATGGGTGAAAGCCCTACGGACTCATAGCAACTATCATCGACAAGGCTTCGGTGTCATGGCAGTAGAGAAGACGTTGGACATCGCACGAGAGCTGGGAATTCGTGAAGTCAGGTATGCTACGAGTTCCCGCAATGAGGCTTCTCACGAGCTTGCAAAGAAGCTTGGTTTCATACTTGCTGATGAAGTCGGATATTTCCGGCTGGAAGCACCATTCCCACCCCGACCCAAGTCCAGCCCTGCTTTTGTTCCATTAAAGGTCGATGCGAAACGACAATTCGAAGCCATTCAAACTTATGATGATCTTGTTACCACCTCGTCAATCCCTGTGGCGTGGGATTTTGAGAATAAAGACTTGAAGGGATTAGAACGAATCCACGAACGGAACGAGTCGTATCAGATAATTGGGGACTCTGGGGAAGTCCTTACGCTCTACTTCAGAAGAACATTGGAACGGGATGGCGACCTGATAGTGACTCATTCAGTCTTCTCTAGAGACCGCAGCACATTCGTTGACACCATGTCCCGACTAATCGAAGAAGCCGAGGACATGAATGCACAAAGGGCAGTGTTCTTCTTGGGACCAAATGCAACTGAATGGTCTTCTATGTTGATGCTTGTCCCTGCTGAATACCGTGACCGCCGGTTTATCCTGTTAAAGAGAATACTTGAATGAAATGGGACTCTCAATGCCCCTGTTCATTGGAGAGTCGCTAAATGGTCATGTCCAAGATCCACTAGGTCTTTGGCTCACTGGTTTGAATTATGATAATCAGCTCTGTTTTTTCAAGTAATTCATTTAAATGTCCTAAATCCACCGCCGTAAAGGGAAACCGTTGACAGTGCAGGATAAATAGACATGCATGATAACAGCAATCACAATTATGACAGACAACGAAGTGTACGAGGAACCGGACGAGGATTCGCCATCTCACCCACACGGAAACATGGCGATGAGTTCGATCAGGAGATATTCAAGCTGGCAGCGTTGAAGAAAGAGGGTGCAAGAAGTGAATGAACCAAAGCCAAGGAGGGGCACCAAGACAAGCGAGTTTGGGGTCTCTAAAAGGGAGAACCACGACTCGACCGAATTCTATGGAAGCAAATTGTATCAAGACATCAAGATAGATGAAACCGCCCCGGAAATCGAAAACCCACTCCCTTCTGAAATGCTTGATCAAGTGTTCTGTCAGGACAGTCGAACCATGAGCGGCATCCCTGATTCTAGCGTACACCTGATGGTCACGTCGCCTCCCTACAATGTCGGGAAGGAATATGACAAGAACCTCGATTTGAAAGAATATTTCGGCTTCTTGAAAGAAGTGTTCTCTGAAACATACAGGGTGCTTGTGAATGGTGGTAGGGTCTGTGTGAACATAGCGAATGTCGGAAGAAAGCCCTATATCCCATATCACAAGTTCATCATGGATGCCATGTTTGAGCTGGGCTTCTTTATGAGAGGCGAGATCATATGGGACAAAGGAGCTGGAGCTGGCACCTCAACCGCTTGGGGCAGTTGGATGTCTGCATCGAACCCCGTGCTAAGGGACACTCACGAGTATATCTTAGTCTTCTCAAAAGGCAAGTTCAAGAGAGAATCTAAAGGTAGGAAAAGCACTATCGACAGAAACGAGTTCTTAGAATTCACCAAAAGCGTTTGGAAGTTTTCACCTGAATCCGCCAAACGAGTGGGGCATCCAGCGCCTTTCCCTATCGAATTGCCCTACAGGTGCATCCAGTTATACACGTTTGCTGGTGAGGTCGTGCTAGACCCATTCTGCGGGGTTGGAACCACATGTATTGCTGCAATGAAAGCGGGACGGCATTTTATCGGAATGGATATTGATAAGGAATATCACAAAAAAGCAGTCAGGAGAATAAAAGAGTATTCAGATTAGACCAAGATGGCTTCTTACACCTACTAGTTATTCACTTGTTTCCAATACACAATCCATCTTTCGTGTTAGAGCGTCCTGTGCAAAAGGTAATATGCATTGGAAAGTCCTGTTATCAACCGGTGATTTACTTGACGGAGAGAGGAATTCCAAAAGAGATCACTCTAGCGAGCTACCTGATCCTGCTAGATGTGATTGCTGGCATTATAGTCAGTATAGTAATGTATGAGATAAATGATGACTGGACATCTGGACTGGGTCTGATTGTGGCAGTTGTGGGAATCTGGGTTTATCTGGAGCTTAAGAAGATGAACCCACAGGCCTGGCAACTGGGCATTATATTGAACTTAGTGGGTATTGCGCTCTATCTTCTGGGTGAAATCGAGATTGGCATTCCCGGGGCGCTTCTAAGCATTATCACAGTGATTTATCTCTACTCACCAAACGTGAAACAGCACTTTGTGTAAACGACCTGAAAGGAGGCGGTTTTTATCGCCTCGTATTCTTTTTACTTTGGATCTGATTCAAACTCTTCGAACTCGTACAACGGAGACCATTCAGGGGCATACTGGATTGCCTCTAAGTCGCGCTTTTCCAAGCTGAGGCCCTCTTCTTCTGCGATTACTTTTCGCAGCGTAATCGACTTCGCTCCATCCCACCGCAGGTAATCATTGAGGTCATATGAGAAGTTGCCCTGAAAGACCCCGCACGCCCCTCTACAGAAGACCTGATTTCCACGAATCTCAAGGGCTCCTCTGCAATACTTACAGAGCACCTCGCGTCCATGGGCATGGATTCGCCCATCGATTATCCGGACAAAAAGAACGGTGTCGTCCACCTCAAACACGCCCCACACCTCACCGTCGTCGATGACTTTTCTCCATAGATGTGCAGGCTCTCTCTTCGGGAGAACAGAGCTGCTTACAGAACCGTCTATCACTTTCTTTTCTGACGGACTCTCAAAGTCGGTGAGCCTAGTCTGGACTTCATGGATTCTTCTCATAGTAGTTAGTTTCGCTAGATGATACATAAACACATAGAATCCGTGGCACCTGCCAACTCACAACGGAACACTTGATTTCACGAGTAGATGTGGTCTAGTACTCGACATCGGAGATCCCATGCTGTTCGGCATAATCATGTGCGTCCTTCACGTTATCAAATGTCGCAAGGACATCATACGGAAAGTACTGCTCATCCTTCTCGGGAATCTCGATGATGGGACGTGGTGTACTATCCGCAGTCTTGAATATCCTGATGGCGCAGAGCCTCTTCTTGTCTCCGGCCTCAATGACCCTGATGATGTCCTGATGATCCCAGTCGTCAGGCATATGGTTACTATTATGAATCCCTATATTATAGCTTTCTCTTGCAGATTTGCGGCATTCTCTGCCATCTCTTGTGCAAAGTATGACTGCTCAGAAGTGCTGTGGACTGGGCTAGTTGGCTTTCTAGTTCTTCTCGTCGTTGAATTCTATATTCTTATGGGAATTATCGCAAAATGGCTTGTTCTTTGAACCACCACATCTGCAAAGCGTAAAATGCTCCAGTGACTCGGGTTTACTTTCCATATCATCGATTAGTTGAATGCCGCCAACAAATGCCAGTGGACCGTCCTTAGCGATTCGTACTGCGGGGGGTCTCTTGATGCCCTGGATGCGTTCAGAACCAATTTGATAGCTAAGGGCACCAGAAGGACATTTCTCGATTGTTTCGACAACTTTCTTGACACTAGCCGCATCTGGGAAAATCCAATGTGGCTTTTTGTCTTTCTGAAACACTTCGGGACACAGTCTGACGCAAGAGCCATCTGCCGAACAGACACCCCTGTTATCGTAGATGGTTATTTCCTTGCCTACGTATTCATCGACCTTATCAGGTCGGCGGTCATCATCCTTTGACCCAACAAAGCCAAGCTTGCTGTGAGCGCCATCACAATATGGCTTGTTTTCTGATTTTCCACATCTACACAATGCTGTGACCTTCGAAAGCTGAATGGTTTCACCTTTAGAATTTGTCATTGGCGGTGCGCCAATCAAGTAGAATGGACTGTATTGAGTGAACACGACCATAGGTTTCTGATTCTTTGACTCTTCCATTTCAAGCACCAAAAGCCATCTATCTGTAATGTTCCTTATAATCTGTCACATAGGTATTTATTCAGTAGGATCTACACACCACGATTATGTGGTTTGAAAACACCTTTTTGGAAGCCGGTTGGAGGTTTGACTAATGTGTCTGAGTTTGCCATCTATTGCTTTTCTGATAGGGTTGGCTTCAATTAGCGGGTAATCGGCTCAGTATGCCACGCCCCCTTTTGCCTAACTTCATCCAGTTCTTCCGTAGACCTCCTCAATGTAGAGTTTCCTGATAGTGTCCCTATCAAGGCCGAACACCTCATCGGCATGATGACAGATCTCGTCATTGATTTTACTGACCACATCTATTCTACGTCTAGCATCTGTATCGGATATCTCCTTCACTAACAAGGCTTCTTCTAGAAGACTTTCAATAT
The DNA here is from genome assembly GCA_024275415.1 of archaeon. GTDB lineage: Archaea > Asgardarchaeota > Thorarchaeia > Thorarchaeales > Thorarchaeaceae > MP5-2226. Next base: position 27,066 of record JAJRZD010000114.1, read on the forward strand.
CATCTGGTTTCCATCTGAGGTTGCGGATATAGAACAGCCGCCACTTCGGTGCCGGAAGATACGACCTGTTCAACCAATAGATAGCCTGGATTAGCAATTCAACACAATACGACACAGAATACTGGACTGAAAGATGATGTCCTCTGTCTTGCCAAAGGTCAACCATCGAAGGGATATACTCTGCCGTAGGACAGCAGTACCATGACAGGTACACAAGAGGGTGTGCAAGTTTCCGTTTCCACGCCTCATCATCCAAATGCAGTTTTCTCTGGACTCGGTGCTGGACTTCGCCCTGTCGGTCAAATGCGTACACAGCATTGGAGAGATCCCATCTCAGATATTCAGGCCACTCTCGATCTAGATACTCGTCTAGAAAGTAAGTTTCGATATCTATCGCAAGACCTGAACGATCCTCGTGCTGTGCAGACAGGGACTCGAGAAATCCTTTCGCAAAAGGGTCGTCATTGTTGAATAGCACCATCATATCAAGATCCGAGTACTTGTCAACAAATCCTCTTGTGAGACCTCCAAGGTAAAGAATTCCCTCCACCGAGCTGAAGTGAGAAATGCTCTTGACGATTTCATCAGCGACCCGTGTAAACGACTCGATTCGATTTTTCCCACGCAGCCCTTCCATAGATATCACAACTGCAGTGCGGAAATCTGCGCTATAAAAGAACATCTCCAAACAGATGTCAGGTCATATCGTCAACGCATCAATTAGTCCAATCAGATAGCTATCAAGTGATCTTTTCTTTGTGTAGCTCTCTTCGAAGGGGGTTTCTGCAAGTTCACCTTTCACCTCTCCGACGAGGATGCCTGTCTTACCTTGTTTGATGCAGTCGATGGCATAGGCTCCCAGTTTAGTGGCAAGGATTCGATCCTGTCGAGTCGGGTTCCCACCGCGCTGAATATATCCGAGCACGGACACACGACATTGTTCACCGACTAGACCAGACATTTTCCGACTGATCTCCATGGCATCACCTTCCTCATCACCTTCAGCAACGATGATGAAGGCAAAGTTCTTCCCACGTTCCCTACCAGCCACTATATCCTCCGCGACCCTCTTGAGATTGGTCACAGTTTCAGGCATGAGGATTGCTTCAGCGCCACACGATATCCCTACATCTAGGGCAATCGCACCAGAATGACGCCCCATTACCTCGATGAGGAAGAACCTATCGAATGCCTGTGCAGTGTCGCGTATCTTGTCGACGGCATCGATTGCATTGTTGACAGCAGTATCGAACCCGATGCTATAGTCTGTGCCATAGATATCATTGTCGATGGTACCTGGCAGTCCAATGATTCGCCCATTCCATACCTGCTGGAGCTTGTGCAACCCCCGCATGGTTCCGTTCCCGCCAATGGCGACAAGAGCATCAAATCCATTCTTCTCAAGGATTTGAGCTGCCTTCATCTGCCCTTCCAGTGTCCTGAACTCCTTTGACCTGCCTGTCGTAAGGACTGTGCCACCACGATGAATGATATTGGCGACTGACCGAGCCTCCATCAGTCTGAACTTCTGATCCAAAAGTCCTTGCAGACCGCCGATGATACCAATCATCTCGAACCCATTAGAAATCCCGACACGTACAAGTGCTCGTACGCAAGCGTTCATTCCGGGGCTATCTCCGCCACTGGTAAGGATTCCGACTTTCATGGTTCTATGTCTGTGACATGGTACAAGAAAAGTCCAGCGTTCCACACTAGATCAGATTCCGAGCTCTGAGATAGATGTAGAATGGAAAGGTGAGGATGACGCTAATCATGACTACGACGACAAATGCCAGGGGATTATCTTCCAGCGGAAGACCAACGTTCATTCCATAGATGGATGCTACAAGGGTCGGCACACTGACCAGAAGCGAAACAGCGGTCAATGTTTTCATGACCGTATTGAGGTTGTGCCCGACGATGCTATCATAGATCTCCATCGCGTTCTCGATAAGTTCACGATAGATCTTGCTTAGCTCAATCTGCTGTTGCAGGTCAACCTCCAAGTCCTCCAGACGGTCTTCGTCAAGAATCATCCTTCCAAAACGGTGGATACGTTTCATCCTTCGCAGTACTCTCATGTTCCCTTTTAGGGCTGCATCCACAAAGATCGCATCACGCGAGAGCTGGAAGAACTTGTCCATATGCGAGGGATAGAGCTCCTTCTGTATCGTTTCCTCAGTGTTCTTGATGGTTTCCTCGATGATATCAAGAACGGTCTCAAAGCTGTGGATGACAATCTCCCACTGGTTGTAGATAAGTTCGCTAGCGGTGGTACTCCGACGAATCAGGTGACGAAGGCGCTTCTTTCTCAACGGTATGGCATGATGCTGCATTATGATAATATCACGACCGTTGGTGAAGATCCCGATTGGTGCAGTAGAATGCTCTCTGGGACTAGCATTAAGATCCACTGGAACGCGCAGCACCAGCATTGTGAACTTGTCCTCGATTTGAATCCGAGGTCTCTCGTCCATGTCAAGCATATCTTGAAGGTCTTCAAGGTCAACCTCGAACTTGCTGGAGAGTGGTCCGAAGTATTCAGGTTGAATCCCAATCATCTCAATGAGCAGTGGTTCATCGGGAGCACTTTCAAGGTCGGGATATCTGATGCCGCTTTCCAGTGCCATTATGGTAAAGGAATACTCCCTGTGCTCACTGCTCAATGATTGTTCACCTCTCAGAAGCTATCGTATCAGCTAGCCAATCCTAGCATATGGATTATGCTATTACAAGGACTCGTCCAACGATATAAGAATCTAGTGAGGGTAAAGAAACGACAGATGCCCTCTAATGTTCTTAGATTACCACATTCTCGGTTTCGACCTTTCTCTTTTTGATGCTGAGGGCTTCAGAGGGGATTTTCTTTCCGCCGAAAAGCTCTGCCTCCGGCATTCCCCTGTATAATGCATCAGCAATCCGTGCAATGGCATCGGCTTTCATGATCCCAGAGCCACTTGCCCCGTTTGCAACCAAGACCCCATTCTCATAGTAGACCAATGGGATCGCATCAGGCGAGTAGCAATATCCTCCCGCCCAGCTGTTCACTGGTCGTGTGGACGCAAAGTCAGGAAAATACGCAGACAGTACAGGGAACATGCTATTCTCATAGTAGGAACTCTCTGGAACTAGCTCTTCATCTGTCTGGATGTATTTGTATGCTCTGCCAAGTTTATCCCCACATCCGACCCAGAAACCATGCTCTTGTATTTGCGGTCTGAAATAGACGCCAGCACTGGGCAAGATGATGAACGGGCAAACCTCCATGTCATTGAAGCCTTTAGTGTTGAGGAGCTGCTTTAACCCTTCGTTGTCAGATGCATGGACCACAAACATCTGCCGTTTCTTGCATTTGGTACGGCTGTCCATCCCGATCGGGTCTAACAGCTCATTCGCCCATGCACCAGTTGCTAGAACGACACAGTCCGCTCGGAACTCGCCCTTGTCAGTCTTCACCCCCACGACTCGTTTGTCCTGCCAGACAAAAGGCTCGCCGGGCAAATCTAACTTAGGATCGGCTTCGAGAATGAGCTTTTCCACATTGACCCCGAACCTAGGTTTGACCGAACTTATTTTCTTGAACTCCTCGAAATAGAATTCCACAAAGCGTGTAGCGTCTAGGACTCCGCAGTCAGCCCCAAAGAGACCATAGCTGACCTCCTTGAGGTTCATAAGATGTGCTTCTTCGCTGTTCGAGAAGTCCACCACGAGACTTGGGATCATGTCTTTGAGTTCGTGCTTGTCGTACACCTTGTGGCTAATCCCAGACCTTTTCATCCTTTCCATCCAGAGCTTGACACCTTCACTATTGAATTGTTCTTCGCTCAAAAGCCAGAGATACCCACACTTTTCGAACATAAGCTCGAACCCAAGCTCTGTCTGCACATGCTCAATGAATTTGATGGTTGAATCTGTGAGAAGTTGATTGGTGGACGAAGCGAACATGTTCCGGACTGCTGCTGCACTCATGGCTGTATTTGCCTGACCTGCGGCAAGGTATCGGTCAAGCAAGAGGATCCTTTTCTCAGGATTGTTCTGCTGGAGATGGTAGGCAGTCGCCACACCAATGATTCCGGCTCCTACAACAATGATGTCAAAGGTCTCGGATTCGTTCACAGGAACACCTCCAATGGTATGCTTCGCGGAAAAGTTCTTGCCTTTAACAGTTATGTTTTGTCGTCCATTGCAGGTCAGACATGGTATGATTTTTCCTACGAAGTATTAGGAATTCATATGCAGCGTCTTGTGCAGACTGGTCTGTGGGTTTAGCAAGAAGAACTACTTACAGTCTATTCTTATAATAATATATCCAACTTATTTTTTATATAAACAAGCATAGTTATAGGCATCTTGACGACTGTACTACAGAAATGCGATCTTGTCTACCACAGGAAGACCTTGAACAGGTCATCGCACTAGTATTGGCTGGGCTACGCGAATCCACTATACGTTGGTTTGACGAAGCGAATCTAACGAGAGATGATACCATACATGTCATCGAACTTGTCTTAAGACGACTTGACAAGCATTGGATTGAACGAAAAATACCTCTAACGGTGATATACGTGGCAGCACGTATCATTGAAGAGGTTGTAGAGCGATTTGAGGACGAGAATGGTAAGGACTCGGCAAAGATTGGGACTGTTGTCATCGGGACCATGAGCGAGGACTTCCACTCTTTGGGGAAGAACCTTGTAAGGCGAACGCTCATGCCTTTTTTCCATGTCCATGATCTAGGCGTGAATGTCGATATAGACCGGTTCATCTCCTGTGCTAAAGAGCATGACGCAGACATCATCGCTGTTTCAGCATTGATGATGAATTCAGTTCTTCAGCTGCAATCACTCCGCAATGCGATTGATGATACTTCATGGAAAAAGAAACCTAAACTCATTGTAGGAGGAGCCCCTTTCACAATTGACTCTGAGTTGCACAAATATACCGGTGCTGATGCATATGCACCAAATGCAATCGTTGTGGCAGAGAGATGTATGGCACTCATGGATGTGAAATAAATTGAAGCCTATAGAACGAGTCCTCAAAGCGTTGGAATTCGAGGAACCTGACAAAGTCCCTCTCTGGCTGTTGATGACAGCGCGAGGGGCCACGGAGCTAGGACTTTCAATTTCACAGTACTTTAGCAGTGCCAGTAATATTGTCAAAGGTCAACTGTTCCTGCAGGAAAAATACAATCACGATTGTGTCTATGCATTCTTTTATGCGGCAAAGGAGTATGAAGCATTCGGAGGTATGTCCATGCAAAAGACCAGTGGGCCTCCTGAGTCGGGCCGGCCTATCTTCTCATCAGCAGAGGAGATTCTAGCAGCTGAATTGCCGGATATCGATCACGAAGCATTTTCAATCATCCATGAAACTCATAGAATGCTTAACAATGAAGTTTCTACTTGGTTGCCAATACTGAGTAATGTAGTCGCCCCGCTTTCTCTTGTTGTGATGCTTGTTGGCTTTGAGAAGTGGATTGAATGTATCATTGACACCCCAGAGATTGCACGTCAGGTCGTGGAATACCTTACAGACCATTCTATCGATCTGTCAAACCGATATTTCGAGGATGGCGTAGCTGGTTTAGGTTATTTCAATCCTGTGGCCTCGGGTCATATCTTAAAAATCGAAGAATACAAGGATATTGCGCTTCAATCAGATAAACGGTACTTCAGCTCAATTCATGGACTGGCTGCATACGCGCTTGCGGGGAGTCGTTGCGAATCATTGCTACCAACTCTTGTTAAGGATGTAAAGGCCCGAGCTGTATTTGTGTCAAGCCAGGATGACCTTGCATCTATCAAGAAGGAATACGGGCGAAATGTGGTTCTTATTGGAAACCTGAATAATATCTCGATGACTCATTGGGACGAAGAAACGGCCGATAATGAAGTAAAGAATTGCATTATGGCGGGTGCGAATGGTGGAGGGTTCATACTGGCTGACCATCATGGGGACATCTCATCGAGTGTCCCTCAAAAGGTAATCCAGCAGATAGAGAGGGCTCGGAATAAATGGGGAACATATTGATGGAGCCAGACAACAAACATACCCGCAGACCTGTTAGCGGGAAATCTGATGAGAACCTTGATGAGCTCAGGCAGAACTCAGCAAAATACGCACTCATCCAATATGTTCTTGGTAGTATTGTTGAACACTCCAAACCCGAGGAGTCGCTTGCACTTATCTTGCAGGAGATAGCCACTCTAACGGCAGGGAAACTCCGATTGTTTGTCGAGATACACAAGGGCATCTGGGAAGGATTTTCACTGGAACACTATGAGAAACATCGTTCATGGCTTTCAAGGTATCTAATAGATGAAGACCTCTATTCTGCTGTCACAAGATTTGGCGATGTCATCTATTATCGAAACTTGCCAGAAAGAAACAGGATATCAGAAGATATCAGACAGCACCTCGTCAAATCACAGGCGGAGTCGTTAGTGCTGGTACTGCTTCGGGGAAAGCCAAACATTGTCATTGAGGTTCAAGACTTCATCATCCCTGACCGGGCTGATCGGTACCTTGAGGCGATAAGGGAATTTGTACTCCCCCTGAAGCTGTCGTTACATCATACAATCCTATTGGAAGAGAGCGAGCGTGCGCGCAGACGTGCAGATCTCCTTCTCGACCTCCTTTTTCATGACATTAGGAATTCACTCAACAACATGCAGGTTTCCCTTGAGCTGTTGGAAATGCGATGGGACGACAAACAGCGGTCTCGGGAGAACCTTCTACAAGCAATGGACTGCTCCAGAACCGCAAATAGGTTGCTAGACCGAGTGAAACGAATTCTCACCATGATGCCAAAGGATGATTTATCGTCGTATGACCTCTGCACTGTATTCGAAACCTGTGTCGCAACAGTACGAGCGAATCACAGGGACATCACGACTGACATAGCATTCCCACGCCCTTCTACATGCCAGATAAAGGTGCTTGGAAACGATTTGATATACGACCTCTTTGAGAATTTGCTTTCTAATGCCGTGAAGGCGATGAAAGGAAAGGTAGGAAAAATCACTATAGAGGCAGATGTATGGGACATCAATCCAGCGTTTGCACATATCAAAATAATCGATCAGGGCTCAGGAATGCCTGAGAAAATAAGGCCTCAAGTGGCTGGCCGGTTCCTTACGGAGAGCACAAGTGGCATAGGACTGGGGTTAAGCATCGTGATGCGAATTCTCGAGGAAATAGATGGGTACCTTTGGTATGAGAACAGGGTTCCCGATGACATATCAAAAGGCACCATAGCAAATGTCGCGTTGCGAATTGACCGCAAATGAGCCAAATGCTAGTTATCGGTCGCTAAATAGGAACTCGGATACAATTGAGTGTGAGGGGTTCAAACAGCTGCGCTACACGTACCCAAACTCGGGCATCTCTTAGATGGCATTCAAAGTAATTTACAGGGCTTTATAGACTCGATCACTCTCATAGGAGTATGAGGGTGATATGACACACAAACGGCCTTTGTAGAGTCCACCCCGTGCCGTTCGTGGGAGTACGTCACTCTAGTGTCCAGGATTGTGCAACTAAAATGAACGGTTTCAAATCGCAAGTATCTTATACAACCTGATACAGGACTGAGCCTGACCCCATAGTGTGTAGAGGTAAAGATCATGAGTGAAAATGACAGCCTTGACCTCACCTATGCTGAGGGTCATTCGGACACAATTCTATTTGCCATAGGAGCTATACTGGCGGCGCTCTATGGCGTGGGCTCTTTAATTCCAATCAGCGTCTTTCTTGGTGCCACAGCAACCATAAGCCTGACCTTGCTGATCGCCCCGCTTTTCGGAATCCTGTTAGGTCCATGGAAAGGTTCATTCTTCGGGCTTGTTGGTGGACTGACAGCGTTTGTTATTGGCGGATCTGGCGGGTTGTACCAGCTCATCCCCTTTCTCTTCCTATCGCCAGCTATCTCCGGACTTTTGACAGGACTTGTAGCACATCCGAAACAAGGAGATATCAGGTTCCCAGGAGGACTATTCACGGCAGCATATCTTTCAATCATCATCGTCCTTTATGAGGTCGTGAACTATGAGGGGTGGTGGTTCATGCTCTACTATATGGTCGCCGTGGTCGTTGCGCTGGTCGTTCAAATCACTGGTATTGAGTTGCGATTTGAAGAGGTACGAGATAACCGGATTACCAAGCTTGTCCTGTTTGCGATAATTGGGACGATGACTGACTTTTCCCTGATGACGATGGGTGCAGTGTATATCATGGGACTTGAGCCACTCCTGTTCGGGTTCGTGATATTCCCAGCCATGCTGATAGAACGCACTGCTGCTATCATTATCAGTGTGATTATCACAACGGCAGTGATCAAGGCATTCCCAGAAGTTTGGGGATCTAACCAAGTGCCTTCAAAATCAGCCTCATAGCATCTACTTGCATATCAAGTGGCATGGTTGCCATGGAAAGATTATCTTTTTCCAGGGCCTGTTCGGGCAGGGGCGGCAGGTGGATGAATGTCGCCTTTGCCTTGACAGAGCCCGATGCTATCCAGTTGAGAACATTGAACAAGATCCAGTTGCACCCATACGTGCCAGCATGATAGCTCACAGCTGCCGGAATTCCCATTGTCTTGATCTGGTCAACTAGCCCATGCACATCGATGGTGGAGAAATAGGCTGCTGGAGCATCAGGTTTGATGATATACTCTGATGGGGCAAAGTCATAGTTGTCTTTCCGACTGGTATTGACAACATTCAGCCCTACAAACTCGAGTGTTAACGCAGCCCGATTGGCTTGTCCGCAACACAAGACGTACTTGGGATTGTGCTTGACAATGAAGTCCTTAAGCATACTGTCTGCTTTCTTATAATCCAGTGGAAGGACAATCCCATAGACCCTCTTATTGAAAACGTCAGTCCCGTCTAGGATCTTTACAATCTCTGCAGAGGGATTGATTGAATATCCGTCAAAGGGCTCGAAGCCTGAAATAGCGACCTTCTCCACCAGCCACCACCCACCTTACGTTTCTTACCACCTCATCAGATTCATCTTCTAATCAAGTTATTGCAAGAAAGATGAAGTAGACACCAAGGACAACTTGAAAGATTCCAATCCCTACGTTGACCCAGTTGATCCCTTTGAATCCAGCTCGCTTCGCAGCCATCTCTGTCCCAGTGGTCAGGAAGGCTCCGAACAGGAAATCTGTTGAGATATGAGTAATATAGATCAGCACCCCTGCGATGAACACCGTGCCGACACCGACCTGTAGCTCGCCCACTAGCATGGTGACGTTGCTTAACCCGACTGCGGCCCACCAGAGCAAGAAATATGGCGAAAAGATGCTTACGGCAGCACCCTGAGCGGTTGCTTCTACGATACTTGACAGGTTCTCAGTCGTGTTTCTAGATTCACGCTCAGCATCACTCGTCTTGTATTGGTAGTCCCTCAATGCGAGAGCACCAAACAGAACAATGACAATCCCCCCTAGACCAATCATAAGGCTCACAGCGACGGGGTCAAATGCAAAAAGCTGGGCACTGATGATGATAGCAGCAACTATTCCCAGCTCGACAATCGCATGTCCTACCATAGGAAGGATACCATGTAAGCGTCCGTGCCTATTCGACTGCATGATGACCGCTGCGGAGAGCGGGCCTGGTGCTAACGCCCCAGTAAGGGAAAGTCCGAACCATATCAAAAGGATTTCAATGATGCTCATCTATGCCACACCCGATAGGAAATACCATGCAAAAAAAAGATGATGTTATAATCAATCAACGCTACTGGCACTGCCATTGTATTACAACCAAGGGTATTTGGGCTGTTTAGAATACATTTAATAGCCTTACAACGTCGAACAATGTAATTCCATGGGGCTGTAAATCATTGAAACAAGTTCAAGTTGCTGTTCCCTATGATAAAGCTGAGGCAGTGTATGACTTTCTTCTAGATGTACTGAATGTAAAGAATCTGACGAGGTTCATCACTGACACAGCTCATATCTATCAGTTCAGGATTACAGATGATGCCATAACCGATACTGTGGAAGGACTAAAGAGCCGTGGTGTAGGTGTGGACTATGGATTCATCGACATTTGGGATCTCAAGGCGGCATTGCCAAGAGGAATCTCTGAAGAATCACAGGAAACGAAGATCCAACGTGAGGCGACTCTGGCTGTTGAAGAGATCTATGATAGCGTGAAAAAGCAGGCATCGTTGAGCTTCGACTTTATGGCGTTCGTTGTCTTTGCTGCTGTAATGGCTGGATTCGGACTCATCCAGAACAACGTCACGATTATCGTTGCATCCATGCTTCTCTCTCCATTGATGGGTCCAATGCTTGGTGTGGCATTAGGCTATGTTGTGGGAGACAAGAAACTCTTCATCAAGGGAACCATGAATGAACTCATGGCGTTGGGGCTCAGCTTTGGGATGGGTATCATAATGGCACTCATTGTCCCGATCCTTTACCCTGAAGGCTCGTTCATCGATGTTGTAGAGAGCCAGTGGGACACCTCGCAGTGGGCTCCAATAGTTCTCACAGAGATTACGCGTAGAGGGACGTTGTTCACGCCTTTAGACATTGGAGTGGCAGTATTTTCAGGAGCTGCCGTGGCTGTATCAGTCACCAAGGGCGATATGTCCTCACTTGTAGGCGTTGCAATCTCTGCCGCATTGATGCCTCCTGCAGTAAACGTGGGAATGATGATCACGCTCGGGTTAATCTATAACTCAGCTGCTGGTATCCAAATTGGTCTGGGATCTTTGGCTTTGCTGTCCATGAACATTATCCTCATCGACGTGGCTGCAATAATCATGTTCCGAATAAAGAAGCTAGGTGTAATTGCAGACAAGTCGGCACAGTGGCGTGCAGTGACCCGTTTCAGACAAAGTTCATCATCCTTATATCATCGTAACCCCTCATCATTCGTTAGCACGAAGAAAAAGGATTCAGAGAAGCCTACTCCGAAAGCGTCTGAAAAAGGCACGGATTCCTCGTCATGAGAAAAAAGCGGATGCCACGATACCTATAGTATTACCACTGTGATACATCAACCTATAGTGGAAACGAGGGTTACCACCTTTAGAATGTTGAACAGAAGTGATTTCAATGGCAGGTAAGACCAAGCTCTTCAAGGGGCTCACAGAACATGATATCCTAACATGGGAAGAGGAGAAGATGCGATTCCAGAGAAGAGTAGGTCAGAAGGTCACCGATCTGCAATTCTTACGGCACCTGCTCATGGTCGCCTCACGACCTGTGATATCTGGAAAGGACGGGGTTTCGAAAGGATTCCTCTCTGGGAACGGACCGATATACGACAAAGCTGATACGTTATTGGAGAAATATCGTTCAAGAACTCCACCCTGAGAGGGAAGTCATATCTGATCAGGGATATGCACAACTCTCAAAGCTTATATACCATTTATTCACTAGAATCTAGTGACCAACTATTCACTAGAGGAACACCAACTATGTACATGAGCAGTGAGATACATTTTGAAGATGAAGAATCTACAAAGCGATCCAACATTGGTGATAACCAACAAGGATTCTGGTTCGATGCTGGTCTTTATCGGGAATGGCTTGTATTTCTCCATGAGATATGGCAATCAGTCGAGTATCTTTAAGAGAAAAGAACAAGGCACAATGACTCGATAAGATCAATGTAAGGTGATGATGATGAAGGGCTCATCGAGAGATTCCGATTATTTGGACACGATTTTCAAGGCACTCGGACATATCACTCGAAGAAGAATACTCAGACTATTAGCCCAGAGACCTCATTATCCTTATGAGCTAAGCAAGACTCTTGGATTCACTTCAAGAGTCATTATCAAGCATCTGGAAGTACTTGAGAACGCGGGAATCGTTGAAACCGAAGCAGGTGAACGGAGCCTAGGACCTGAGAGGACGTACTACAAGCTCCGTGCAGGGTTCGGTCTTTCCACCACCATCCTCCCCAATTCCTTTGCGGTTCATCTACGTCCCAATACAAGGATAACTACCATCCGAGCAAGAATATCGCTTCCTCCTGTCCGCAACGATGTCCGTGCGGTCAAGATATTGCTGAATGAACTCAGGAAGATTGACCGACAAATTACCGCTCTTGAGGAAAAACGCCTTCAGCTGATGAACCATCGGGGACTGATCATCCAGAAGATTGAGAACATCATGGAGAACTGTTCATGGGATGAAGAGAGCTGTAGATTGATACGGAGTCATATCAATCCTGTAGATACAGGGAATGATGTCAGCGATGAGAAGCCGATCGAGAAAGTGTTGGACATTTTTGAAAAACGGTTCTCAGGGAAAGCCAGTAAAAAGAAGGACGATAAACAAGAAGTCCGGATTGAGTTCGATTAGTCTACCAGTTGAGTTTGATTCTCCATTGGCTCCGATCCGTGCCTTGCATACTTGGGACGTATTCGATGGGGTTGTATGGCATATCAATTCCAGTGGATTTCTTTATCATTAGGTAGTGTTTTCCCCGTGCAGTGGTCAAAGTGATGATTCCTTGTGCCAGGGAGAACAGCTGATTCATTGTGACAGAATCAGCAGTGTCAGAATGGATGAGATAGAACTCTATTGAACCCGTCTTGATGCTTTCCTCCACGCTTTCCTTGAAGAACTGCACAACATCCCGTGGAGTGAAATCGATGAGGAGAGGCGTCAGAGCCTCAAATGTGACAACATTGGGAGAGAGCATGTTCCTTAGGCTTCGCATCATGATATTGATCTCGTGGAGATGAGGCGAACAAGTATGGTTGCCAAGTGTTTTTTGTCCGTAATTGACTTCAAGGATATGGAACGAATCGCTCTGCAGTCTGGTCATGTGTTCCATGAGCTGTCGGTTTCTTGCCTCAGTCACGACATTCAAGGTCTTCATCCCGTTCTCCAATGCGCTGTGGATTAGGGTAGACATGAACAGGTCATAATGGCTTTCTTGTGACGCCATAACTAGATAGACATAGCCATTAGGAGGTTTGACCAGTAGACGGTCAACTATGGAAGGGGCCATCTCATTATTCAGGGATACTCCCGTCATCTAGTGATTACCTCTTACTCCTCAAGTCCAAGATGTTTTCTTATAGTCGCAACCAATGCCTTTCCTGAAAAAGGCTTAACAATATATTCGTCTGCACCGGCTTCCTTTCCTTCCTTGATGTCCTTTGTAAGCCCTTTCGCTGTGAACATGATGATGGGGATTGTCTTGAACTCATCCCTAGCCTTCAGACGCCGGCATACTTCAAACCCATCGATCTTTGGCAGCATCACATCCAGCAATATCAAGTCCGGCTTATTTTCAATGGCAATGTCAAACGCTGCTTCACCGTCATATGCACAGATGACTTGAAACCCATGCTTCTCCAGGAACCTCTTTGCCAGTTCGGTCGTTATTTCCTCGTCATCAACGACTAGTATCTTTTTCACATCAGTTTCCTCACACAATTGGCATCAATTCGTAGTCCAAGAACCCTCCTGAGAGCAGTTGCCGGATAGCAAGATAGTTCGTTCTAGGCGAAACCCCACAGATGCTTAACACTCCACATATCTCCTGTACTCGCAAGTGAATGTTATGCGAGATTGACTCACTGCGAATCCCCTGCTCCCGACTGAGGATTGCGATGGTCGTACGGTTGGTCGATGAAAGCGCAGTAGACATCTCAGCCAGCAGCCCTCTGACAACATTAGCTCCGTACATGTTCTCAAGCGTGTCCAGTGCAAAGAGCTCCGTGACTTCCTGATTGAACTTCCGTTCGAGCACATCTACCTCATACCTGATCTCTTGCAATGTCTTTAACGGATCCAAGTCCAGGTTCCTCGAGTTCGGATATGTCCCAATAGATTGCCTTCCGAAGAAGACCACTCGTTCGTCCACATGGCTCCTATCGATGAACTGTGTCAGGCTCTTGCTGAACGTTTCAGGAGACCAGCCTTCGGGAAGTAGAATCACTGCTGAGCGCCCCTGCTGTAAATGGTTCGATAGAAATGGGATATAAATGGTTTCCAGATAGGGAACTGATAAGTCATCCACCTCGATTAGCGTGACCTTGCCCTTTGGGAACCCACCAGACAAGAGTTTGTCCAAGCTTTCATTCCCGGTGGAGATGTACGCACTGGAGGGGTCTGGTATTGGTTCTCGCTCAACAGTGATTGCGGGGTATTCATGCTGGTACCATGGTAGGTATGTGAAACGCCCTTCGTGCAACGTGAACAGGTACGAGTCCTGATTGACAGGGTGCGCGCGCATCTTGTCGATGATTGCCTGTCGATACATCCGCTGCCCATCACGGATCTTTTCTAGCTGGATGATCCCATCCGCAGAGTGTAATAATGAGAGTTCGTGCTCACCTTTCATTCCCTTTTCAACAATCAGAATCAGCTTCTTCATTTCTCGCCGTGCAGCATGGATCAGGGCTTGCTGAATGGAATACATCTTAGATGGCTCTAGCATATGCATGAAATCAGACCATGAGTCAATGATGACGATCTCAGACTGGGGAATATCCTGTGATGAGTTCACCAATACACTGAGAGCTTCATGCAGGGAATCGATATCAGTTGGAATCTGTTCCATCCGTTGTCCATAATGCATCCGAAAACGCCGTTCACTCCAGTTAGGAACATCCTTTGATAGGCAAAAGTCCACGGCACTGATGTTCTCCGCACTCGTGATTATGATCTGCGAGTCAGGATAGTTTCTTATGAGCTCATGTGCAAACAAGGACTTTCCCGTGCCCGGTAGACCACGTACAACTAGGACATAGCCGTGTTCTTCTGATAGTACCTCTTTGATGCTAGGAGGCAATCCACCAGTTGTACTCATGCAATGATCCCCTGTCAGAATCCCTTTTTTCTTTACGACTTATATACATAAGTGGGGTCTTGATTCTGTGTAATCGTATCGAATGAGCAGCTCTATTTAGAGATTCTTTGTAGAAACTCAATAAAATACGGGCACAATGAGCCTTTCCAGAATAGATTGCCCATACATCCCGTACGTGAAATATCTCTTACAACACGACATTCGAAATTCCTTTCACAGTTAAAGAATATGCACTGATCACTCGTAACGGACTCGTCTTGAAGTATCCTTGCTCGTAGAGATTGCATCGGTTTGCTATCTGAACTGTTGACCCACAAGTCTGGGCTACCAAGCTGCTCACGCACCAACTCTATCTCGCTATCTTCGACTGGTTCTGCAATTGCCAGCTTAGTAACAATCAAGCTGACACGAGTATTGAAGGCATCAATGTAGTCGTTTGCATCCTCGGCATACTTCAACGCTTCAGCGTGATTTAGGAGAGATTCCTCGTATCTCTCTTGCATGAAATAGGTGTCTGCAATTTGGGATGTCACAATGGCCCTGGCATCTTTCATCCCAGAACAGGTAAGTATTCTTTTGCATTCATGGTAGTACTGCAAGGCCTTTTCAAAATCCCCTCGTTGGAATGCCACATCGCCTAAATTGACCGTTGCAAAGGCGATTCCACGCATGTACTCGGCTTCTTGGCTGATCTCCAGCGCTCGACGATTGTAGGATTCCATCTGATCGAACTGACCGAGACCTCTGTCAATCTCACCTACATTAATCAACGTCCGAGCGAGACCTATCTCATTGTTGAGTTGCTGTTGTATCAGGAGGATGTCCTCAAAATGGTCGCGCGCCTCTTGATGGAACCCACATTCCAACAGGAGTACTCCGAGAAGATTCTTGGCATCTGCAAGTCCTTCAAGATATCCCATTCGCTCATAGCGTCGAATTGCTTCCCGAGCTATATCCATCGCCCGCTCGTATTCTTTTGACTTGTGAAGTACCATCGCCCGGAGATAGAAGACATCAGTCTGGGCAAGTCTATGGTCTAGCACTCTTGCAGTTTCCTCTGCGGAGTCAAGTCGTACCAATGCTTCTTCATGGGCTCTCCGTTGGATGTCGACATATGCCATCTGGATCCTAGCCCGCAGAAGAGCTGCCTGCACCTTGGAACGAATTTCAACGGTCTTTGCAGTTTCTTTTGTAACTTTCTCTATCCCTTCGGATGCCGTTTCCTTTGCCTTGTCTGTGTATCCGAGATAGGCGAGGATATATGCAAGCTGACCAGAGAGCTCCGCAAATCCGATATAATCCTTTGACTGCCATGCCTGATTTACGTATGTCCTGAGGTTGTTCACCCAACGTGGGTCTAGGCGTTGCCTGCAATACGCAGCTGCTGCATAACCCCTGCACATGATATTATCAGTACCCTTTGCAAGAACCTGATTGTATCCATACATCCCCCTCAAATATGCCGCTTTCGCACACATCGATAGGAACCCTTCACTCAGGTTATACCATTCTCCAGCACCTATATACTCCAGAAGGACATCAGTGAAAATCATGAATCTGTCCTTTCCAATCCTGTTGCTCACTGAAAGATGCCGGACTATCTCATCTTGTTCAGATTCTGTAATCCGGTCCTCATACATCGCGAACTCCGGGATTATGGGATTGTCCGTCAATTTTCCTCTACTCTCAAGCATTTCTGGAAAGAACCCAGATTCAAACCCGTACACAGGAATCAAAAGCGTTCTAGTGATTCCTTTCGCATGAACATAGGCAAGCAAATAAGTAATATATTTGAAGCTATGATGAATTAGGACTGAGAGGATGCAATGGCGAAAGAGAGAATCAGCAGCGGAATTCAGGGGCTGGATCAGATACTTAATGGCGGCTACATCAAAGGACGCTCCATGCTCATTGCAGGGGGTCCTGGAACCGGCAAGAGCATCATCGCATGGCATTTCATCTTCGACGCGATAGATAATGGAGAAAGTGCAATCCTTCTCTCACTCGATGAGCCATCAGACCTTATCATAGACGACATGAAATCCTTCGGTTGGGATCCAGAGAAGGCCATATCGGATGGCAGGCTTACAATCCTTAGCGGCACGCTCAAGCTGGTGCCTTCAGGTTCGGGATACTAGTATCTGATATCTTTCGAACATCCCCTATTCAGAGAGAAACCATTCACCATACCCCGACTGGCTGAACTGGTCAAGCAAAAGGCTGCTGAAACCAAGGCATCTCGGATTGTCGTCGATGGACTAGCACCCTTACTAGAGTTTGCAGGGAGCCGGTTTGAGATACGGCAAACAGTCTATACCTTCATGAGAGAGTTGATATCCCATGATTCCACAGTCCTTCTCACCCACGAGCTGAGGACCCTCAGTGGATCTCAGAACGACGAGATGCCCTACTTCATCTCTGATGGCGTCATAAAGCTGGACACTCTGTATGCAACCGGCGATTACATTCGGACACTACGTATTGTAAAGCTGCGTGGGACTAACCATTCGATGAAGCCTGCCATGTTCAGGATACAGGATGATGGCGTCGCTGTCTTCCCTGAAGCTAGAATACCTGAATGAATCATAGGACAGGCTGCACTTTTCTCATCAGGTCGATCAGGTCAAACATTGAGAAAGGCTTGAGTAAGAACCCTCTGGCTCCCGCGAAGAAGACCTGGTCGCTGGAATCGTCCACAAATTCCGCCATGGCAATAATCGAGATGTGTGCATCGATGTCAAGAATCTTCTCAATCGTTCGCATTTGCTCGGACTCTGATATCGAGAGATCAAGTAGCACAATTCCGACCTTATGACTGCTGCAATAGGCTAAGAGGTCTTCCTCAGTGTCCGGCTCTCCAACCACCGTGTACCCTGCCTCTTCTACAGCCATCCGAACCAACGACCTCAGAAGTGGAACATCACCAGCTATTACAACATTCAAAGGATTCACCTTTCAAGTGCCTGAATAGTACCACATCTGTAACACATTAATGGTTTACTCTGACACAGCGGTTTCAATCAGATCCAGCATATGCCGAATCGTGACAGGTTTGAGACCAAAACTAACCGCACCACCCTTCATTGCCTCTTCTCTGACGTTCGCATCTGCACTGATGAACACAATCTTCGCGTTCGGCTCGATCTCTAAAAGTTCCTTCATAGCCTCCAGCCCATCCTTGTTAGGCATGCGATGGTCGAGGATGAGAACGTCTGGCTTTGGCTCCATCTCTCGATATTTCTGCACGGCTTCCTCTCCATCAAAGGCATCTGCGACCACTTCATGCCCCTTGATCGCAAATACGTCCTTGTAAAGCCTGTGAAGAATCGGTTCGTCATCGATTATGAATATGGATACCATAGGGGTGTTCCTGCCTGTTGGATGAATGCATCTAACATATCTCTCAGCTAGACGCCCTGTGGGTTCATATCATCGAGATAGTTAAAGCTTGGCGTTACATCATCCATATCCTTCTCTGATGTGATATAAAAATGAACTTGTGATTTCATAGCCAATTGTCATTCTCTACACTCAATTCCTTTCTAAAAATACCAGTTTCTATCCCTCAGACTGGATCCATGCCCTAGTGAGGTTTCCCTCAATTGCCGTCCAATCCACTAAATGTTATTAACTATATTTAATACGCAGTCACACTGTAAGATATTATTATCATTTGATTTTTTAATACAAATGCCTCATAATACCTTTGAATATGTTATATCTAAAGGAATAGATGTATAGAGATATATTTGTTAAAATATTGATGATGGAAATAATATCAGATGAAGTTCGAATCTAATCATGAAGAGATCAATGATGTACAAAAGCCCTCTCTATTTCTATATTCACATTCTGAATACAGTTAGGTAGCAAACAGGCAGGTACATCGAAAAATCATACTCATTTACCGTGTATTGGCACTATTTACCGAGGTTAACCCCCATTATTTTGTCCCGAAAACAGGACATAGATTATATGACACAAAAAGTGAGTATGTGGGTCTTTTGTGGACTAGTCCTGCATAGTGATCTTGCAGAACGAACTCCGTAATGGAATACACAACCCTCCATTAAGCATTTAATTGAAATAATCAACGATGTATATTTACGATTATATATATTTCCTATAATGGTATAAGTTTGTACCAGTATATCTCAAAACCAAAACATGAAACATCTATCTAAAAGTATAGATGATTAATGAATTGAGTGTTCCACAGACGATTTATCTAACTGTCATTTCAGCAAACAACCATTATAGAAAAATATTTTCTCTGCGGAATTCACACTCTATTGACATTCGGTAAACATGGGAGGTATGTCAAAAATCAAGGATATCTATGCCAGATCCGTTCAATGCAGTGCCCAGTTCCGTAATGAACTTCTTGGACTCATTCAGATGGTCAAAAACCACGTTTTTGATTGTTATAAAATCGACCTCGCCATACCTATAGAGTATCATATTCCTCAATCTTGTTGCTTGTTTCATATTCATAGCTGTTTCAGAGGTGATCAAAGACCTTTGTGCTAAGATCTTGAATGCATTAGAGCAAGTATCCGGAGTTTCCCCTCCAAGTCTTCCTAGCACCTTTAGGGTCAAGTCGATTGTGCCTTGAATAGATGAATACAAATTCCATAGTACAAAGGATTGAAGTCTAGAATCCTGGCTTAATGAAGCAACATCAATGTCCCTTACTTCTTCCAGTCGGTCTAGTGATTGGGTGATTAGATTGATCAATGCCAAGACGTTTCCTCACAGCTTGTTTGTATATCTCAAATGAGTCTTTAAAGTCAAGCCCTTCAATCAAAGCATTCGTGTAGAATTCAGTATGTACCTTATTGCTTCTAGTGAATAGCAGAATGCCTTCAGAAACCACCTTCAACTTAAGAAGTGGAGGGGCATGATTGAGAATAACAAGATCCACATTGTCGCCAACAACATCTGAGGTGGAATTCAAGATATCGATGAATTTCCCTGAAGTGTATTCATCTAAGAATACCGCAACATCAACATCACTGAATGGATGTGTCTGGTTTCTTGCTACAGATCCGAATAGATATGCGAATACTACATGCTCGTTCTTTTTCAGCTCTGCACGCAATGTTACAGCAATGTCGACCATTGTCACACATCTATCAGGAGATGATAGATTTGACACAAATAAGTCCGAGCTATCGAAATCGACCATTGTACTCATGACAGTGGTCTGAGGTTCAAGGCCGACACATGAGACCATTGACAACTAGGGATACGGTTCGCAAAGGAAATGAGTGCGTTGACGGTGGTCTAAGTCTGATATATGGCGGTGAAAGACATAATGCCCGTATTACATCATCTAAAATATTTGTATGGTGTCGTCAGTGTGGGGAAATACTGCTAAACTGTTATTGATCCGAAAGGGATCCAAAACCTCACTACTGATGAAACGTGTACGATATGAACCCAACGTGTACTATTCACTATATCTCAGTGATAACGTGTACTGTCCACAATTAATCCTTCGTTTGAAGCGTTAATATTGCCGTCTAATAGGTATTCATCAAAACAGTACACGTAGGGTGGTCTAACAGGTAAACATGGATGTACTCTCACGGTAGGTGGATGTACTCGTGAGCCTCTGTAAACGTGTTGCGATCCATATGATTTCCATTCTCCGATATCGGTCCCGTGTGAGAAGTCGATAATACCCTCCTACAAGGTACCCCTCTGTTTCATGAAATGTGGTGGTAAGTTTCATCCATTTGCGAATGTTGGAAGATAGGTCTCTTGGACTCGCCATGCTCAAAAGTCATAAGACCATCTTGATAAGGACGACATTCATCCACAAGAATTGAGGGAATCAGGTGAAGTCCACAAAGGAAGTCCTTCAAGCTGTCAAGACAGGCGAGATATCGATCGATGAAGCTGAGAAGGCGTTGCGAAAACTATCACTTGCAGAAATCGGTCGGATTGGCATGATGGATCTGAACCGTGAGGAAAGAAGCGGGATCCCAGAGGTCGTCTACGCTGAATCAAAGACCGTTGAACACCTTATCCACATAACAAAGGAAGCGGTGGGGATCAAAGACGCAATACTTCTTTCGAGGGTGAGCGCTGACAAGATGAGGACATTGAAGGAAAACCTTACGGATATCACATTCGAGGCAGGTGGAGAGGGTGACCATCTGACGGTCATCGCACATAAGGAAGGCTGGTCGCCTCCCGAATCAAAGGGGAAGATTGCCGTCATCACGGCAGGCACATCAGATATCGCCTATGCAGAAGAAACGGTGGCAATTGCCAAGTTCATGGGTGTGCAAGCACTCACATTCTATGATATCGGGGTTGCTGGTATCCATCGGATCATAGAGCCGCTGAATACCATCATTGAAGAGAACGTAGACGCATTGGTCGTCTTTGCAGGAATGGAAGGTGCTCTCCCGACGGTCATTGCCTCGCTCGTCGATGTTCCAGTCATTGGTGTCCCTGTGCCTGTGGGATATGGACACGGGGGCGGAGGAGAAACAGCTCTGGCATCGATGCTTCAGTCCTGTGCTCTTGGATTAGCGGTCGTGAACATCGGCAACGGGCTGGGTGCAGGGGCGATTGCTTGCCTGATTGCAAAGAATGCTGCCAGGAAACAAGAATGATGCAGTGTGCCAATGTGGTTATTAGGGACTGTCTATGAGATGGCATTATGGATCATGATGCCGATGTGGTGATCGTTGGTGCGGGTCCGAGTGGACTGACTGCCGCTAGAATGCTGTCTGAAGCCGATGTGGACTATCTCCTTATAGCAAAGGAGTTGACACCATGCGAGGACAAGCCATGCGGCGGATTTGTGCCAGCGAGAGCCTTGAAAGAGTTCGCAATCTTATCGGTACATGAAGCATATCCGGTCAATGCCATCAGGATGAAGTTCCCCGGGGTGGACATGGTACGGGTGGATTTCGAGGAGCCAGTCGGAATCAATGCCACCCGTAGAGACCTCGGTATCGCATTGCTCAGGAAAGTGATAGACCACAAAGATAGAATCCAGATGGGGATCAGAGTGGTTAATGTAGATGTAGGAAAGGAAAAGGTGACTATCAAGGTCACAAAGGAAAACGATGATTATCCCATCACGGCAAGGATGATGATTGACGCAAGCGGAACGAACTCGGTTTCATCACGGTGGGGCATCGTCCGTCCAAGGATTTCGAACGATAGGATGGGATATGGATTCCAATACCATCTAAGGAGTCCTGAAGGAAAAACCTTCGAAGGAGTCAATGATTTCTATTATGGCCGTGAACATTCACCCGGAGGATATGCATGGGTGTTCCCGCGAGAACGAGAGGTAGTCGTCGGGACAGGAGGAATTGTGTCCTCTGTTCGGAAAAGTACCAAGCGACTATCTGAATACCTTGACCACTTGATCACTGAGGTCGAACCGACTTGTTCTGAACTGGCAAATGCGACTTTGGTCAAACAGGATGCCGCAGTCATGCCTCTTGCGGGGATTGTTGTCCCATCCTATGCAGAACGGGTGCTTCTGGTTGGTGATGCGGCGGGTCATTGTTCACCGATATCAGGTCAGGGCATTTACTATGGCATGGTTGCAGGGGAGGTAGCAGCTGAGGTCGCAGCGGAAGCGGTTTCCAAATCTGATTTTTCGTCCAAGACTTTAGTGAGGTACGAGTCGGAATGGAGGAAGAGAATCGGCTCAGACCTCAAATGGGGACTATGGCTTCAAAGACGGCTGACATCACATGGCTCCTCAAGCATGGGGTCGAGGTTCCTTGGGTCTGAAAGGTCACAACGCATTATCGCCGAGATGCTTCTAGGAATGCGGTCAGTGCGTGGTGCCATGATTGCGGCTGTACCAAGCTACTTGAGGTCAAAAATAGGTCTCTAAGATTCCATCTCTGATGAGCAACAACTTCTCGTTTGAGTGTTTGATCACGTCATCCTATTGCTAATTCAGACCACTTGTCCTGAATTCGCATCCATTCCTACCTGACTGAGCATCTGGGCAGGATACCAAGTGCGTTATCCAATTGGTTGCTACCGCCTAGAATATGCATAGCGCAAAAAGACTTGGAAATCCAAATACATCCGAATTGTCAGATTTTGTATGCTGGCATAGAGGTAGTGATCCCTACAGAAGACCAAGTCACCATCTGTGAGTACCTTGTATCTAAACGGGAGAGATGCTTCATTTAGAACCTGTACATCGATAGGCAATCCCAGTTCTGCTTCCAGACTAGCAGCGAAGTCAATGGTAAAGGCATAGGTGGAGTCCTTGTCAGGTTCACGGATATAGACTGCTATGTCAATATCACGGAAGGATGAATCTGTATTGAAACTGCCATGGATGACACCGAAGATGATTTCCTCTTCTATCGCAAGAAGATCACTTATTTGCTTTCGGAGGTTCTTTCTTTCCTCAGGAGATGCATCATAATACCTGAATTCTATAGATGGAGGATACCTATCGTCATTTGAACGCTTATCACTCATCGCGCTTCGCCTCCTTGTCAAGTATCTTCCTTATTTCCTTGATGAAGTCCAAGAAATCCTGTCTTCCAGACTTCAGTAACTCGTAGATTTTCTCGTCATCAATCACCCAGTATCTATGGACAAGTATGTTACGTAATCTGCTTGCGGATGCGAACTTGTTCCCTAAGGATGTAGAAAGCATTCCCTTTTGGGCCAGTCTACTAAAGCAGCTCGGAAATCCCGCGGGTTTCTCATTGAAGAATACTATCATCATGTTGGTACAGATTGTAGCTGCGGCTTCCACAAGTTGGATTATCAGATATCGTAATGCCATATGTTCGGTGGTTCCCAGATCATGAAAGTCACTTTCAATGATTGGACTCAATGCGAATAATGAGTCGTTAATATCGCGAATTCGATCTTCAATCAGATCAACGTTAAGATATCTTGACATACTATCAGGATAACTTTGTCGGGAGAGTCCAATAAACATAGTGATTGCTATGAGGACTAAATCGGGGTTTGCGATCTTGACCAATCAGACCGAAAAACGACAGAGAGTCGCTATCGGACTGGCCATGTTCAAAACGTGCTATTCGATCCCATAAAACGTGACTGCATGTGAACAATTATACAGGTTCCCGATTCAGCTTCCTTGCAATAGCAGAGCTTTGGAATAGGTTATACCATGAGGACAATACGGCTCCCTGCCACATACATCGATGGGTCTGCAGGACAAATCAAGACTGACATCAAGGACAGTTGCATTGTTATTAGTAAGAACAAACGGATAAGGACACTGGACTTGTCGCCCCTTGGCGAGTTGAAAGGACTCGAACAATTATATATCAACAGGAATAGCGACTTGGAAACCTTAGACCTTTCACCGCTGCGCGAACTGACGAGCCTCCAGTATCTTGAGGTCAGCGAGAACAGGAGTCTGAAACACTTGGACATAGATGGGCTCTCGGGACTGTTGCAGCTTGTCATCAGCAGGAATAGTATCTTGGAAACCTTAGGACTGCATCGATTGCCAGGCCTTCTTCATCTTGAGGTCAGCGGGAACAACGCACTAAATGCCTTAGACTTGTCCTTGTCTAGCGAACTGGTGAGCTTGGTGCAGTTAGACATCTGGGCAAATAACGCATTGGTGTCCCTCCACTTAAGTGACTTGACAAGCCTATTGCACCTCTACATTTGGGGGAATGAACGGCTGGCAGACCTGGATATCTACGGGCTGACAAGCTTGCAACACCTGACTATCAGCGAGAATGATGCGTTAACAAGTCTTGATCTGTCATCATGGAGAGGATTGGCAGCCCTATACCAGGTAGAGATCGGGTGTAACGAAGGGCTGAATGTCATGGATCTGAGCGGACTGACAGGGCTACGACAACTGGAAATCAGAGGGCATGAGAAATTGGCAAGCATTGACCTGAGCACGCTCGCTGGACTACAGGATCTAGTCATCAGTTGGAACGAGGGTTTGAGAGCCCTCGACTTGAGTGCTCTTACAGAGCTGCGGAGGCTGGAGGTCAATGGATGTTATGATGTGAAGGTCATCAGTCTAGATGGGCTGTCGCACATGCAGAATCTGGGATTCAGGTGGAACACGTTCTTGGAGGAACTGGATCTATCGCCTCTGAGTGACTGTTCTGACCTGCAACACCTAGTGATCATCTGGAATCAGGCCCTCAAGAGTATCGACCTGACTCCTTTAGCTATCTTGGCAAATCTACAACAGGTGGAGATACATGAGAACTGGAGTCTGCAGGTTGAATGTTTTCTTTCTCAGAACACCATGCAGGCAATTGCACCTTTTGACTTGGATTCAATGTACCTCACATTTGCATTCACTCCATTCAGGTCTCTTGGGTTGATAGCCAAATTATTGCCTCTCGTAGAGTCCTATGAGGAAACATGGAAGATGCATCATCTTGTCCAGAAGACCTTAGAACTGCTTGACCTCGGGTGGCTCGGGATGCTCGATATGGATGTCGAGAACTTTGCGCAGATCATTCTGCAGTGGGAACGACCTGATTTTAGAGATATGGCAAGAGAACGATTCATCACCCACTGGGTGGCGCAAGTCGAGGATGGTGGTACTACCATCGGGACACTCTTGGAAGAGGTACTGAATGTCACGGGACTTGCAGGTATGACCGACAGAGTGTTTGCCCTGCGTGACGCCGAAATTCGACAGTTGGTATTGTACAGGGTTGATGATGAGGTCGACCTCCGTCCACTGTGGCTTACGGCATATGGCTTTGACATCCTCAGACGTTTCAGGAGTGGCATTTCATCCTCAGAAACCGAGTTCCGACGGATTGCAACGGTCTTGAATGAACTCGGATACAGGTTGGATGTGAAAGATGGGAACGATGATAAATCGAGATTCGCGGAGAATATCAGCGAGACCCTGACTGAGTATATTCTCCGACTCGCGGAGGATCGTCGCTCAGCACATGTGAGAGGCACGATAGCAGAATAAAAACTGCATGAAAGAAGGTCTGATCCTCGCTCGATGTCTGGAACTGTGATTCATTTTGCAGCGATTGATATATCGAAGGATTTATATTGTGAGAACCACAATAATATTTCAGGGTGCTGTGAGAATCGCAACATTGGTGCGAGGATTCATAGAAATCCGCAAGTTGTGAAGAAGCGAGGAACAAAGACCTCCACGAACAACGAACTCCACATTGACATTGGGATCGACAGCAACATCTTCAATGCGAAAATAGGAACTCCTTCTTCACGACCACCACTGAGAACCATGATAGCATAAAATCCAAGCCACCTCGAATCCAAGCAACCGTGGATCATGTGGGCGAGTCTGTAACAACAGCAGTCGGGGACCTCTGCTGTTTTGACTGGAAACGCAGATTCGCCCCCTCCTCTCTTTCTTCTTGGATCTTGCCATTTGCTCACGCTTCGTCGGGCAATGCATTATGGGCAATCTGCTTTGCCATTTCTTGGATGATAAGGTCGGGGTCTCGAAGTGCATAACCAAGGAGCACCATAGCATTCTCACGCCTCATCGAGTACAGTATGTTGAGCAGTTCCTTTTTCTGGCTGTGATTCAATATTAAATACAAGCGCGTGAGCATATCAGACTCGATAATGGTATTGCCTGTAAGAATTGCCTTTGCAGCATCTAGGTTGAATGCCTTATTAGCAGTCCCGGACAGTCCGCGGATGAGGTCTTCTACGCCCCTGTCACGCTCCTTAGATGGGATGTCATGTGTCCGCTGAAACCTGATTGATCCTCGCGATGTAATCAGTGATATGGCACGCGCTGCTTTGATTCTCAAGTTCTGCTCAGTAGACTCGAGGAATGGAGTAAGGTATGCATCGAATCTCGCGTCTCCTTTCTCACCGAGAATTTCAAGAACACTTGATTGGACTACAGGGCGTTTCAGGCTTAGCAAAGACGCAATCCTGGAAAGATATGCTATTGTGTCGAGAGTCTGATATCTACGCAACGACTCCAGTTGAACGCGTTCATCAGGCGAATGGAGGTCATAGAGTATCGCCTGGAGGTTCTGTAGTCCGATCATCTCAGCTGAGAACTGTATCCTCCGCCTTTGTGTCCTTGGAATCAAACCTCTCCATTGTTCTTCATCCACCTTTACGAGGATATCGTCCTCATCAACGCCAAGATCAGCCAATGCATCAGCAATCCTAATCCAAGCAGAAATGCCAACGACATCCGACTGGTTTCGTATTCCCAGTGTAGCAAGCAATTTCCAGCCATAGGAGGTATCGTATAGAGGACGGATATAGTATTTCTTAGAACCCAAGGAGCTTACAGTGACGGATGGAACACGCACTTCTCCAAACTCTTGCACACGACGCGTTAACAGGTCATGAATGAATACAGAATAGGGGCCCTCCGCAAGCTCTTCGATCTCAAGTAGATGTGTCATAAGACACGGATCCCGATCCCGTAGCAGATTCATACAGAAACTCACAACCTTGCCCACAGCCTCATCCTGATTACGGGCATGTGCAATGAGTTCCAGTATCTCAAACGCGGACAGCCTGAGTGCTGCATAAATCGGAAATCCATGAACGAAGTAGAATATATGGTCGCGAACTGGAAGGGACAGCTCCGGGTTCTTTTCCACTTCATCTTTCAGCATTGATGAAATGTCAGAGAGAGTCCCGTTTCGCAAGCTGTTTTGCAAGAAGAAACCACTGCTAGAAAAATCGTGCTTTCGAACTGATTCTATAAAATCTGTGGGAGTCAAAGGTGCCTCACATGCCTCGGCAAATAGAAGCGATATCCGCTGTGGGCAAGTGAAGCACCTGTGTTATATCCATACCGAACGAGCAGTCACGACCCTACAGAGCCGTCGCGCATCTTATGGACAATGAAGCATTTCTGTCGGTATGCCTGCTCCTCGAGCTCATTGATGAAATTCTCGAGTTGTTTCACCCGAGTGAACTCTTCTTCGAGCCCGAGGTCGCGAACGGTCAGATACGCCTTTTTTTGATCAATGCGGACATAGAGGCCTCCTAGGCCCACATTGTGTTTCATATACACGGGGTCCTCCTGGTTTTTGACCCTGTAAAATCCTTGTCTCCTAAGCATTCTTGTGAACATCATCATTTTTTGTCAAGCCCTCCCGGCGGTCAAGACATGATGGTACACGTTTACTTCTATATAAAATATCCCCTAGAGTTGTGTAAACGTTTGATTAAAATCGAGGGCATTGTATTGAGATAATAGTAATATTATTGATAAAAAAGGTGATTTTGTGCAGTCATTATATAAGTACTATTACACATCACAGCCATATCGTCTTTTGTAATTCCACATGATATGACGAGGCGCCAAATACGTTTACTCGTTTTCGGTGAATAGTACCCATTGTTTATCCACGCGTTTACTAAATGGAAGTGCCAACGTGTACAGACAAGAATATTCAGATCCCTAATCCCGGGTTATGTTATGTTATGTAATGGGATTCCAAGGTGAGTAGGAGTAGACGACCAAGAAGGTGCAGTGGCAAGCCTTAAAATCCCTATAACATCCTCCAGAGAACAGGGAAAAAACAAATGCAAGACATCTTCGCCGATATCATCAATTCCATAGCCACTTTGTTGGATCCAGTGGCATCAATGCCGAATTCAGCGTGGTTCATTGTTCTCGTCAGTGTTTCGCTCGCACTGGTTTCAATCATAGCAACAAAGCTGCTCACTGATGTCGAAGAGATGAAAGAAAACATGGAACGGATAAAGGAATGGCAGGCGAAAGCGAATGAGGCTAGGAAGTCCCAAGATCCGAGGCTCCTTCAGGAAGTCATGGACAGTCAGTCGCAAATCATGTCACTTCAAGGAAAGATGATGAGCGCACGATGCAAGCCAATGCTCATTTACTACATCCCCTTCCTGCTCATCTTCGCTGTTCTGGCAGCAGTCTACGGTAACACTGCTGTGGCAATCCTTCCGTTCAATGCACAAGATGCTCTCCCGTTCCTTGATGGTTGGATGGGATATAATGTGCCCGGAGCAGGATTTGGCATGACCTACTTCTGGTGGTATTTGCTCTCAAGCCTAGGACTCGGAAATCTGATCAGGAAAGCCGCGGGCCTCCAGATTATGTAAATTACTACAAACTGTGAATACAGACCTATCTGAACCTGTACGAATAGAGTATGTCATCACATTGTTTGTGAAAAGACGACACAACAGGTTCGGCCCCCGTGAGGTGGACGGAGTTTCATACCGCCTGTGACACCCAGTATCCTCCTAGTAGACACATAGAGTTCCGAGTTACCATCCTCTCAAGGTCAAGAATGACACACACCAAAAGGTTTCTCCATCGTCACGATTCTGATTAACATACCGTATCAGGTTTACAGAATCTTTAGTTTCTGCAAGCAACGGTGTGGAATATCACGTTCACTCTTCATTTGAAAGATTGCAATATGAATTGAGAACAGGATGTTGGTAAGCTTTATAACCTTAACAAATACTATCGGGGTTATGGATGTCGTAGAGGAGCATTGGTTAACTATCCGTGAAGCAGCAATTATGCTTAATGTATCTGAGAATACCTTAAGGAATTGGGATGCAAGTGGAAAATTCAAAGCGGAACGACATCCATTGAACAACTACAGATTATATCGGGAATCTGATGTTCGAAAACTTGGGAGAATATTAACAGGTGGGAACGACGAGTATTATGAGGAAAACAAGATGGAAACGGTCTTGCGCAAGCTCTCGTTCTCTCAAACAGTGAAGCAACTGAATCGTCTTTATCGTGATCATGACATGGATTTGATGACACGCTTTGAAGAGATTTCGAAAATACTATTTTGCAAATTCCTCGATGATCAGAAAGTGAAAAACAACAGTCGAAGCCAATTTGCTATCAGAAATGGTGAGTCTGCACAAGATGTTTACAACAAAATTAGCAGATTCTATCTCGAGTCCCTACCTGATGGAGTAGATAGCAGAGGTGGAATTGCCACAAATCACACTGCGATCCTTAATGCTGTAAGACTTCTGAAAACAATAGATCTCTCCGAATATGATGAGGACATCAAGGGTACAACGTACGAAGAGATGATAAAAAATACATTTGAAGCTAATGAAAATCAGCAGTACTTCACGCCTCGTCGGCTCGTGGATTTTATGGTCGAGTTGGCAAATCCACAACCTACTGAAAATCTCTGTGATCCCGCATGTGGTACAGGAGGGTTTTTGATTGCGACTCTTAAGAAAATTCGACGTGAGATGCGGTTCGAGGAAAAGTCAAACATAGATTCTGAATTATATAATTATTCACAAGAAAAAATGCTAGGCATTGAAGTTGACTCACGTATTGCGTGGATTGCACAATTGAATTGCTACTTGCACGGTGGATCCGCCACTTCTATCCATCATCTATCGGATGGAGGCTCCCTCTCGCTTGATAATGGTTCTCTTGAAATACTACCCGACAGTTCACAGGACATAATTATAACTAACCCTCCATTTGGTTCCGATTTTACTGATGTGAAAAATCTTGAGAGATACCGATGTGGGCAAGAAAAGAAATCTGTACGAAGAGGGGTTTTGTTCGTAGAAAGATGTCTTCGTGCACTGAAAGCCGGAGGCCGATTAGTCATAATAGTAGATGATAGTATACTTAATTCACAGAACAATGAAATGATTAGACGAGTGATCACAAAAGAATCAAATGTTTTGGCAGTGATTAGCCTCCCAGATGAAATGTTTATGCCTTACGCAACGGTGAAATCTTCTGTGTTGTTGTTGAGGAAAAAACATCCTAATGATACTAATCAAGTTCAAACTTTTATGGCCGAGCTGAAGGATATCGGAAAACGGAACATGAGAAGTACTACTTATCTCTCATCTATGATGGACGAAGGGCCGAGTGATTTTGCACATGTACTAGATATGTGGCAGAAACATCAACTTGGTAAGAGAATAGAATCGCATGATGAATCTATATGCTTTGTATCAAGACTGGATCTAGGTAAATCAAATCCTACATGCCGTTTAGATACAACATTTCACCATCCTGCAAAAATGGCTGCCCTCGGGACACTATCATCCGCAAAGTACTCAATCCGGGCTTTGTCGGAGCTATTCACACTCAGAAATGAAACGGTTATTCCCGCAGTGTCGTACCCTGACGAAGAGATTCCATATTTGGGTCTAGCTGACATCGAGAAGGAAACAGGATGCTACCAAATCCGATTCCTAAGAGGGTCACAAATAAAAAGTGCTGTCAAAAAGTTTTACCCAGGAGATATCCTATTTGCCAAATTGCGTCCCCAATTAAGAAAAGTGGTTTTTGTTCGGGAGGAGGGTTATTGTTCATCAGAATGCTTGGTTCTTTGCCTCAAAGGAAGAAACAATAGACCAATACAACAGACTCTTATCGAACTGCCAAATGGAACGAGTCCAGATCAACCAGGAATTGACGTTTGTCCCGAATTCATTAGTATTGTCCTCCGGAGTAATCTTGTTCAAGGTCAGATTAGACATCAGGTGACCGGCATAGGAAGACCTCGAATATCCACTAAGGTCGTTATGAGAATAAAAATACCAATACCGCCCTTGAAAGAACAAGAAAAACTTGTAAAACAATTCCAAACCGAAGCAGAAACTGCATATGCCTTACATAAGCAGGGTGAACTGATGCTGGTCCAATCCAAACGAACACTAAAACTCGCTCACGAGAACATAATAGAATCGCTTCACAAACGCAAACCAAATAGTCTATAGGTGCCTTTTAAGTATCTCCCAAATCTCATCATCAGTGAGGAGATTCATTTTCTTCATACTATCTTGTTTTGCTTTGCCAGCATATATAGTGCATTGGAACTTTGGGTTGATCAAAATCCACCATTGGTTTTCAATGGAAATTGTGTCCATTATTGTGCTGCGTACTGGTACGTTATCGATAATATCCGTATAACGGAATACAAGAGCAAACTTGTTACCATTTTTTTCAATGTCAAGCCAACTGAAACATTTTGTATTGTCATGGCGTATTGACGTTATAGCTTGATTTTCATCAGCAATTTTCATGACGCGTTCGAGAAAGTACTCCGCCCTCGTTTTATCAAAGTTCTTAAGAAATAACCTAAAGTCATTGATTTCTCTTCTCTCCGAGTCACTAAAATAATGTGATTTTAGAATATCTGATTTAATTGATTTTGCAATTCGACCAAGCTTGCCCAAATTCTCTTCTTCTCGTTTCCAATACCCATTACCTTTCAGGGAAGCGCCATCAAGTAGGATCTGCGTGCTATCGGCCTTCAACCATCCATAGTTTCTCATCTTTGCAATGGCCCTTGCCTCAAATACGCCTACATCCAAGATATTTGGATGAAAGCTATCATAGGTTTCAGTATTCTCATAAACAATTATCATCAATAATCCTGACGGGGGTATCCAAGCAATTGGTGTTGTGAGATTTCCTGCATATTCTTCGGCATTCAAATCAAGACATTTTATTTCAATCCAATACATCTTATCCCCAAGTTTTAGATATATATCTCCAAACCTGTTGGAAACAATATAACCTGAAGATCCTTCACCAAGTATATCATTTAGCATATGAGGCATTGAATATTCCAAGAGTATTCCAATCCGGCCTCTTCGATCAGTTAGATTACGATTATTCATCACCCGCGGAAATGAAGCCTCCGTGGACATTAAATCCCTAGCAAGTTGATTAAGCCTTGAAAGAAGATTATCCTTCTGAATTCCAAATCTGTATATGCCTTGTTGGATATCTATCATTCATTTCACCTCTGT
The DNA here is from genome assembly GCA_024275415.1 of archaeon. Lineage (GTDB taxonomy): Archaea > Asgardarchaeota > Thorarchaeia > Thorarchaeales > Thorarchaeaceae > MP5-2226. The sequence continues at coordinate 59,612 of JAJRZD010000114.1, forward strand.
TCGCTCCTTTATATGAATCCGAATTCTCTCAATTTGAAGATAGAATTCATCAGAATAGCCATCACTAATACCACAACAATATGAAATGAACCTGACAAAATCAAGTCTAAAGGGATATCTGCAGTCATCCCATACTAATTCAAAAGACTTCCCATCATCCTCGTCACTCTCAATTATCGTTCCAACTAGTTCATATCCCACTTCCTTGAATTTTTCCTCCCTCCTGTTAGAAAACTTTTTCATTATCAGAGAAACACACTCGTTATTTTTGACAAGATGAAAAACGAACTTTCTAACACATTTCTTCTTCAATTTTGTTCGAAACTCTGCGGGACAAAAGATTATCTCAATTATGTCTCCTTTTGGGTCATCAAATTTACTCTCTAACACTTGATGGGTATATTTACCCTGCGAAACATCCTTTGATAATTGTGCTGCTTGATTCAAGGCATCTATCAATGCTGCTATCATATTCCCACAGATTGTGTGCCATAATTTGAAATAGAATAATACACAACCAAGTTATCCTTCAGGAATGGATGTCTGAATCTGAACACATAGAGTGTAGAGTGTCTGAATTTGGCACACACAAAGGGGCAATAGTCCGCAAGTACTAAATACGGTTCGGGCAATCCACCGTATTGAGTTGTATGTACATGATAGAGAGGAGGTTAACCCCTAAGATATTCTGCTTGTAGTTGCTGTATCTTTGTTAATGATTCCCATTGTATCAGCACAGACAACATTGTATCCGAATGCGACTCTTGAAAATGAGTCGATGTGGGGAAGGAACGAGGTAGCTTACGAAAGCAACCTTTACCAAGTATCTCTTGAAGATGGACATTGGACTGTTGTAGTTCAAACCACGTTTGACCTTGAAGTGAAAATCACTGTTGCGACAGATAGTAATATGAATAACACGATAGCTACGAGTGGGTCTGATTGGGGGAACTTTCCTCGGGTAGACTTCGACCTTGCTTCCAATGATACGGTGGCGGTCAGATACCGAATCGGGATACGCCTAGGTGGAAGATAGTCGATTGTGTTGTGCTGGAAACGATGGGTGTAAGGTCATAGCCGAATGGAGTAATGTTTTATGGAACGAGGCCTACATGAGAGGTCATGACCTCTGAGGAAGTTTCGAAGGTATATTTCGGTTCAATAATACATGGCAACCCTGGAGCTTTTGCTTCGATCACAGCCAAGCTGGACAAAATCATTGAGGAATTGGATTTCTCTACCATTGACAAGAAGGACAAGGTTGCCATCAAGATGCATCTGGGCTTTAGAGATGGCTACCAGACAGTCCCTGTCTTCTTCGTACGCCGTGTCGTAGAAGCGGTGAAGGCTGTCGGAGCATTCCCGTTCGTCACGGACAATCCAACCGCCGTGTACAACGCTGCTGAAAGAGGTTACACATCTGAGACGTGTGGATGCCCTATCATCCCAATCGCAGGTGTCAAGGACGGCTATACAGAAAAGGTCGAGTTCAACTTCCATAATGTGGACTCTCTCGAGCTCTCAGGCGTGTTGCGAGATGCAGATGCATTGATTGACCTCACCCATGTCAAGGGGCACAACTCTTGTGGGTACGGAGGAGCCGTTAAGAACATCGCTTTGGGAGGGTATCATGGTCCGAGCCGGTGGAGAAAGATCCATGGCGTAGAGTCAAGCATTCCCTACTGGGACCCTGAGAAGTGCACTCCCGAACACGCCAAGAAGCTCGTGGAGGCATGTCCTGACGGACACATCAAATATGATGAAGACAACCACAAGTTGAATGTCGCCTTTGGTATGTGCAATCAATGTCTCAAATGCATGGATGCCGACAAAGATGTAGGATGCTTGGATCTCAAACCCGAGAACTACGCGCTGTTCCAAGAACTCATGGCAAAGGGAGCAAAGGCTGTGTTAGACACCTTTGACATGAACAAGGTGTTCTTCTTGAATTTCTTGATAGACATCACCGCACTTTGTGACTGCTGGGGAATTGGGCAACCGCCAGTTGTGAATGATATCGGTATTCTTGGGAGCAGGGATATTGCCGCTATCGAGCAGGCTACACTTGATCTCATCGCAAAAGAAGGACTTATCGAGAGCATGATCCCTCCGTTCTTTAGAAACCTCAACCTTGACCCTGCAGACGACCTCCATCCATTCCAACGGCTCCATGGCCCTTGGAAAGACCCTTACCTGACCCCGAAGTACTGTGAAGAACTGGGTCTTGGAAAGAGTGACTATGAACTTGTGGAAATCCTCTCGGTAGACGAGGTGCGAGGTATGAAAGCTCCTTCAGGGGTTAGCGAAACCCAGCCATCATTCTTTTGAAATCAACTGTTTCACATAAGTAGAATATTGCTACAGCGTCTGCAGGAAAAAAGAAGTACGGCCCCCACAACCTAATGTGGGGGATTCCGTTTAGAGATAAACTCACGAACGTCGTCGCGTCGATACCACAACAATCACGAGGACTAGTATTACAACTAAAATGATTAACGCTATGATTGTTGTATCCGGAACTTCGGGAGGTGTTGTGGGAGTTGTTGCTGTTGTAGGAGTCTGACCTACTTCATTCACTGTGACCATTACTGTATCGACAACTGAATTCCCAGAGTCATCGGATACCACTATAGTCACGTTATGCATTCCAACGGCGAGACCATCTGCATCGAATGAGATTGCTGGCCCATTCCAGTCTGCGGATTCGACCAGTTCATCATCGACATAGATGGCATAGGTTCCGTTGGTATGATCTGAAGGAGTCCATGAAATGGTGTTCCCGGTATCACCTACGGTATAACTGATATCTGGCGGATGGTCGATTGTAGGAGCGACCGTGTCTACCACTTGGAATGATCCTCTAACCTCACGCCAATAGGTAAGAGTATCCTGCAGCAGGATTGTGAAATTGACCTCGCCCAATTGAGAAGCCGTGAACGAGTACGAGAATATGTCGCCATCATGTGACATGGTATGGTTACCGTCTGGCACTTGTATCAACGCAGTGAACACACCATAAGGATGCGTAGCATTGATCGAGATCGTCACAGTGGTTCCTAATTCAGCTGGATCAGCAGAAATCGTAAGATCCTGCCAGTAAGGACCATTCTCGAGCTTCATGTAACGGAACGGAAGGCTGGACCAATCGCTCCATATCCCGCCTCCATCACAGGTCCGCACATTCAACACATATTCTGTTTGATTTGTCAGGAATATGTTCTTTGCAACGATAGAATCCTCCGGATAAATCATTTCAACAGCAAAGTCGTAAGTTGCGTAGCTGCTTGTACCAGTAGTACCGTCACTATGAGTGACATTATAAGCTCGATACCCACCATTGTAATTCGCGAATATACAACTGGGGCCATTACCATACCGCGCATCAAAACGCAGGTCAATCAGGAGGTCGGATTTGTTGTTGTAATAGAACACATTGTCGATGTCGATGACAATCCAGTCCCCCAGACCATGAATGGTATAGTTTTCCCTTTGCAGTACGAGAGTAGGCGTGACGCCTCCATAGTTATTGGCGAACACCGTGTCAAGATTGCCAGTGACAGGGGTTTCAGCAAGGTAAAGTGTGAAATTCTCATACTGGACACTCGATGTGAAGCGATACACACCGAATATCAACTTGTCAATGTACCCTTCTTTGTTGATGAGTGACCGATTGTATTTCCACTGGAATCGTGCTTCATCTTGTTGGAATGGATAAGCATTGTAGGAACTTCCACTGGCACGTATCTCAGTTGTCGTGTACTCTATTGCCAAGTTCTTATCACGAGTGGCAACTGTCATTGCCGTATCATTGAATGCTGAATTGTAGTTGTAGGCGACCTTTCCGGTGGCACCAATCGCTCTCGTTGAAAAGAATGCGAAGGTTCCGGTCATGTCTGTGTATCGAATTTCGATGAGCAAATTGGACTTGTTACTAGAATAGAACGTGTTATCAATATCAATAGAAATCCTTCCATCGATACTTTCACAGGTATATTCTTCCCTTTGCAGGACGATTGTAGGTCTCTTACCTTCATAGTTCGAGGTAAAGTTCGTTGTAAGAGCGTTGTTCGGCTTGTTAAGCATTAGAACGGTGAGGTTATAGACTGTGAAAGTTTCTCCCTCCGCCATATCCGTATCGAAGTATATCTTATCGACATATCCGCTTCTTGACAGGTATGTTTCTGGCCATGTGAATTGAATCCTCATCGATTTTCCCCTCCAGAACGGAAATGCATAAGGCTCAGTGCCTATATCAAAGATATATTGAAAGTCGGTGTTGTTCTTCTCGTACAACAAATCTCCAGTGGGAGTTTCCAATTTGACCTCATAGTTTTGTTGGTAATCGGATGGATCATCGAATTGCCATCCAAATGCAGGTGTGCTATTTTGGATATAGTCAATCTCTGGAGATGCACCTTCACCATCCACGGTCAGTTGTGTTGTTGTTGGCGGGGTATAGTAAAGAGCAATATAAGATGCATTGAAAGTGCTTACCTCGTGTTCCGTGAAGTACTTGCATGTCGCAGAGGTTTCAGTTTCATCCTGCTGCTTGAGGACTAATGATAGAACCCCGTCACCAGCAAGCGTCGAGTTGACAGCAGTAGTGACATCCCATGAGTACCAAGTGTGGTTGACAAACATGTCAGGGCTAGCTGGTCTGTCTATCGAATCTAGTGACACCGCATCAAAAGAAGGTTGGTTGTCCCATGTGATTGCCGACTCATTCCAAGAGTCATTGGAACTAAAGTGGACATCTATAGGACTATCTGCAGGCCCAACTGAGTTGTTCAGGTAAACAAATAGTTTGGCGCTTGTGAATTGAAAGTCCTTGGAAATGTGTGAAATATCGTATTTCAACCAACTTCGATATGTTGTCCATATGGGTATACTATACCGACCAACATAGAGACCACCTCTGTAGACGGTACCATCACTATTGGAAGTGGGTTTAAACGAGTTGACCATTTCCTCTTCCAGTACTGGAACGACCATCGTTCGTGTAGGCACTGCAGATGTAGTAAATTGTGTCTCCTTTAAGGTGGTGGCTTCGTCTTTTCCTTGCTTTGGTTCCATCAGGTTGTCCGACGGGAACATCACAATAAAAAGCACAATAAATAACACTGCGATTATACGCTTAGAATGCAAACAAATCTCCTCGTCCGCGGACTTTTGCGGTAAAATCTCCGGTCATATGAACGCATTTATCTTTTTCTTTTTGAGGTGGTAGAATTCTGACATGTAGGTATTCATGATAGTTTCATACAGAAATCTCCAGATGACTATTCACACAGAGTCCCAATTCCCTACGTACTCCTCACAGAGTCACCCCAGTGCTGTTTTGTAGGATGACAACGCTCTGGTGTCAAAGTTATTTACAACCCACCATAAACGGTAAGATAACCAAGAAGGCAAAACCAATACCTCGGAAGAAGAAAAAGTAGAACCTGAAGGACAATGGATGCCTTCGTCATTGATCGCATCCGGTTCCTTTGCTTTTTGAAAGTGCAGCAATCAAATCCTTGCTAGAGATTGCAATGAAAAAAGAGATGAAAGGGGGCAGAAATGCCCACCCTCGAAAACTGACTGGTTCCTACAATATGAAGAAGAGAGAAAGAACTCCTTCACTAGCTGATATCAACTCGGTACCGGCCAACATTGGATACGAGGAGGGGACAGCATCACACCTGTTGAACTGGACCTTCGACGATCTGCTCCCTGACGCTTACGAGCTGTACATCAATGGCACTCTGGAGGAGAGTGGTTCGTGGGATGGGTCTGAGGTCTCAGTGGACGTCGGTGGGCTGACAGAGGGTGTGTACAACGTCACCATGCTGGTGAACGACACGTCAGGCAACACAGCTACAGCCATGGTGTACCTCACCGTGACAGGGGCTCCGACAACCGGAACTGACACCAGTACTGAGACTGACA
>JAJRZD010000115.1 GCA_024275415.1 archaeon
ACCTACTGAACCTATATACTGATAGGCATCGCTCCCGTACAGGAAGGAGTATACAACAACTTCGATTACAGACACTAGTAATACTGGAATCACTGTAATCATCAAGTATTGCGGGAATCTCCTGCTCCAAAGTGAAATCGTCCGTGAAACAAGTCCCGTCCAGCTGACCGTAAAGTCTTGATCTTGTAGGTCTGCTGGCGCCTCAAAAATTGGACCTTCGTCAAATGCCAAGTTATGTCCTCCTCATACTTGAGAGGATACATGAACTCTTATAATCACTTTCTTTTTGACGCATCAGAAATCGTATTAGATTGTGATGGCAATCTCTATAACTCTCACCCAGTCTTTTGTTTCAGAGAGGAATCTGTAATGAAGGATGAGCAAGTCGTTGTGAAGGTGAAGCGGCTCATATCGGGAAGTTTCCTACCGGCTCGAGCAAAAGAAGGGGATGCCGCTTTTGATTTGTATTCCATTACAGACCATATGATGATGCCCGGTGAAACATATGGGGTGCCAACAGGTATTGCCTTGGAGATTCCTGCCGGATATGAAGGACAAGTACGCCCTAGAAGTGGACTGGCTTTGAAGCACGGAATCACAATCCTTAACTCACCTGGAACCATTGACAGCGGATATAGAGGAGAGGTCAAGATCATTGTCCATAACATGAGTGATGAGCCATTCAACATCACAAAAGGCATGAGGATTGCGCAGATAGCGATTCGCCCTGTTCCCGATGTCCAATTCATCGAGGTGGATACTCTTGAGGGATCTGATCGAGGTGACGGGGGATTCGGAAGTACTGGCATTTGATGTCTTCAGCGGAATGCTTTTCGATGAGCGGCAGTGGAAACTCCATCTATCTACACCGTCTGCTAGCAAGTGTCAGTGGCATTCTCTCATCCCATCCTTCTGAGATACCACCCGATGTCTACAAGGTTCTTGGCGACCAGCTTTTCTTTTGAAAGCCTTACGAGCCGTTCTCCATCAATCGACAATGCCGCCAACCCAATGACCTGACCGTCTTGATCTATTACTACCACTCGTTGTCTGCGTTTCAGGGTAGTATTCAGCCTGACAACGCCCTCTTTGATTATGCTCTTTCCGTACGTGAATGATTCGGCACTTAACCTATTCACGATGATGATGTTCTCTGTAAGAGTGGATAGGTGTTCCAGAATAGGTAGACCCAGCCGAAATCTCTCATCTACCATGTCACCTAGCCATAAGCCAATGTGATGCATCTCGAAATCATCAAGATTCTCATCCGCCAGTGTCATCCAGTCATAAGGGATTAGGTATATCGACTGGGAGCCCTCTCTGGCTATGACGGCAGGCACTCGGTTGGCAAGGATACTCCTAGTAACGCCTTCTCCAAAGTCTGAATCAATCTGAGTCTGCACAGATTGCCACAGGATGGGATCTGCAAGTTCTAGTTTCATTCATATCCAACTCCTATTTTCCCACGCACAGGCACGACTCGATAGATGATGATCACCCTCCCTTCTTCATCTTGCACATGAAGAACCCCTCTGTCCCGTGAAGATGCGGGAGGAACCTACGAGCATGCTTCAACGAGTCATCCAATTGGACCCCATACGGATTGGGATAACCCGGACTACCAAACTCGATGTCTATTGGGACGACTCTTATCTCAGGATATTTCCGCAGGATGTCATCGATGACGTATTCGTTTTCTTCCGGTGCTATCGAGCATGTCGCATATACGATTTCTCCTCCAACCGCTAACCGTCTGATTGCACTGTCAAGGAGTTCGTCCTGCCGTGTCGCACAGTAACGGATATCAGCCATTGATTTGCTGGTCTTTCTGGAGGGATCTAGAGGGATCAAACCTTCTCCAGAGCAAGGTGCATCAAGGAGTATCTTTGTCGGTTCGAGGCTGGTCTGGTCTATCTTTCGAGCATCGCCTCTGAGCACAATTGCGTTAGTGACACCGCATCTGAGGATGTTGCTCTTGAGACTGCTCAGACGCGACTTGTCCTGTTCTACAGCGATCACAAGTCCTGAATTATCCATCAACTGTGCGAGATGAGTCGTTTTTCCTCCTGGTGCAGCAGCTAGGTCTGCCACGATGTCATCCGGCTTAGGATCCAGCACTTCCACTGTTGTCATTGAAGGAACGCCCTGAATGTAATAGTATCCAAGCATGTACTCGATTAGGCTCCCCGGGGAGTACCCTTTGAAGTCGGAGTAGTATCCGTACTGCAGCCAATGTATCTTTTCGAGTCCAACGCCTTTCCGCTCAAGACTCTCCACGGTTGAACTAGCATCGTTCCTCAAAGGGTTGACCCTGATAGCGGTTCTGATCGGTTTCTCGCATGCACTGAGGAACCGCAACGTTTCTTCTTGCCCCCACAAGCTCAGGTATCTCTCAATCATATATGGCAGGTATCCGTACCTCTTAGCAAGCTCCTTTGCCTTTGTCTTGAGTTCACGACGGGACATTAAGCATATCATTCTCCAATATCTTCATCCCACAACTCCGGCTTTTCCTTGATGAAGTTAGTCATGAGCTCGACACACCTGCTATCATCAAGGACATCGACCATGACACCTCTCGACATCAGGTATGACTCTGGGCCTTTGAATGTCCGGTTCTCGCCGACGACCACTTTCGGAATCTTGTAAAGCAGGACTGCTCCACTGCACATATCACAGGGAGAAAGTGTGGAGTACAGAACCGCGCGTCTGTAGTCTTTCGCCTTCAACCGTCCTGCATTCTCGAGGCAGTCCATCTCGGCGTGGAGTACGACACTCCCTTCTTGCACTCGCTTGTTATGACCTCGCCCTACGATATTGTCGTCAATCACAAGAACCGAACCAATCGGGATACCTCCTTCTTCTAGCCCTTTTACTGCTTCTTCGATCGCGGCGTTCATGAACGTTGTATGTTCTTCCATTGGCATCATTCTCTCCTATCTTTCCAGTGCATCCACAAGCTCGGTCACATCAGGTGAAATGATTGGAACCTTGGGTGTCAGTCTGTCCGGTGTGGCTAGGTCTTTGAACCCTGAACCTGTGATAGGGACTACTACCTTGTCAGTCCTATCGATCGTGCCGTCATTCAGTAGATATTCCAAACCTGCGAGCGCTGCTACACCGCTGGGCTCTGCGAATATCCCTTCTTGCTTTCCGAGCAGAACGAGATACCGCTCGATGTCTTCATCCCGAACAGACACTGCCTGACCATCGGCAATCTTTAGGTACTTGAGTGCTGCGTCGCCATCCCAGGGGAATGGGTCTGCCAGCCCTCCGGCAACCGTGTCATTCGAATCCCACGGGATGATATCCAATGGGTCTTGGTTCTCTTTGAAAGCTCGCACGATGGGTGAACAACCTTCAGGCTGTACGACGACCGGATGCGGCAGGGACTCGATGAAACCAAGCTCCTTGAACTCCCAGAATCCCTTCATGGTGCCAGCCATGAGACCTCCGCTTCCTGTGGGAAATAGTATCCAATCTGGCACATCCCAGCTCATCTGTTCGGCCATCTCATAACCCAGCGACTTGGTTCCTTCGAACTGAAAGCCATTGAATGGTCCGAACGATGGTGTCGGTGTCCATCCGAGTTCAGCGCATGCACGGTTCAACAATGTAGTGGTTGGATCCACGCCCTCCTCGACCTTTCGTACCCTGAAAACATGAGCACCAAGGGTGCGAAGATGTATCAGCTTTCCAGCAGGTGCATTCTCAGGGACGAACACTACCGCCCTGAGCCCCGCCCTTGCAGCATAGGTCGCCATGGAGGCAGCCGCGTTCCCAGATGATGCGGCAGAAACAGTTTCTACGCCGTCCTCTTTTGCCCGGGTCACTCCTACGCAGATTGGTCTGTCTTTAAAGGAACCCGATGGGTTCATGGTTTCTATCTTGAAGAACAGGTTACTCATCCCGAGCATCTCTGCCAAGTTATTGCTGAGGACTAAAGGAGTATTTCCCTCCCCTAACGAGATGGCACTCTCTTTTTTCCTGACTGGCATGAACTCGAAGTATTTCCAAAGCCCCTCCTTCCGGCTCTCGATGTCTGCCTGTGTGATGGTATCCTTGATTGCTTCAAGGTCAAGGATTACATCGATTCGTCCGCCACACCCATCATTTGCAGGGACGGTATTCTCTTCGTATTCTTTCCCACACTTTGCACACTTGTATTGTCTGGTCGCAATCACGATGTCACCAACCTCCTACCCCTGAGTTGTACTCTCGTTAAGTGAGTTTCGTTCACTGATGCATAGAAAGACCTAACACAATGCTATATGATGAACCTATCATCGCCTGTCTGGTGGGAATACAATGAATACATCCAGTTTCGAGGTCGAGGTGAAAATCCCTATCCAAGATGTAGAAGAGGTGGAACGGAAAATACGGGAGGTAGGCGGGGTGAAGACGAATAGCGAAACCCAGATTGACACCTATTTCAACCATCCGTGCAGAAACTTTGAGAGCACAGACGAGGCACTGCGGATAAGGAAAAGGGAACGAATCTCTGTCAGCAATAGCAGTTCAGCCGTTCCTGATACAAAGGTCGAGGTCACCTTCAAGGGCCCTAAGATTGATGATACCACCAAGACCCGTGTCGAGGTGTCCGCTGCCGTCAATGATGCTGTTAGTATGAGTTCCATCCTATCATACCTTGGATTCCGCGAAGTGGCGACTATCGTCAAAGAACGTATTTTTTTCACACTCGGTGATATGGTCGTAAGCATTGACTCTGTTAAGAAGGTCGGGACCTTCCTCGAAGTGGAGCAAATCGTCGAATCAGAGGACATGGTTCCTGAAACAAAAGATATGATATTCACATTCCTTGACAGTATCGGGTTGGAACGTGAAGATTCGATTAGGGAATCTTATCTCGAGCTATATCTGGAACGAACATCCTCTTCCTGATAGAATACATCGTCCGGTTTCATCAGATTCGGCTCTTCATTATCTTCTATCCTCATCATCTGCGGCATTCTATCGAGTTCTCACAAACCGACTGCATGGTTGAAGGCCGACGGCCTTCAACCCATCTTTAAATCCGATGTTAACGCAGCAGCCAGACGGCATCGACAGAAGTGACTTCTCCCAATGTGATAAATGATGTCACTTCTCCACGTACGACAACGATGGATCCTAAAGCCGGTTTGTCACCATCCCATGTGAACGCGAGGGAATTCCCATCGTCGTCAGTTATCGTCATGACGTCCTGAAATATGAATGTCAGCTCACCTTTTACAGTGACCTTTGTTCCAGTACTCACATCTCCACTATTGATATCGCCTATTGATGTAACTCCTATCAATCCGTCATGCCATGCTACGACACTGACAGCTATAACAGCAACAACCGCGATAACAAGAACAACTCGTTTGTTCGATTTTCCAGATTTTCGTTTCTTTTTTGGCATTGGCGCTCAGGGGAACGATTACCATTGCCCTATAATAATTAAGTGGCTTAATAGACTCTGTGTGTTTTTGACACCGTGATTCACTCCACTATGGACGCTTCTTCTCTCAGACGTTCGACGAACTTCTTTAGCAATTCGTGTCTTTCATCGGCAAGGTGGCGTGCAACATCTGTGTAAAGGAGGCTCCGTAACTTTAGCAGCTTCTCGTAGGCATGATTGATGAATCCTGTAATACCCGTTCCAGAAACAGATGCCTGTGCAATCGATCTGAACACGCCCACTGCGCCCATCGCATCGAGCTTGTCCGCATCACTTAGTATCTTTCCTTCAAGTGAAGTAGGTTCAAGGCCTTCGCTGAAACGGTGTGTCCTGATCGCCTCTACGACTCCCTGTATCTCATCTTCATTGTATCCTATATCCTTTAGAAACTCTCTACTCATTTCCCCTGATATGACCGAGTGAGATTTACCTAGCTCACGCTCAAATGGTCGTCCAATGTCATGCAACAATGCTGCGGCACATAGCACTCGCAAATTAGCACCTAGTTTCTGCCCGACCTCCATGCATAGACGAAGGACTCGTCTTGAATGATCATGTGTGTGTGCTCCCTTTCCGTTACTTTCCAGTATCCTTCTTGCGTATGCGTCAACCATCTTTTCTGGGAACATGCTTTTCTCACAACTCATTGCCTTTTCCCGTTCTTTCGCAAAATCGACCGGTTCCACCATATTAAATCACCGACTATGCCAGAAACGCTTTAATCATTAGGTGCCGTCTGAATAATGCTAATTAGAAGTACGCCTTTCTTACACTGATAAGCGCCACTGATGGCAACGAGAGGTATTAGACTTGAGTGCCACGGAAACCGTTACAAAACGCAAAGTTGGAGCATCCACAATCCTTAGTGCAATTTTCATCGTTGCTATGGTTGTCTGGGGAACCTATTCACTGGTTATGATTTCCATGGACAAAGTTCGCTCGGAAGAACCCCATGTTCAACTGGAAGACATCGAGCCATGGAACTACAATATTGACTGGGCTGGAGGACGCTCTAACTGGTTTGACGACATCAACTACACCGACCTCCCACTCGACCAACAGCTCCCCCAGGATCTTCTGGATCAGCTCAATAATACACTTTTTTTGGTTCGTCCTGCTGATCCAGCACAATTGTGGCGTGGTACAGCTTATGACCTCTACGATGGGTCTGGATGGAGCAAGTCGTTATCCGGAGGTACTTTCTCCCTCTCCCCCATATCGCGAGCTTCAGCCGCCAATCAAATTTATACTATCAGCATGAACGTTTCGGTAAGTGCGAACGTGGAACCGATAGAACTGCCGTCTCTCTTCCCAGAGATTCAGGTCATTGAGGACTCTTTTAGGACCATCCCCGCAGACGCATTGATTGATTATTACCTCGAAACAGATGAATATGATACGCTATTGTTGTATCCTTTTTTGGCTGGCAATCTTGGCGACACTGTCCTATTGGAATATGACATCAGCTATGTCGATCAGGATCTGGCCACCATTGAAGCGAACGCCCTGCATGGTTCAGCTGCTGAGGCCGGTATTGCAACAGACTATGGACGGTCTGCCACCACAGTCGAACTCTCATCGATTGTATTGGACGAGATTGCGCCTTTCAGATCTGACACAGCCACTGCCTATGAACAAGCCATGGCGGTGGACTTGTACTTCAAGACCAACTACGAGTTGATGATGAACGAGAGCCAGATTAATGAGCGACCTGATGGTCAGGAGGTCACTGAATGGCTAATCGAGCGAGGTGGTGGTCTGCCGATGGATTTTGCCACCGCGTACAGTGTATTCATGAGGGAACTGGACATTCCCGCTAGGATGACAATTGGATATGCGATGGGCGACCCGAATCCCGATGGTAGTGATTCGCGTCTTGTCAAGGTGCTTCATATGATGTTCTGGGTTGAAGTATTCATCCCTACCAGCACTACAGATGGAGAATGGATCCAAGTTATCCCTGTGCCGCTCCCATCGGATTTTGGAGGTGGCGATCTTCCCCAGAACACAGGTGCCAGCAACGTCACCATCCTCGTTGGCACTCCCGAGAATATTGCATTGCAGCTGATTGACCCTACCTCACCTCTTATCCCACAATGGTCAATGATTGGTGACCCTTTCAACCTTAGTGCGATGGTTCTGGTCAATGGGCAGCCCTATGTGGGTTCGGAACCTATCCGTTTTTATGACCTGACGGATGGTGTTGAAATTGGAACGACCCCAATCCAATTCACTCCTGATGGACAGCACTTACCCCTTGCCAATATCACTTACGCATTTCCTGATGGTTCTACAGTTGGCGCTCACAATATATCCGCAATGTGGATTACCTCCACATTTCTGGCTACCGGCTACACATCTTGGGCGGCAGTTGGACAATCAAGCCCCTCTGTCCCTGTGCAACCTTTCACGTTCACTCCCAGCGAAACCATCCAGATGGACATCAAGCTTGGACTTAATAACTACACGGCACAGTGGGTAGACACCCTGCATGTGTTCGGGGTCATGACCATTGGTGGTTCCCCTGCTAATGGCACCCGTCTGGCTGAATTGGGGAATGACCAGATGTGGATAATGTGGGATGGACTATGGTATGCGAATGCAACCATTGGCCCTGACGGATACTATGAATACTATATCTATCTTGATCCCACAGACCTTGTCCGGATGACGGCTGGACAACATAACGTGTCCGCTTTTTATGCAGGCGCAACTGACCCTGAAACAGGGATTCCAGTAGTACTTGCCGGCAGTTCCGATAATTCTACAGTGACGCTTAGTGCGGTCGTGGGTTTTGATTTGACAGTGACACCAACAACCTCCTATGGTGGAGGCACTATAACCTACGACGGTAACCTCTACCTCCTGAATGGAACCCAACTCGTTGGAGAAACAGTAGGCATTCTGTTTGACGGCGCAGTGGTGGATACCACTATAACCAATGGCACTGGTGGTTTCAACTATGGCTATGTTATTCCTCTTGCACAGTCGTCAGGCGACTACCTTGCTCAAGTTAATTTCACCTCTACGATTCCATTAGTGAACGGTAACACTAGTCTGCCCGTTACAGTGACCGTAGAAAGCGGTGCTACGACTCTTACGATTGATTCGACCCCAAAGGATCCACAGGCTGTTCACACCTACGAGAATATCACGATTTTCGGCACACTCACTGTGACCTCTGACGGGACGCCGCTTGGTGGCCGAGTTGTTGACATCTACTGGGACTGGAACAATGGGACTGTACAACTCCTCGGCTCCAATACGACGGATGCAGTCGGTTATTACACGTTCACCTACCAAATCCCTGCATATTCGGAAGGGCTAGCCACCTACTGGACTGAGTTCAGTTCATTGGAGCCAAACTATCAGTCTTCTGCCTCACCTATGATGAACATCACTGTGAAACGATATGATGTGATTGTATCCATCGAAACAATCCAGAGTTCAGTGGTCATAGGGGAAACGTTGGATATCCAAGGAACTGTCTATCTCCCAGAAATTCCAGCTCTCCTCGGGGGTGTATCAGTGGATCTATGGTGGGATAACGGGTCGATATACAACATTGCCACTGTAGTTACCAATACTGGTACGGGCATCTACATTTTCAACTATACAGTTCCCATTACACACCCTCTTCAAACAGTTTCACTTTGGGCCAACTACACATCCACCTCTCCCGCACTCTACAGCAACGAGTCGGTTCATCTCCCAATAGTTGTCAGGAACTATGACTCATACATCTCGGTGAATGCGAACTCATCGGTGATTCATCTAAATGAAACTGTGTACATCTACGGTTATCTTGAACATGAGAATGGGACTCCTCTTACGGGAATGCTCGTGACCATCACTTGGAACAATGGCACAGACTACAACTTCCAAGCTTATACTAATGCCACCGGCTGGTACAACTTCTACTATAATTGTTCTTTATCTCAGGATTCTGAAGGGACCGTCACAGTCACAGTCGCTCATGTTTCCGTGGACATAACTTACAGTGGCTCAACTGCCATACTGAGCCCCTCTCTTACGCTCCAGCTGTATCAGCTTACGATTACTTCGTCCGTGAATCCCAATCCTGTTCATCTTGACGAGTCTTTCATTTTTGATGGTGTCCTTACATTTGATGTGAATGGGAAACCATTAGCAGGTGCTACTATCTTGATATTCTACCAATATGAGAATGGCACAACATACTCCTTACCAAAGGTGACGAACTCTACTGGCGGGTTCTTATTCCAGTATAACTGTTCACTCAGTGACACAATAGGAGCGATATATGTCTGGGGTCAGTACATCAGTAGTGATCCTCTCTGGGACAATGCGACCTCGCTCACGCACACAGTCAATCTGATATTATACTCCATGACACTTACGACGTTCACAAATAGCACATCCTATTTCATCGATGAAGCAGTATTTATCTGGGGGCGGTTGACGTATTCGCATAATGGCACCCCACTGGACAATCAACCTATCACAATCTACTGGCTGGATACAGGATTGCAGACCCTTGGCCCTGTGTATACTAACTCAACTGGCTACTTCAACTACACCTACCAGCTCATGCCCGGGGTAGACCCGGAGGGTTCTGTCACGGTCTGGGCAGCGTTTAACACGACTGTCCCATTATGGGATAATGCGAGTTCCACGCCTGGGGTGACCTTCTCCGTCACCAGATATGCAGTGACAATCGATATCACTGTGACTCCTAACCCTGTCTACCTCAATGAGACCCTGACTATCCAAGCACATGCCTATTTCACTCATAACGGGTCTGACGTAGCATGGATTCTCCTTTCGTTCTATTGGAACAACGGCACAGTTCATCTGCTGGGAAGCTACACGACAGACTTGACAGGATGGACACAATTTACGTATTCAGGGATGGACAACGATTCAGTTTGGACTTCGATTGACGTTTATGCGACATTCTCAGGCAATCTCCTCCTTTCAAGTGCAGAATCGAACCATGTGAGCCTCACACTCCAACAATGGGCCACGCTGTTCGTTAATGTGGGTACAGGAGGAATCACCAGTTACAAGCTTGGTGAAACTGTGGTGATTACTGGGCTGTTCTATTATGATGTTGTCGGCCCAGACATCCCCTATGGCAGTGCGACCATTGAGGTCCTTGTCGATGGAACACCTGTGAATACTACCATCACCATATCTGATGGCTCTTTCACTGGCTACTGGACAATTCCTATAGATACCACGACAGGCTCACACGACATAACTGTCAGGTTCACATCACCAGTGAACTGGATTGCAGGTACGACATATTCACCTGCTATTTCTCTCACTATCGATGCGGTCAATATCATCTGGACTTTTGATGCCACGCCCGACCCTGTCTACAGGGGTGAGTGGCTCTACATATCCGGGACTCTGGATTTGGACAACGGGAGTGTGTATGCAGGTGCGACTGTCACGATTTACTGGCAAAGCCCCTCGCAATCAATACCATCTGAGATTGCAGTGCGCGTGACAGACGGAAGTGGCTTCTTCGAGCTATGGTACCAGGTCAGTGACACTGCAGAACTGGGGCTGACGACAATACTAGTTGATTGCTCTTCTGGTACGCCAGTGATTGCCTACAGCACGGCAACCGATCTGGTCACTGTTGAATTGATTCCTGTCGTTCTTATTGGGAGTGGGAGTGTTACTGACACTATCTATCTAGGTGATACGATTGATTTCTCTGGCACGCTGACCTTTGGCAATGGAACCCCCATGGTCGGGTATGAAGTGTCGATAATATGGGACTATTCAGTACTAGCCACAATAACCATTGAGGATGCAGTTACTGGCTCCTTCTCTTACTCGTATCTTCTTCCTTGGGACGAGTCGGTTCGTAACATCACATACTTCATAGAATTCAATAGGCCTTCGGAGGCATATCAAGAATCTCAAACTAACGACACCTATCTGGAGATTCGTGATACGGTCGCCATAACCTTAGATTCTCAGACTGTAGATGTTGTATTCAGAGGCGACCTTTTGACGATTTCTGGAACTGTCACGAATGGCGGTGGTGCTGATGGAGGTGTCCCCATCGAGGTGCTGATTGACGGCGCGCCGTCTGGACAATATGATGTGACCGATTCTGAGGGCCGGTTCTCTGTAGATCTCTTGATTCGAAACAGCATCTCCCCTGACCTTCATAACTTCACTGTATCTATCAACTCCGCCTATTACGATGTAAGCAGTGCTCCTGCATATTGGGAGGTTGAAGTCCACATAACCTCGACTATCACCATTGCATTCGATGACCTATCTGATGTAGTACCCACACAGCAGTTTACAATCAGTTTTACAGTGATTGACGAAGACGGCAACACTCCTGTAGGCGATTATGTTTCGGTATACCTCAATGATACTTACATCACCGATTTACGGATTAGTGACGGTCTTAACACGTGGTCAATCACATTGCCATCGTCTTGGTCAGGAGGTTCTGGGTACTTTATTGCAGTGGTCGAGTGGGATGGCTCCACCTATGTGGAAGGCGCCGTTGGAGAAACGGATGATTCCATTCATGTGTATGATAGTGCAGAGTTCACATCATTTGGTCCTCCCTATGCAGCAGTCAACAGCCGTGTCAGACTGACGGGGCAATTGATAGACGGTGCGGGCAACCCTATCGTCGGTGCTACAATTCGCCTTTATCTGAACCGCACTCCTTCACCTGGTGGTATCTCGGCAACCGTCACTACTGACGCGTCGGGAGTGTTCTCTTATATTCTCCCATCCCAATTCACCGAAACAGGCTCCTATTTCTTCGTTGCAGAGTTTGTTATGGGTGATGGAACACTCGTCACTGGAAGACATGACTTCGAGATCACGCTTGGAGCCCCACCGGGATTCGACACAGCTTTGTTAATTACGTGGGTTGTAGCAATAGGGATTGAGTTGTTCATTGCAATGGTCATTATTGCACGATACCGATATAACCGTGGAAGCTCTAGGTTATTTGGGTTCAGACTTCGAAGCAGGTCGTCGGACATATATGATTCATTGGTAAGGTGATATGATGCAGTTACTCAATATAGCAATGCCAGCGATTGCGCTCACTGGAGCAGTCATTGTGGTGCTCTTGTACCTGTACTATGTTAAAGGGATGTTTCGTAGCACCCCTCGAACTGTAACATCTGTGGACATTCCTGGCAAACTACGGAACATAAAGAAGCTGGCTGATGCTGGCAAGTACGAAGGCGCGATAACCCTTGCATATCGCACTTTTGAGCAGATGTGTGGGATGAAGATGGGTTCGGAGCGGATGCCCTCTGAAACCGCTCGCGAGTACATTGAGCGTGTATTGAAGGCTATACCTCTTGACGCAGAATCTGTAGAGTCCTTTGTGCAAGCATATGAGGAATCCCGGTTCTCGAATCACACTGTGACCAGAGACCGTTACGAGCTTGCAATCAAGATATTCACTGACATCTACCCCCGGATTGAGGGTGCTACCATAACTAGGGCGCGATGATATGATGATGCGATTCCAGTTGGAGTGATATAGATGGGTTGGAAGGAAGCTCTGCAGATTACAGTCTTCATTCTGGCATTGATCCCGATTGGATACCTTGGCATCACTACGATGGCTAACTATAATCAGGAGTACCAATATGACTTTTCCATCTACAACACAAACTGGAATGGTTTGAGTGAGTTCAGGACAGATATCGAACAAAGTGGGTATCGTGTACAGACAATACAATCCTCTATGAGCGTTATCAGTAGGTATCGCGGG
>JAJRZD010000116.1 GCA_024275415.1 archaeon
CTGGTGACCAAGGTTGTACAACTAAAAATGAACGGTAAGGCACATTCCTATCCTCAATACGATAGACAACCTCGACCAGCAGAACCCGAACTCGTCGACACCACCCCCAACGCAGGATTCGCCGGATGGGGGAGAGCCAGAACCCGTGGTGCATGATGGAACTGGCACTGGCTCAATAAGAGAATCGCAATCTCAATCTGCAGATGTTGCTCTTGCTCAGACTACTCGGCAGCTGACCGTTTACTTTTGGACAGGTTGGTGGCCCCTTTTGCACACTGTAATATATGAAGCACTTGGTCAAGTAAGTTCGATAAACGAAATAATATCTACTTCAACAGTTATACTCCATACAACAATAGATTTACTGGGTGAGATAATCTGGTTGATTGATGATTTCATCCAATGGGCTATGAATACTTTTGGTTGGGGGGCAGAATTCGTGGAATACCTTATCGCAATCATCAATGAGATTGCTGATGAAGCCATGGAAGCTGGAGTTCTAATACTTATGGAGATGGCTGCTGCAGATGGATGGTCTATGATACGGTCATCTTGATTCCTCCAAATCCAGCTAATGCAGGACTTGTTCCAATGGCACTAACAACAGCTGCATTCCTCACGTGCCTTTTTATTGCAGTTGCCTTTACATTGACTGCCACACTCATCGAGCTATTTGGTTACTCGGCAGCTGGCGCATTGTGGGTTTTCATTGGCATTGTAGCAGTGTTATCATATTTTGGCTTGGGATACATTAACTTGGTGTCTTCATCAATGAGGTCAATTGCAAGAGGGGTGTTCAATGCTGCAGCGAAATTCTTTGGATTTGGTGTCTATTACTTGGACAAGTCCAAGATCATATATGCACACGGAACACGGAATTTCTTTTATCCATTAATTGCCATTTCCATTGGTGCCATTGCATACTATGGATGGCTAGCGGGTCAAGAATAGGAGCGAACTCAAATGCAATCTGAAAAGTCAATCATAGAGGGACTATGGCTTGTGGTAGGTGGAGAGGCGATACTATTCGCAATCTTTGGACTGATAATATATATCCTAACAATAAAGACTGACCAAACCCTTCTATCCAAATTATCTAGGATGAGTAATCCCTCTCAGGAGGCGGAATGTGGACTAATCAGGTTCTACACTAGACATACCCTTGGTTATGATATTCTGTTCTGGTCGCTCATTGTCGCTTCATTCACATGTGTGCTGTCCTATTTTTATCTCCGTATCGATATAGGAGGCTTTCTGATCACCGTTGTATTTCTGGTGTCATTCCTCTGGCAACTGAAAGACGAAAAGCGTACTGCAAAGGGACGTGCTTTCCACTATCAGAGAACAAACGAAACCAATGGCATACTCCTCTTAGAAACTGAGGAGGACTCTGACATGACAGGAGCATGAATTCTTCTACAAACTAATGTGGGAATATTCCCCTACGTTCTTAGTTTGGACGGTTCTATTGCCATGTACCATCCATAACGCACACTCGAGCAAGATGATTAACTTCAAAGGACATTATTCACCTATGTCATCAACGTCGTCACTGACCTCAACAAGCACGACCCCAACTCAGCTACTCCGCCACCGACGCAGGATCCGCCTGCTGGTACTTCTGACACCACAGTACAA
Source organism: archaeon (assembly GCA_024275415.1). Classification (GTDB taxonomy): domain Archaea; phylum Asgardarchaeota; class Thorarchaeia; order Thorarchaeales; family Thorarchaeaceae; genus MP5-2226. Next base: position 1,639 of record JAJRZD010000116.1, read on the forward strand.
TATGATGGTACTAACAAAGGTGTACCTGATTGTAGTGGTGGTCGAACATTTACTGCAAGCTATGAGCAAATCGCCCAGAATGCCATTACTATAGCATGGGCCGGATGGTGGCCCACTCTGGTCATCACATGCAACTTAGATCTCCATGGACTTGCATTTGCAATGGAACTAAGAGTCGACCTCCTTGGCTCACTCACAGTGTCCTCAATCAGTGTAAGCCATTCTGTCTTGAATTCTGCATCGGATGCAGAACTACAGGTATCCATAGATACAATAATGGGTCTTAGTCCTGTGAAGTTCTACAGCATAGTAGCAGTCCTATCATTGACTAGCGCACAGTTTTGGGCAACATTTAGTTTGCTTCCATATGCAAAAGCGTTGTTTATCGCTTCAGTTGTTGCATATACGCTCTCTTCATTGGCGTTGATATACTCGATAGCGCAAGCCTATTTTGATGGTTCACTAGGTTACCTTGATGCATTCGTTGGACTATTTTCAATAGTCTGGGGTCTTGTATTCGCAGGGCACACAATCTCGAACCAGAGCATTTTTGGTCGAATCTTCAGCTGCTTGGAAAAGTACCGAGCTCCACCCACTGATTGGGGTTACCCAGATGTCTTCCTACTTATGTCACGGGTATTGATTTTGCTCTTAGGAGTTGCAGTTGCTGCAGGTATCTTTTTTAGCGGAATTAGTGGCTAAACAAAATGGGCAGTATCAAAAAAAACTGGAAGTGCTGAGAGATGGCGATTGATATTTCGCTTGTGTTATTCATATTTACACTTTCTAGCATCCCCTTCCTAATCATTGCAATTGCAACCGTACAGACAGTGATCTATAAGAATCGCATACTGAGAGGGGATATCTCTCATGCATCCGAACTTCCCTACTTGGTTCGGATGCATGGAATAACGGTGCGGAAACTATCTACTAGTATCTTTACTAATGCTATAGTAGTTTCCATCTTCTTTGGATTTCCGATTCTGTCTGTAGGGGTGCTGTGGCCCGAAGAACTGGGTTCTTTTATTGCAGACCTGCAATTTTGGATTATCCTATGGTTTGTGCTGGCCTTCATAAGAATCATGTTCTATAGTCCTGACTCAACAGGTGGCCTAGGCAATGCATATGAGCTTCTAGATGTGGACGAAAACAGAGAACATGATACATAGTATGTATCATTGAATTGGAAAGGGTCAAGGGTTTGATACTGGATTCAATGGATGGAAAGGATAATCTTTGAACTAATACTTGGGATCATTTCTGTGGTAACAATGATCGTACTAGGTGCAATCTTGCTTCGCACACCCATCGGCAACAAAAAACAGGAGCGAAAAGAGGATCTAGAATTGTATTGATATGGGTCTTTGCGATTGCTATTCTGTCTTCTAGTTCTTACATTTTATGGTTAGCTCCCATAGATACAACCCCCATTGTACTAGATATTGTCATGACATTCATGGGGGCGATAGTATTTCCAAGTATCATGTACCCAACCCAAGGAGAAACGCAGGTACATGATCCAGATTCCACGGAACATCTCGAATGATGATGGCTTTCAATTCATTCCCTGGGAGAGGCTCGACATATCTCATTAGGGATACGAGTCGCATTGAGGTAATCTACTATGATCCAACACCTAATAGACACCACAATGGTTAGTGTCAATGCTCGTACAGAAATATGACAATGCTGATGCAATCGGTTCCTGATGTACATGAGTCTGCACTAATCGTTTTTGTGATTTCCGCAGTCCACTGGCTGACTGTGCCGTAATGACTATATGCAGACAGACTTTCAATCACGCATCTCTTGGAAAAGCCTGATGATTTCGGGTTTGATCTGGGGTATGGCAATCTCTATCGCATCCCATACGAGCTTGTAATCGATTCCAAAATAGGCATGAATTAGTCTGTCACGCATCCCTGCCATCTCCTTCCATGGTACATTGGGAGCCTTGTCCCTGACACTATCGGGAACTCTCTTCGCAGCCTCTCCAATGATTTGGAACTTCAATACGACCGCACTGGATGTCTTATCGTCATTGACAAAATCCTGATAGTCAATACCTTCCACGAATCGCTCAATCGCCTCAATAGCATCCAGTATATCGCTTAAGAAGAATCGGGTCTCTCGGTTCATATTGCCACGACCTCGGCTAATATCATATTCCTTAGCTCTGAACGCAGCGTCCTCTCAGAAACAACATCTACTTTCTTGCCCAGCAACTCTTCGAGGAAGAAACCTAGTCCGACCATGTCGAATAGAGTGGCACCATCTTTGAATCTGACGAGGATATCGATATCACTTCCTGGCTTTTGGGTACCTCTTGCATATGAACCGAAAATGCCTAGGATTTGGGCCTTGAACTTGGATGCGACCAGTTCTTTCTTGCCATTAAGGGTCATTTTCAGTTCTTCTAATGCATCCATACTTTCGTGACCACCAAGATCTATTCATGTATCAATGTCGTCCAGAACCTAAAAAGCATTTGAAAAGCATGAACCAGAGCAACTTTTGGACTACACATTTGGATCCATCCTTGCAACAGCAGCATTATTTGTGGTCACGGCCATCCTAGCTATATGGCAACCAATAACCACAGTTGACATTTCATCGGATCTAGAATACTGACAGCATCTATAATGTTGGCTTGGCATACACTGCATTTTTGGGTTCTCTGATACTAATAGGAGAACAATGAACAGCCCGATTGGTAAGACAGATGGAGGTTGGTGAATGCAAACAGGAATAGATCACCTTTCACACATCTCATTGTCGAATGAGTTATATTCGGGCTGTCGTATGCTACATCACGAGTAATGTAAAAGGGGGATGAGATGTCGTGTCCTCATGCGGACTTGCGGATAACCTATACGAAGGACCACTACTACGAGGTATGGTACGCTCGCAGCTCCTGCCCCCGGAAACCCGATCTTTACAAGCATCGACGGGTCAGGGTCGTCCCAGCCCATCGGTGAGGTAGAGAACGCCTCCCGGGTCATCACGTACGTGGGGGTCCTGGGCTACCGCCTTGACAGCTACACCCTGGTGGACATGCGCCTCCACGACATCAACGTCGTCACAGACCTCGACCAGCACGACCCCAACTCAGCTACTCCCACCGACGCATGATCCTCCAGCCGGAGAAGAATCATCCTTCATCGAGTATGATGGGATCTCCAATGGCAATGATGCTGTGATTGAAGAAACATATGGGACTCATTTTGACCAGATCCAAAATGACGCAGCTGATGCTGTAGTGACTTACTGGATCGGTTGGTGGCCTGAACTACATGTTGATGTTACAAAATCATATTCAGCGGATGTCCAGATTACAGTCCGCTCCAAAATAGATATCCTCGGAAGTTGTACCATTGAGAGCATTGATGTACAATTGGCTGGATTGGAAGACCTTACTGAGGAAGAGGCAGATGTAATGGTTCAAACTCAGCAACAAAATACTAACCAGTTTGCCAAAGATATGGTGGCATTTTGGGGGTATGCAGTCATGCTCGCGTTTTTTGTATTGGGAATAACAACAATGCTCCCAACGCCAATTGCTGATGGCCCACTTGCTTCAATATGTGTCATTGTTGGTTTTACATATTTCTTCTATTGCTGGACACTTGTTTATGCTTTGAGACATTCAGCACTTACACAAGAACAAATATCTGACACGTTCATAACGCAGAGTCTATCGCTACTCCTTGCCGCATTAACCTTTTTCCTGGGAGCTAGATGGGCTGGAGGTAGCTTCGGAAGAGTTCTGGGAGAATTCGGGGGTAATTATGGCATCACCAAGAAGGGCTTTGCCATTCGCTCAAACATGGCAGCGTTTATTACATGTCTGCTATGTCTTTTGATGACTCTGGGAATATGGCATGGTGTAAACATGGGATGGTGGTAAATATAAGGTTAAAGAAACAAAAGGATGGAGTGGATAGAGATGTTTAGGGTTGAGTATTTAGTGCCAGGGTTGATGGTGACCATTGCAAGTTTCATCTACGTCTATTCTGCCATGAGGGCAAGATCCAAGATGCAGAGTGTAGATGATTATTTGACAGTTTGGGGTAGAAGGTTCGTTCAGAATACAGACAACATGATTGCCATGGGGACGTTCTGGATCCTCACGTTGACAGCGCCATTCCTTTCTGCATACTTGCTGACGTTTATCTTCATGCCCCTCGATCTAAATGATGTATTCTCAACCACCTATGTCGGATTTGGCTTATCATTGATAATAGGCATTCTGGCACCATTCCGTTTCAAAGAAATAGAAGACACGGTCATTTCCTGAACTACAAGGGGAGAACAGGGTGCAGAATTTACTCGATACGGCACTGTTCTTCAATTTCGTACTAGCGGGTATTCTTGATTCATCGGGGGAGAAATAATCGATGGAACAATTGAATCGCTGGAGGACAAGGACGTCGGTGAGTTCGGCCTGAGGATGGGACTACTTTATCGTGAGAAACGACGCACATGGCATGCTCTTGCGGGTGGATCTGTAGTTATGGCATGGATCTTGCTTGCGACTGGTGGATATATATCCAGCCTGCAATTGCTATGGGACTATCCGGGCCTTGTCATTGAAAGCGTGGCCATTGTAATCGTTGCATTCACCTTGCTTCCCATTTTTCTCTGGCATCGATTAAGGTACATGTCCAAGTTCTCCACGCAGACACACGTAAGGGAAAACATCTGACCATGATGGTTCTATTGACGACTAGGAATTCATGAGCAAACTCAGATGTTGGTATCGGGATTGACAACCACATGAAGGTGCCCCATTTGACTTGTTCTCTATGAATGTCTGGATGGGCAAGACTTACGTTGCCCTCTTCGACGAGGACAAGCAGACCGTCATGTAGATCCTCTGGGGCGACTCCTGGGTGGGGAGCACGAAGGGGTACTTCAACGTCTACTACTACCCCCAGAGCGGCGGTTACTATACGCAAGGCTCAGGGTACCTCTACTCCTCCTTCACCAAGACGGGGAAGTTGTGGTGGGGCCCGTACCAGGGC
>JAJRZD010000117.1 GCA_024275415.1 archaeon
ACTGTTGGGATCGCTCATGGACACGCGTGGCCTTCTTCAGAGATACTGGGAACCGAAATGCTTGTCATCGGGCACAACCATCCAACATTAAGACGAGTGAAGAACGTGCCATCACCAGAGATTGGAATGCCAGAGCGAAGACTGTTCACTTTCAACATCCCAGTGGTCATAATGACAACAGTAAACAGGGATTGCGTTCGACGAGCACGGAGTATGCCCGAGATGAAGGATGGCTCATCAAATATCATCGTCCTTCCTAGTTTCAATGACCTGCTCGTTGGTATGGACATCGATAGCCCTGATGTAAGACTACATGGACCTATCTTCGAGCATGATTGCGTTTCTCTGGATGATGCCAAGATATATAGTTCCGATGGACTGTTCTTGCGTCCACTTCGGCACCTCCAACATGATGAAACATGAACAATAACGAAATGATTAAATCGTTCAACCGGGGGTTTCACTCCTGCAATGGGTCGGTAGTCTAGCTTGGTATGATTCTTGGTTCGGAACCGGTCTGGTTGTTGCAGGCTGGCAAAAATCCAAGAGGTCGGGCGTTCAAATCGCCTCCGGCCCACCACATAACTTGATTCTTTCGCATACAAGTCGATGTCAGGCAGTAGCCTTTTCTACAAAAGAAAACATAACAGAAATTGGTTATGATGGTAGACGTAGCAATTGTAGATATCCAAGACGACATTGACAATGCGGTAGCAACAGTCTTTGACCAGACTGTGCCTAGAGATTCGTTGATCAAGGAGAGTGGAGAGGTTTATATCAAGCCGAATGGGATTGACTTCAAGCCATATGCTTACACAGCACCAGTCGTGCTAGAGGCAACTATAAGATATATCCAACGGATTGGGGCATCCAAGGTCTTCGTGATGGAGAACTCGACACAGGCGAATATCACAAGAGGCGTTTTCAAGTTTACCGGATATGACCAAGTCTGTAAGACAACGGGAGCAAAGCCCATCTTTCTGGATGAGGAAAAAGGAGAAGAAGTGAAACTGGAACATTTTGATGAGCCAGTCGAGTTCCCGCGAGTCATTGTTGAGAAGATAATCAATGAGAAGCACCTCCACACATATATTTCATTGCCCAAGCTGAAGACGCACTCGATGAGTACAGTTACTCTTGGGATAAAAAACCAGATGGCATTCCCAAGCCACTCAGACAGAGGCCATAACCATAATCATGCACTTCACAGATTGCTGGCAGACTTCTACTTGCTGGTTCAACCAGACTACACACTGATAGATGGAACCTATGCGGTGTTCAATGGCCATTATCCCCTACAGCATTTTTTGGACGAGTCGCTGGATAAACTGGATATTCTGATAGGGGGACGGGATACACTTGCAGTGGATGTAGTTGGGGCAAAGGTACTTGGTTATGGCATTGACGAGGTTCCACACCTGCATCTTGTCCAGCAGGACTGGATGGGAAAAGGAAACCTAGATGATATCGACCTGAGCGGGGATATTTCCCGTTTTACGAAACGGTATCCTTGCACCATCATTGGAAAATTCCCAGAGGACGTTCGGATAATCAAAGGAGAGGAACTCCTTTGCAAGGAAGGATGCGATCTTAATGTCAGGATGGTAGTTCAGCTGTTGCATTACGACCATGGAGGAGAGGGCGGATTCACAATCCTTATGGGCAAGGGGCTTCCAGAGAAGCACCTTGCTAGCGTCACTGGGAAAATCCTGATAGCTGGGGATTGTGCAATAGATGAAACATACGATTCAATGGTAAAGAAAGTTGGACGAAAGAATGTGTTCACCAGTCCCACATGTAATCGTTTGGCTGCGACAACTGATGCGCTTTGTAAGATAATGGGGGTGAATGTGTTAGCCCTTGTTCCGTCAAAGGCGCCGATGGTGAAAGCATTGATCCAAGCGAAACTCCATGGTTCGAAAGCGCTTATTCCAAGCCTGTTCTGAGCGAGCTCAGTCGTTTTGGAGTGACCTGAGAGCATGAAGAAGTATTGCAGCAGTGCCTGCCGGTCCGATATCGACTCGTGCCTCAAGACTGAAGCATTCACCAAGATCCATCTCTTTTCTGGAGAAGGAGCTGTTGCTCCCAGATAGGATAATCACTAATTTCTCTCCGCTCATCACCTTCTTCTTCAGACTCTCAAAATCCAGTCTTTCTTTCGTGAGGACGGGAGATGTAACCATGATAGGTTTCTCAGTTTCAAGAAGTTCTAGCACATCCTTAAGATCCGGTAGCACAATGAAGTTCTTCTTCATCTTCATGGCTAGCTTGTTGGCATCGGGAACGCCATTTTGGGCGGCGGATCCCTCTGCCCGAGATATAACGAAGTTCGGAAATCCAAGGCCGTATACGACTTGTGCGGTATCTACGACCTTAGTCACTGAATGTACATTGTGCAAGACTATGAACAGGTTCTTCATTTCACGGTTCAATGTATGCTTTGACCTCCTTTGCGATCAGTTGTGATATCAGTGGGGGGACAGATTCTCCCACTTGATTGTATTGGCTCTGCATGGGGCCTAGAAATATGAAATCATCCGGATAGGACATCAGACGAGCGTGTTCTCTTACTGTGAGTAAGCGATCCTCGTATGGATGAATGTATCGCGAGTGTCCAATTATTGATGTGGCATATCTGTCGGGACGCAATCGCACCCAGTTAGGTTTGACTTTTCCCTTTGATGCCTTGAAATGTTTGGCCCCCTTACCCCGTGCAGTCCTGCGGATCTGTTTCATTTTCACCTCGCTGACTGTATTGAATTCATGATTAGGAACTGGGTCAGTGCATGTGAATATTGCACCCAGCCCAAATGGCGGAAGGTTGCCTATTGCGTCCATTACTGTGGGAGGGTGTTGGCGGGGCAGGTCGAGCTTGATATTGCTGATGAACAACCGCAATCGCTTTGATGGATTCCGATGTTGATGACACCGCACGAGGTTGAAGTGAATCTCATCAATACCGACACGGGCAAATTCCTCTCTCGCAATGGACTTGCCTCCAGACCGCATTAGTGCGGCCACATTTTCTACAACAAATGCTTTCGGGGATAGGTCGCCGATTAAACGAATCGTATCTAACAAGAGGCGCGCAGTGCCAGTCCCATAGATTCGTTCAATTGCAGGGGTATCACTGGTAGGGTTTGCCAGACTGAACTCTTCACAAGGAGGCGACGCGATTATGATGTCAGGTGCGCTGCCAAGAACCATTGTGATCTCGTTGGCATGAAGACGGCTAATATCCCGTTGCAAGATACTTGAATGGGGAGAATTATGCAAATAGGTTTTCAATGGTATTGAGTCAATTTCAACAGCTAGATGATTTCCTCTAAACACGACTGAAAAGCCATACGAAAATCCACCGGCACCACAGAAGAGATCCAAAATCCTGTACATATTCTACCATCACAGAGTGTTGTCGGTTGGTTTAGATATTCAAGTCTTTTTCAAAGGTTCTGTGGATGCAGAATAGATGTAGGTATGCTGGGAATTCTGCTTTTGTCGAAGGAAGAGTTCAAAAGCACCGACCTGATATTGGCATCCCACAGATTGAAATGAGTGAGAGAACATGGGTGTTGGAATGGGACATGGGAAAAGCATCCTGTTTGGTGAGCACTTCGTTGTCTATGGTCTACCGGCATTGGCTGCAGGAATCGATTCTATGACGATTGCCAAGGTCACGAAGAAACAAGTGCCAGGATGGACTCTTGATGATAGAAGGCCTGAGGTAGCAGGATACAAGGAGAAAAAGAAGGAAGAACAAAAAGTTTCTATCAATAATGTGTTGAAACATCTAGGTGTAGATACATCGGAACATGGAATCAATATCGAACTTGGTGGGGATCTCATATGTGCGTCAGGATTCGGCGCGAGTGCGGCAAGCTGCGTTTCGCTGGCTCGTGCATTGAATGAGGAGTTCAATCTTGGACTTGATGATGCACAGGTAAATGAAGCCGCTTACGAAGGCGAAAAGGGATTTCATGGGACACCATCGGGAATCGACAATACCGCATCCACGTACGGGGGTCTTGTATGGTATGTCAGGAACATGCAAGGAGGGACACCAACATTCAGGCCCATCAAATTGGATATGTCGGTCAATCTTGTTATTGCATCGACAGGGATTACTGCAAGTACCACAGAAGTCGTAGGTGATGTAAGAAAGAAGAAAGAGGCAGATACAGATTGGTTTGATGCGATTTCTAAGAAATACGATACTCTAGTCAATATGGCACTGGAGGCGTTGAAAAATGGTGATCTATCTAAGGTGGGAGAATTGATGAATCAGAACCACGGGCTACTGCAAGAATTGACAGTGTCGTGCAATGAACTTGATGATTTGGTCAGCATTGCAAGGAGCAATGGAGCACTGGGTGCAAAAATGACAGGTACAGGAAGGGGAGGGAATATGATTGCTATCACAAAGGACGAAACTACCAGAAACAAAGTAGCCACAGCACTCGAAGAAGGCGGTGCTGCGTTCGTCATAAAGACAACATTCGGCAGATAAGGAGATGTCTAAATGATACTCGAGAGATACATAGAGATTCTAGATGAGAAAGGGAATATCACCAAGATAAAGAAGCCAATTTCTAAGGAATATGAAATTGCGGGAGTTCTGAAAACTCTTGAACCAAATCCCGTTCTATTCGAGAACGTACAGGAATCCGAGTTTCGGGTAGCTGGGAATCTCTTTTGCACAAAAGGACAGATTGCAGATTATTTTGGGATCAAGACAGAAGAGTTAATCCCGACTCTCACAAAAGCCATTGAGGAGCGGAGTGTCCCAGAAACAGTCGATGATGCACCCTGCCAAGAAGTAGTCGAAAGTCAGGTTGACCTGAGTAGGCTCCCAATCTTGTTGCACAACAAGGTAGATGGTGGCCCGTATATCTCGTCGGGTGTTGTGGTATCTGCGGATCCAGAGTTTGGGCAGAACTTGGATTTCCACAGGGCGATGCAAATCGAACCAAATCGGATGGTCGCGCGTGTAGTGAAAGGTCGGGATTTTGCAAAATTCCTGGAACGGAACGGCGAGGTCGATGTGGCATTTTGCATTGGGAACACGCCAGAGGTACTCATTGCGGCTGCGACCTCAGTTGCTACAGGGGTCAATGAATTGGAAATTGCCAATGCGTTGAAGCCGATAAGGGTAGTGAGAGCAAAGACAGCAGACCTAATGATACCGGCCGACACAGAGTTTGTCTTGGAGGGGAGGATATACCTTGAAGAACGACATGCAGAAGGACCCTTTATTGACCTGACTGAAACTGTTGATGTGGTCAGAGAGGAGCCTATCTTCGAAGTAAAGAAGATTACCCACAGAACATCCGCGATATGGCAGGGACTTCTCCCAGGACGATCCGAACACAAGGTTCTGATGGGGATGCCACGAGAACCAACGATATTCAGAAAAATCAAGGAACGAGGTATAGATGTCATAGATGTGAATATCACTCCAGGTGGTGCAAGCTGGCTTCATGTTGCGATCAAGCTGAGGAAGAAGCATGATGATGACGGGCTAAAGGCTATTGAGTCAGCCTTTGTGGGTCACACTAGTGCGAAACATGTATGGGTATATGATGATGATATTGACATCTATAACGGAGAGGAGAGAGAGTGGGCCTTGGCGACTCGATTCCAGGCAGACGAAAATCTCCTGATAAAGGACAAAGAGCCAGGGTCAAGCCTTGACCCGAGTGCGGAGCCAGGCACAAAAATGACCACAAAGGTGGGTTTTGATTGCACTAAACCTCTCGAAACCAAAGGAAAGAGCTTCGACAAGGCAGAGTTCCCAGTCGTGGACATTGAGAAATATCTGGAGTGAGAATAATGAAACTTCGATTGACAGACGAAGAGAAAGAGATGCTTGAAGGGAAGCACGGGAGGGCAACGAAGAAAGCGATGGATCTTATTGTGAACTTGGGTGAGATATATGGTGCAGAACGGCTGATTCCTATCTCCAGTGTCCAGATTGCAGGGGTTTCGTATCATAATCTCGGCGAGGCAGGACTAGAATACCTAGCGGATATGGCGGTTGATGGCAAGGTGAGAGTCATTACTACGTTGAATCCTGCGGGAATGGATCTTGAGGAATGGAAGAAACATGGGATTGATGAAGACTTTGCTGAGAACCAACAGCGGGTCGTAGATGCTTTCGCCAGAATGGGAGTAATCACGACATGCACCTGTACACCATATCTGATTGGGAACCTGCCTCATTTTGGAGAACATATTGCGTGGGCAGAATCATCTGCGGTCTGCTTTGCGAATTCTGTGATTGGTGCACTGACCAACAGGGAAGGAGGGCCAAGTGCCCTCGCAGCTGCTCTTACCGGCCGGACTGCGGAATACGGATTCCATCTTCAGGAAAATAGAAACGCCCAGATCAAATACAAGGTTGATGCAAAATTGCACAGTACCGAGGATTTCGGACTGCTTGGGTATGTGATAGGAGAACGAACACGGAAATCGATTCCCTACATCACGGGGATCCCACATGCAACCACTGAGGAATTGAAGTCGTTTTGCGCATCAGTGGCAACATACGGAGGGGTTGCGGTGTTTCATATGGAACAAATCACCCCAAATCGCACAACGGTTCCTGAAGAAACTGAGATAGTGACACGAGAGGATATAGATACTGCCAGAGAGGCATTGGATGACGAGAATGCTGGGATTGATTTCATCAGTATCGGCTGCCCTCACGCCAGCATCAACGAGATTGCTAAAATTGCAGAAATGCTTGAGGGAAAGGAGATTAGCGCGGACAAGACAGTCTGGATAACTACAGCAAGACCCACAAAGGATCTCGCCAAGAAGATGGGCTACTACGATGTGATTGAGAAGTCTGGTGCATTTCTTGTAAGCGATGCGTGTTGTGCGGTTGCACCGCTCAAGGGACGGTTTAAGGGGCTCATGACCGACTCTGCAAAGGCGTGTTTCTATGCCCGAGGGAAGAACAATTTCAAGACAGAGATACGAACTATTGAAGAATGTATCAGGGAGGCCACATCATGAAGGGAAGGAAGATATTCGGAGGTAAAGTGCAGGGCGAAGTACTTGCTACACATGATGACATCTCATTCTACGGTGGATGTGATCCTGAAACTGGAGTCATTGTCGAAAAGGGGCACGAGCTTGAGGGACAATCGATTGCAGGCAAAATCCTTGTGTTCCCGACGGGAAAAGGGTCTACAGTGGGGTCATATGTCCTCTATTCCTTAAGCAAGGCAGGAAAGGCACCTCTTGCTATCATAAACAAGTCCACAGACCCAATCGTTGCAGTCGGATGTATCATCTCCGACATCCCGGCTATTGACCAGATTGATGTCAGCCAACTGGAAACGGGTCTAAAAATAGAGGTTGACGCCGATAACGGCGTCATTTCCATAATCTAAAGACGTTGTAACTGCGGCTCAAAATCTTCAGCCGTGAAAGCCGCCTCACCTTCGGGGGCAATCTCACCCCGTTCTCGGAGAACCTGTCTTGCAAGCAGGAAATAGACGAGTGCTAGCGCCTTTCTACCACGGTTGTTGCTCGGAATTACCAAGTCTACATTCGTTGTAACGTTGTCTGTATCACAGAGAGCAATCACAGGCACACCAATTCTCGATGCTTCCGAGAGAGCCTGTTGATCCGTCCGTGGGTCTGTGAGAATCACAAGTTCAGGTTCGATATAAACTCTGGGACCTGCAATGTTTGGATTGGTCAGCGTCCCTGGTACGAACCTGTCAGTGAATGCATGGGCACCAATGTAGTATGCAAAAGATTGAACCGGACGTTTCCCATAGACACGCCCAGACACTATGACTATCTTCTCTGGGTCGATCCTAGAGATGAATTTGGCAGCAATCCGAATCCGTTCATCCGTCTTCCGGACATCCAGAACGTAGAGACCGATGGGCCTTTGTCGATATACGAAAGGCTCCATGTCCTGGGTCTTAACTTGGGTGCCAATATGGCAACCTGCGGCTAAAAAACGATCCATGCTCGTAAGCAGATCGGCTTCGGTTGAAATCTCTACATCCATCATTATCTCTGTTCAACTCCTTCAGTTGTGGCGAAAGCCATGAAGTTATCGATGATATCAATATGTGACAACAGCATCCTGCGACAGCAGTATCTATTGTAACCCAAGCGGTCCAGAACAACGGCGGGATCATCACCCTGTCGAACCTCTCGTTTGAACTGTTCGTATTTATCGGCAATCACTTTGCCACATGTGAAACAACGTACTGGTATAATCATGCTGTAGGCTCCTTACCTGTATGATTTTTGATATCGTGACCGCGCAGAAGGACCACCAAACTTCTTGGGCTCTGTACGCCGGGGGTCACCGACTATCATGGTTCTATCGTGTTCAATCATCTTTGACCGTGCCTCGTAGTCCTGACTCATTTTGATCAGTCCAGTTGCAATGGCCATCCGGATAGCATCAGCCTGGCTCATGAATCCTCCTCCGCGGACTCGCACCTTGATGTCATATCGCTTCCAGCCATCACCAAAGAGAATCAATGGCTCCATAATTCTCAGCCGTGCAATTTCAGGCTGTAGAATCTCCAATGGTTGTCCATTGATCCGGATCCTGCCAGAGCCTTCCTTGACGGTTGCCTTTGCAAGGGATGTCTTGCGTTTTCCAGTAGTGACAACTACACGCATATCATGCTACCTCCGGGTTTCTCCAGCCAAGTTCATGGCTCAGTTCACCAATGGTAATATATTTCATAGTAAGACTTCGATACTTTGAGGCTTCCAGCACAATCTTCTCCTTGTCTGCATATTCCTCGGGTACACCAATGAACACATGAATGCGTTTCAATGCCGACTTGCCACGAGGCTTAGGCCATGGTAGCATCCCACGGATCATCCTGCGTACCATCTTATCAGGACGTCTGTGATGGAAGGGCCCTTTACGGGGATTGTATGAGGTCCTGATGTTGCTCTTTTCCTTCCATTCATTAATCACAGTACGTCGATCGCCAGTGAGGATTGCCTTCTCGGCATTGACTATTACAACCTTACTACCGAGTAGGGCAGCTTTTGCGGCTTTTGCACTTAGCCTACCGACGACCATGTTCTCCGCATCGAAGATTTTAATCGTTTGCTCGCTCATCTAGACCACCTACGTGATAATCACAACGCCCTTCCCTTTCGGCTCTTGCGAAAGGAGATCGTTGATTGAGATCAGTGAACCTCCAGCGCCGACAATAACAGAACGGGCACCAGCAGATGCATTGAGCGCTGCGACAGTGACCTTGTGAGGTAACATACCTGAACCGAGTACCTTCCCAGGCACTACGACAATATCACCTTCATGGGTATGGCGTCCGATCTTTCCAACATTGACAGCAGCCCGTTTTCTTGCAGGACGGGATAGCAGTTCAGCTACTCTCTTCCAAATTCTCACATTATGTTTTGTGGACATCTTTTTCAGCGCGTTAATCAATGCGCGCGTATTAGGGTCAGTTGCTCCAGATTGTATCATTTTTGGCTCCCTCAGAGTGAATTTGCAAAGTCTAGAGCCACTTGGACTCGTTCCTTGAGGAGCTCCGCGGACTTTACCACAATCTCCTCAGGAGGAAGCGAGCCTGTGGACTCGACCTTGAACAAGAAGCTGTCAGGCTTCGAGTCGATGGTAATGGCTCCTGCTTCACACTCTTCCACACATGCTTCACATAGTGAACAATCCAAGGTGTTCTGTGTTGCAAGGGTGTTTCCATTGAGCCTCAGAATCTTCTTCGGACAGACCTCAACACAGTCACCGCACAGTGTGCATTTTGACTTATCGACAGTGACCAGTGGCACATATTTGTAGGCTACAGTTGCAACGGGCTGGAACTTGGCGTTCTCGACACCTCTTCCAAGTCGTGCATATGCCTCAATGATGATTCGCTGGTGTGGTGCCAACTTTACGAGAGGAATGTCTCCTGAGGCGGGAACTACCTTTGGGTCTTGAGAGGAAAGGTCGCGGGAGAACACCATGATCTCCTCATCCCCAGCTTCTTTCTCAAGGGTCAAGGTGCATTGACAGAGACTGCATCCTTTCCCTTCGCAATCGCATTTATCAGGAAGGTTATAGTCTTCGAGTATCGTGGTCAGTGGGACGAGTCCCAGCCTATGTGCCAACATTTCGTCATACATGACACTTGTATTCTCGATGACCAACACCTCGTCGATTGCCATCGCAGGTAGCCGAGTTAACATGGTCCTACGTAGCGCATTCGCGAATGCTACATCCATGCCTTCAAGGATGAATTTGATGTTATGTTCTGTCTTCTCAAGGATTGTTATTTCCATGAACGCCACCCAAATGGTAGTTGCACCCAAAAGACACTGTTCCCGGACGGACTCGCCAAATGACTGTCAATCTATTTAGCTCTGTCGCCCGTGTCCTGGGCAACTTGTTCACAATTTTGTTTGTATAAAAGAGTTCGGGTTTGGCGCTCGTCAGAGTGAATCAAAACGAACGGCGTGCTCTAACAGGTAATGAAACGTGTGTATAAATACAAAGAGCATCCCTTATGAGATGCTCTCGTCTTAAGCTGCTACCTGTACCAAATCGCGAAGCCCAGAAACAATCATCTTGTACCCGTTGATACGTTCCTTGGGATCGATAGCAACCATCCCGAACGTGGGGATGCCCAGAAGGTCTTGAACGGATTCTGGCTTCATTGCTCCCGGAAGGTCTTGTTTGTTCGCCACTGCAATCAGGTCAACATTCTGAAGATGATCCTTGTACTTGTGAAGTAGTTGACGGGTCTTCAGCACTGCCTTGGGAGTGCTTTCGGTCACGACGACAACAAGCTTGCTACCTTTCAGAAGGTCGGCCCACATGAACTCGAAGTGACTCTGTCCGCCCATCTCGACAAGCGAAACCTTGGTCGAATCATCAAGGGTGATAGTGCCACAGTCCATACCTGGAGTAGGGCGGTAGTTGGTTTCTAACTTCTTCGTTCCATCGGTTAGCAATTTGATCAATGTAGACTTGCCTGCATAACCAGAGCCCATGAGAGATACTTTAACGTACTGGGTCATTTTGGTTGACTCCTCTTGCCTGTATATACATGTACAACATCGGAATTTGACTAGCTGTATTTCCTATGTAACACAAACGTGATGTTAGAATTAGAACTCATAAAGACGTACCAGATGTCGAATAATCCTTGGTATTGTTATCCGAGTCCCAAGAATTGTTTGTGGTAAGAACATACATGGCGAATAGAAGCTCTTAACAAGACTCCGAGTCTGAAAGAGCAGGAGCTGGCAGTATGTCTGAAAAGGATTCGATAAGGGTCATCATTGCAGATGATGCCATCAACCAATTGGACAGTGTCCTGACCGATTACAAACGCCCTCTTATCATAAGCGATGTTATGATATTTGATAAATATGGTGCCCATGTCGAGAATCTTGTCAAGGCTGATGTGATTTGGTCCATATCGCCTGACTATAAGAAGGGACTAGTAGCACGTTTCAGCGGTGTTGATATCATCCTTGGTTTTGGAGGGGGGAAGAGTATCGACTTGGCCAAACTGTTTGCCAGTGATGCTGGACTGGAGTGGGTTTCGGTGCCTACTGCTGCATCACATGACGGGATTGCCAGTGATGTTGCCTCTGTCATGCATAACAGTTACAGGTATTCTGTGAAGTGCAAACAACCAAAGTTAGTTCTTGCCGACCTGACGATAATCTCGACCGCTCCGAAAATTCTTACAAGGTCAGGGATAGGGGATATCATCTCAAAGACATCAAGTCTGGCAGAGTGGCGGTTGGCATCTGAGTGTGCGGGAGAGCCCTTAGATGAGAAAATCTATGGCACAGTGGACCATTCGCTTGAGGCAGTATTGCGGGATGGTGGTCTTGGAACACTGGTTAGATCAGTAATCGAAACAGGTATGGCAATGACCGCATTTGGTAGCTCCAGACCATGCTCAGGAACCGAGCATGCAATATCTCATGCAATGGATAGACGTATGCAAAGTCTACATGGACTGCAGGTCGCATTTGCAACACCCCTGAGCCTGTATTTCCTGGAGGAAGCGGGATATGCCAAGCACTCTTCGAGAGGCATCGTTGAGTTCATGAGGAGAAAGATGATGCCGACCACCCTGCGGGAACTGGACATGTCGAGAGATCTGTTCCTCGATGATATCCACCACGCCTTGAAAATCATGGAGAAAAGGAACCGTTATTCTGTACTCAAACATTGCAAAGCAACGGATACAGATATTCTTAATGCAATCTCAGAACTGAACTATTAGCAGGTGCAGTTCGACAGTTTTAAAAGATGATACTCCGAGGCGCGCAGAGGACAACAGCCTAATGTTGTCAGATCCATATTCATTCCTATGAATATCAGGATACCAATGAAGTATGAACTGAGGTAGACATTTATGCCAAAGCCAAGTTTTGTAGACTGGGAACCCACTGAGGAACTCCAAAAGAAGGCTCTTGAAGCCCTAGAAATTGCCAAGGATACTGGCAGGATAAAGAAAGGCATCAATGAGGCTACAAAGAGCATCGAACGAGGAATCGCTCGGCTGGTGGTCATCGCAGAGGACGTAGAACCTCCCGAAATCACCATGTATATGCCAGGACTGTGTGATGATAAGAAAGCCCCATACATTTACGTGCCAAACAAGAAGGATCTAGGCAGTGCAGCAGGCATCGAACGTCCCACCGCGGCCGTCGCGATTATTGTCGAAGGCAAAGCAAAGGATCTGGTCGACGACATTGTCGGAAAGATCGCAGGACTCAGAAAGTGATAATGTTCAAGGGGATAGAGTCAGATGAGTAAAGACGAAATCACGCCCGCAATTCCAGCGGAAGTCATCCAGTTACTGGGGCGGACTGGTGTGACTGGGGAAATCACTCAGGTTCGAGTGAAAATTCTCGATGGTAGAGACAAGGGTCGAGTCCTCACACGGAATGTGAAAGGACCAGTCAGGATGGGCGACATCCTTATCCTTCGTGAAACAGAACGCGAAGCTCGTAAAATGAGGAGGCGCTGAACAGAATGGTCACTACTCAACGCTGCGTATTCTGTGGGAAAGACATTGAACCCGGCACAGGTTCTGCCTTCGTCCAGACTAAAGATGGGTCTGTGCTCTGGTTTTGTGGTTCCAAGTGTAAAAAAGCGCGGATTGAGCGAAAGCAAAAACCGCGCCGGACTAAATGGACAACTGGATTTGAAAAAGGCGGTAAGCCCAAACGTTGAATTGAGAATGGACAGCGTGGCACAGTGTGCCACCATCCCCATTTATTTTGCCTTTTCAACCTCTTCAACGATGAAATCGAAGATGGCAGATGCGAGATTCCTAACCTGTTCAGGGGGGATGCCATCTGCATCCTTTCCAAGCAGGTCAATCAACCTCTGAAAGACACCTTCTGAAGTATCATGATTCACAATCGCATTCCTGACGACATCACGGATCTCCATAGTAAAATCTGCAGTGCCAGGAAGATACCTATCAATATAGGCTTGAGCTTTCTCTTGAGCATCTGATGACTCGGAAAGGCCTCCATGTGTTGTCCATAGCTCGATTTCTTTGGCTGCTGTTTCTGGAGCGTCAGAGGCATGCGCGATATTTACGCCCGCCCAGATCCCATACTTGCCTCGCAGGGAATCGGGGTCTGCCTTCTGCACGAAGGTGGCTCCAAGAGTGTTTCGAATTATCGGAATCGCATTATCAGCCTCAAGAATCATGGTAAGGACAGGTGCAGAAGATATGAAATTCACAAGCCACGAGAAGAAGGGTTTGTCCTTGTGGACATCGTAGTGCATCCGTGCGACTGATTCGGGGACTTGCATCTCCTTGAATGCTTTTACTTTGAGACCTTGGTCTAGCAATGCTTTGAGGACGAGAGCACTGACTCTTCGCCGAACAGTACCATCGGGTTTGATTATGACGAGAGATTGTTCCAATTCATTTCACCAATCAGTTGTTTTGACACAATAATATCTGCATCAATACTGTTGCCTGAGCTAGACATTGGTTATTTGAGACTTGTGTCAGCTCCACAAACGACACTTTCATATGCTATCACAGGGAGCGGGAGGACAACCTAATGAGGTGCTGGGCATTGACCGAGTCAGGAAAACTCCGTTCTCCAATAGTGACCGTGCTTGGACATATAGATCATGGAAAGACATCCCTATTAGATAAGATGAGGGGGACTGGGGTTCAAGAAAGAGAAGTGGCTGGTATCACACAGCATATCGGGGCGTCTTTCTTCCCCACAGAAACAATTGAATCAATTTGCGGGGATCTATTGAAATCGGTCAACACACAGCTCTCAATAGATGGACTACTCTTCATAGACACCCCAGGACACGAGGCGTATCTCAACCTCAGAAGAAGAGGGGGAGCTATCGCAGACATTGCAATACTCGTGGTTGACATCAATGAAGGGGCATTGACACAGACCTACGAGTCATTGAAAATCCTGAAGTCCGGCAAGACCCCCTTTTTGATTGCGGCTAACAAGATGGACAAGATACCGGGATGGAGGTCAAAGCCCGAGATTCCCTTGATGGAATCAATCAAGTCACAGACCACATCTGTACAGGGCGAGCTCGACCGTCGGTTGTACGAGATTGTAGGCGCATTATCTGCGAACAAAATCGATTCTGAGCGGTTCGACAGGGTGAGGGACTTCAAGAAGACAGTGGCCATCGTCCCGACCAGCGCAAAAACAGGCGAAGGGATACCGGAACTTCTGATGGTACTCTCAGGTCTTACGCAGCAATACATGAAGGACAGACTGACAATATCAACAGGTCCTGCAAAGGGCGCTGTCCTTGAAATCCGAGAGGAAACTGGACTTGGACTCACTCTTGACACAATCATCTATGATGGTGTGTTGCGGAAAACCGATACCATCGTTGTGGGGGGACTGGACAAGGTGGTCGTTGCTAAGATCAGGGCCCTTTTGCAGCCGAAAGCACTAGATGAGATTCGAGATCCCAAGGAGAAGTTCTCTCAGGTATCTGAAGTTCATGCTGCAGCCGGTGTGAAAATAGTTGCGCCTGACATAGAGGGTGCTGTGGCGGGCGCTCCAGTGTATGCGGTCGATGACCCAGAGAATCTTGAAGGAGTCAAACAGAAGGTTCGCGACGAGGTCAGTTCGATCAGGATACAGACTGACAAATCGGGGATCGTCTTGAAGACCGATACTCTGGGATCACTTGAAGCGGTTTCGCAGTTCTTGCAAGAACGGAATGTCCCTATTAGAAGTGCGGATGTGGGGCCCATTGTGAAGCGTGATGTGGTCGAAGCACGGGCAGCCGGAGACACGGATCCTCTCAATGCAGTAATCATCGGATTCAATGTAAAGTTCGCACCGGACATTGAGGAACTGGCGGCAGAATATGGAGTCGAGGTGTTCCTGAACGAAGTTATCTATCGCCTATATGACGAATACAATGCATGGATAATGGTCAAACGGGAACAAGCAAAGGCAGAGTCTCTTAGCAGCATCATCCGGCCAGGGAAGGTCGAGATACTTCCACAGTATATCTTTAGACACAGCAAACCTGCAGTCGTAGGAGTCAAAGTTCATGGAATGATAAAACCACGAATCGGGTTGATGAACAGTAGTGGGAAGCGGGTGGGAATCATATTACAGATACAAGACCGAAGCGTTAACATTGACGAAGCGACAACAGGGATGGAAGTAGCCCTGTCTATCAGGGGTCCAACAGTGGGACGACAGATCAACGATGATGAGGTGCTTTATGTTGATATCCCAGACTCACAAGTATTGGCAATTCGCCAGAAGTTCATGGACGACCTGACACAACCTGAAATTGAAGTCTATGAAGAAATCGTTCAGATAAAACGGAACGCAGGCCGCTTCGTATGACACGGATCACAATTTGTTCAGGACAACAGGCACATCAGAGGTAGTAAGGTGCGACGGCCCTCCCACATCGATTGTCGGTTCTCGGTAGGCTAGTCAGCCGCATTCCTCGGAGCGGCACCCTCTGAGGCTCCACACCTCATCCTTAGGACTGCTCCCGCCAGGACCTAGCCCGGTTCGGATGTCTAAGCGCGCTCACAGCAAACCTACGTCTGCTGCTGCGGCCGATGCAGACTTCAGAGACCACTCGTCAACGTCCTGCGACTGGACCTACGTCGTCCCGGTTCAACCTCAGTGGTTGTTACTGGTCCCGGTATTGCCATTCCGGTCACAGGTCGCGGCAAACGACCCGACCCTACCCGTCGCATTCTAACTCCACATCTATGAGGAATTAAGGGTTGCGGAAAGGCGCATGACCTAGTATTATGATGGACATCTCAGAAGATGTCCAGTCAAAATCAGAACAGAAAAGGATGGCGCTGAGGGAGAGATTCGAACTCTCGAGTCTTACGACACTGGATTAGCAATCCAGCTCCATATTGCCCCATGCACACCCAGATGTGTGCTAGCCCAGGCTTGGATACCTCAGCATTTCGTGCGTCAAACTCGGAACCTAATCTTCTCATAAAGATTGTGACAGAGTACCGCTATGCCAACGACTGCTAGTACAATCATTATTTACGTTCCGGACTAAGTATTAGTGATGATAATCAATCTCATTACCTGATGAGATGTTATTGACATCCTTGGTTTCGCTGGCCAATGACCTTCGATAGCAGTTCAATACTGGCGTCAAGTACTTTATTTTCGCCTTTGCCTTACGATTCAGCGATTATGAAGGCAAGAGCCAATGCATTCCCGTCGTTCTCAGGAATGGTAGTAGATCCACATCGCGCTGGCACTGGCGCGCATGTGCATCTCCATAAATATTCGGTCATCTTCTTGGACATCGGTTTGTGCTATCCCTGCTCGCTTTGAGCATCGATAAGCAACACACGAAATCAGATAGAACATTGGAAAGAGGGAAACTATCAGTTTCGATGCCCAAATCGCCAAGTCATCTAATGAAAAGGTGATTGTGATATAGGCTCCGATTGCCAAAATAATGACAATGAAAACGGGATTGACCGTTCGGATCCATAACTTCTCTCCTCCATTTTCTGTTGCACCTGCGAGGAATTGCTGGATAGCGAGTATGAGCAGCGAGTATTCTTTCAATGAACATGCCATACCTATTATCTTAACGTTGCCATCTCGACCACAAGGAATAGGTCATAGTAATGGGATTCCCCATCAATTTAGAGGAGGTTCTTCAGGGGGCATCCCGCGCCTTGAGAGGGTGTTTTTGTACCAAAGAACAAACAGAACGGTGACTGGCAGGACAATCAGAAGAAGGACTGTGGTATTCTCGAATGGCATCGCAAAGAGCATGAGCGAGCCCGGGGATGCAAGAAGGATGAGGAACAAAATCACAACGGCCTTCCTTGATGAGTTATCTTCTGCATGCGCATCTCTGTCCACATCCATCGATTATTCCCCATGAAAGAAGAGAAACGGATTGTGATAAAAGGGATGTCCAAGTGGCAGAGAGAATGTGATATCTTCAGCAACCGTTTCTGCCTTAGCAGACTCAATCCTTTTTAGCCGTTCTAACCTTTAGATTAATAGTCTTTCAGACTAAAGTCATCATGACCGGCGATGACAAAGATACTTCGTGACAGGAACATGGTAGAAGTCATAGGACGACGCTTCATTCTGGGATTTATCATTGCAATCATGTTCGGGCTTTTGATCGTTACACTAGTGCCAAGCGTATCAGTATCACCTGTGGAAGTTGAGAAGGGGAACCGAATTTCGAGCTTGGTGGGATACGAGTCATTCACTGAACCTCTGACATTGAGCACGCCAATAGTCATTCTCAACTCGACTCCTTTCAGATTGGCAGATGATTGGGAGATTGGAGGAGAGGTGATAGATTTCGGGAGAAATGATGCTTTTTCAATCACAGAGAACGGACGTGAAACCGAGATTTTTCTTGAGAATTCCGAGGTGTTTCTAAGGCATGTATCACATTTTGATATTGGGAGAGAAGGTCAGTTCTCATTCAGTGTCAGGCTGCGAGGAATAGTAGGGAGTGTCAATGCGGGGATAGCCATGTCGATATGGAAACCATATAGTAGTTTGCCTGATGAAATAATCAAAAGCGAGTGTTTGATAATCGAACCTGGGGATACATTTTCGGTTGACCTGAATGTCACACTAGCAGACATACGTCTTATGACTGATAAGGAGATAAGAAGTGTCATCTTCACAATCACACTTGGAGGAACTGGGCCATCAGTCTTGGCCGTTCAGGATGTCGTCATCAGCTTGTCTGTTTCGGACAGGTTAAGCTCCTTATCGATTGATATCCAGTCACTGGAGGGAAATAGTGTCTTTGCGGCTCCCGCATCTCCTAATCTGGTGCGATTGTATGTAAGCAGCTATGAGAATTCCAGTTATGGAGGGATAATCTATATCTCACGGGTAAACGACACAGTCCTACTCGGTCCGGGCAACTATTCGCTGCGAGTGGATCCATATTATGACTACTTGGAAGGGATAGGGCCTATCAATTGTACCATAAGTATCAACGAGGGCATCGAATCGATACTCTATTACCAACTCCCATTCGTACGTGTGTTCCTCGACATTCAACCTGATGTCCCCTATATCGAGTTGAGCCTTCTTTATGAGAACGATTGGTACTATCTTTACTTCAGTTTCCAACAGCTATTTCCCAGCTTCATCTATATCCCTTTTGAAGAGGGGGTACTGGAATTGGAGATTTACATCCCAGCTCACTCTGATTCCCCCCATAGTGAGATCCTAGGTTATAGGATCAGTGTAGACATGGATTTTCCAAGAGATATATCACTAAAGACTCGATTTCCTTATTTTGTTGTTGCGAAAATCACTGTCGCTCCGGGAGAATTGATACTAGGGCTCCTTATCATATCTCTCATATCCTCGGCCGTATTTCGTGAGAGGAAAACAAGGAATTGGGGCACTCGTACCATTTTGAGTTTCTGTCGGGATCATTGGGCAGGAGTCATTATTCTTATTGGTCTGTTCATGCCGTGGTTTGTTTCAAGTCACTCTCGTTTTTACAGCAGGCCACCAGCCACTACATACAGATGGATTCTAGGACCGAAAATGTTCGTTGTCGATGGTTCTAGCCAATATCATTGGATTGTGGTCGATGATAACATCATATGGCTGTTCGTTCTATTCATTGTACTGCTGGTGATGTATCAAGACCAACGCAGGTATGGATGGGCTTGGGGAAGAAGGTATGGGCTAATCCTTGGACTTGTGGTTATCATTGGCGGTTGCATGTACCTGTTGCTTCCATCTCGATGGACAGTAGGATTTGGGTTGTATCTTCTATTCACGGCATTCTTCGTGCGAATCGGGGAGATAGTAATTTATCCCAGGGTTTCTCACCTGTTCAGAGTAAGATGGAGTAGAATCAGATGAAGCTCGACTCTTCTGAGAGAACAAGACTCCCATTCCCATTCAAACTTGGAGAAACAACATGGAAAGTCCTCATTGCGATACTGAGCCTACATCGCCCGATAGGACCCAGAGAGCTAAGCAAGCGACTAAACCTGAGCAGTCCGAGTGTAGGCTTGTATCACTTGGAAAAGCTTGTCGAGCATAGAATGCTAGAAAAGAACGTGCATGGAGAGTACTGGATCCGTGAGGATGTCGACCTTGAGTTTTTGGAGAACTTCCTGTTCTTTGAGAGTCTTGCCATCCCAAGGTTTGTTCTTTATGCAGCGTTCTTTACTGGACTTCTCATTGTCTATGCCATGATGACACATTTTGACTATAGCATTCACAATGTCTTTGCACTCGCTTTTGGCATCGCAGGTTTTTCGTTCTTCTGGTATGAAGTGCAGAAGATTAGAGGGCAGTCCAAGGGACTAATCTCGTCAGACTAGCCGGAATTATAGCGTTGTTTTGAAAAGAAGAAGAAATGGGGCGAGCGCCCCAAAACTGTGTTGAAACTATTTCTTGGTAACGTCGAGAACGACACCAACGGCAACAGTCATTCCCATGTCACGCACTGCGAACCGCCCTAGTTGTGGCAGTTCCTTGTACTTCTCGATGA
The DNA here is from genome assembly GCA_024275415.1 of archaeon. Classification (GTDB taxonomy): domain Archaea; phylum Asgardarchaeota; class Thorarchaeia; order Thorarchaeales; family Thorarchaeaceae; genus MP5-2226. The sequence goes on from JAJRZD010000117.1 coordinate 20,018, forward strand.
CCATCGGCTTCAAAGGAACGAGCTTGGCAATCATCGACTCGCCCTTCTTCACGAAATCGGGGTTCTCCTCGATGACCTGACCACTTCTCTGGTCAAGCTTCTTCTGGAGCTCGTCGAACCTGCATGCTACTTGAGCAGTGTGCGCGTGAATCACAGGTGTGTAACCAACGGTGATTGCTGTCGGGTGCTGGATGACCATCACTTGGCCTGTATATGCAGAAGCGACAGTAGGTGGTGCATCGACAGGTCCGGCAACATCGCCACGACCAAGATCCTTCCTCTCGATACCACGGATGTTGAACCCGATGTTATCTCCTGGGACAGCCTCGTTCAGCTGTTCATGGTGCATCTCGATCGATTTTATTTCACCGGTCTTGTTGGGAGGCATGAATGTGACCTTCATACCCACCTTCATGACGCCAGTTTCGACACGACCGACTGGGACTGTACCTACACCCTTGATGGAATATACATCGTTGATAGGCACACGTAGTGGCTTGTCGATAGGCTTCGGTGGAAGCTTGACCTCATCGAGCGCCTCTAGGAGGCTAGGGCCCTTGTAGAATGGTGTAAGGTCTGGTGTCTTCGCCTTCAGGTTCGCAGCTGAGAGGGCTGAAGTGGGAATGAAGGGGATGTTGTCAGTCTTGTACCCGATTCCCTTCAAGAACTCTGCTACCTCTTCCTTGACCTCGTTGTATCGATCCTCGCTGTAGTTGACGCTCTCATCGTCCATCTTGTTAATACAGACAATCATTGACGGGACACCGAGGGTCATACACAGGTACGCATGCTCCTTGGTCTGTCCACCAGGACCTATCCCTGCTTCGAACTCACCCTTCTTCGCTGATACGACAAGTAGTGCGACATCCGCCTGTGAGGCTCCTGTAATCATATTTTTGATGAAGTCTTTATGCCCAGGGGCGTCAATAATTGTGTAATAGTACTTGTCAGTCAGGAATTTGAAGAATGCGATATCGATAGTGAGACCACGTTCTCGTTCTTCCTTCAGGCGGTCCAGTGCAAAAGCCCATGCCCAGCTGGGCCGCCCAAGTTTCTCTGCTTCGGCCTTATGCTGTTGGAAAGTACGCTCATCAACAGCGCCTGTTTCGTAGAGCAGTCTGCCAGTCATGGTGGACTTGCCATGGTCGACATGTCCAACGACGACGAGGTTAAGATGCTCTTTCTCTTTCTTGGACAAGGCATTTAATCTCCTTATACGTTTATAGCGAATCCCCTGACAAGGGAACCTGCTCGCTGTCACTTCGGGGGATGCTTTTAACGCTTTCGACAAGACCACCTGACCAATGGAATGAAGGAGCGAGTCAAGAAGAGATATATCTTG
>JAJRZD010000118.1 GCA_024275415.1 archaeon
CAATTGACCGCTGTGCTTGTCGCATTCGGTCTATTCCTGATAGCACCCCTTTTGAGTGTAGTCTTCACATCCTTCATTGACCCTAATACGGGTATGCCCTCACTTTACCACTTTGTAAACCTGTTCTCTGACTCGAACTTTTGGCCATGGCAATATAACGAGAATACCAAAGAATGGATCACGTACATTGATTGGAGAACTATTATCCCTCCCACTGGCAATAGCGATTTGATGGTTATCCAAGGATGGGACTTTGGAGCGGTCTTGAACTCTATCTATACCGCCATCATTGTCACTATATTCTCCGTCATACTTGGTGTCTTTCTAGCATTCATTGTTGCAAGATATGATTTTCCTGGCAAGAAGATTATTCGTACAGTGCTGATATTCCCAATCCTTGCTACTCCATTCGTTGGAGCAATTGGCATTAAGACGTTCTTAGGACGTGCAGGATTCTTCAACAACCTGTTCTACACAGCGCTTGGCATCATGCCTTACCGAGTAGAGCTTCATGGTCTTGCAGCTATCATTTTTGTTCAGTCACTATCCTTGTTCTCGCTTGTATATCTAAATGCGTATTCGTCCTTCATGGGCATTGATCCCTCTCTCGAAGAACAGGCTGAGAATCTGGGAGCAACAGGCTTCAAATTATTTAGGTCTGTCACGCTGCCCTTAGCAATGCCCGGCATCCAAGCAGGTGCGATTCTAACATTCATCCTTAGTATTGAGGATTTGGGAACTCCAATCGTATATTTTGAGGATCTGCAGGCACGAAAGACACTTGCCTTTCAGGTGTTTGACAGCATAGCCTCACAGTCAGGACAGATTGACCCCACCGGCCCTGCCGTAGGAATTATCCTTCTCATATTTGCCGTCGTTGGATTTCTGACCATTCGCAAATACGCCTCTCTGCGATCCTATGAATCTGGAACCAAGGGCGGGCAATGGAATCCAAGAACCCGTAGGTTAAGCATGCGAACATCAATTCTATTGTATGCTGTGCTCATCCCTATTCTGTTTTTGGCTTTAATCCCTCAGATCAGTGTCATCATCCTTTCTTTATCCGGAGGATGGTCTACGGACTCGATCTTACCAGATGTCTGGACACTTGGCAATTATGATGTTCTTTGGGCATACCAAGATGTAACTCAATCAATCCAGTTCACGTTAATATACGGACTAGTCGCCACGATCTTCATTGTTCTATTGGGGACGAGTGCAGCGTACATCGTGGCCAGACGTGACATCCCCGGAAAGACTGCATTTGACCTTCTCGTGACATCACCTATTGCATTACCTGGTATTGTTATTGCTACTGGTTACTTCACGCTCTTCTATAACACACCATTCTTCATGCCTGGTGAAGTCTTTCCTACAGGACCGTGGTTCTTGATTACGATTTCGTATATGATACGAAAGTTTCCGTTCACTGTACGTGCGGCCTATGCAGGGCTACAATCAACGCCCGTCGTACTTGAAGAAGCCTCACTGAATATGGGCGCAAGCCGGAATCAGACCTTCACCAAGATCACACTTCCTCTGATTGGCGTGAGTGTTCTTGCGGGCTCGTTGCTATCATTTGTCTACTCCGTCAGTGAGGTAAGCACCAGTTTGATTCTTGGTAGTGTAGGACGGCAACAGGCTCCTATGACATTCTGGACTAAAGAGGTACTAGAAGGGACTGGAGTATATGGAGGCCCTGAACATGCAGCCACTCTTGGTGTCCTCATGATGGCACTTCAAATGGCTGTGATTACAATAACGAACAAGATACTCGGCACTCGCAGTTCTGCGATGACTGGGATTTGAGGTGAAATAGATGGTAGAAATCACTCTTGAGAATCTCCGTAAGACATTTGGAGATGTAGTCGCTACAGATGAGGTGACCTTGACACTAAAAGAAGGGGAACTCTCAACTCTTCTTGGTCCTTCTGGATGTGGCAAAACAACCCTCTTGCGTCTGATTGCGGGGTTCTACATCCCTGATTCGGGAAAGATATTCTTTGACGATCGGGATGTCACGAACCTCCCACCTTTCAAGCGCAACACTGGGATGTGTTTCCAGAACTATGCCTTATGGCCCCATATGTCCGTGAATGACAATATTGCATACGGCCTGAAGTTGAAACGGTTCGAGGGGAAAAAATACACCAAATCTGCAATAAACAAAAGGGTGAAGGATGCTCTCGAGCTTGTCCGTCTGGAAGGGCTTGGCGAGAGAAGAGTTCATCAACTTTCTGGAGGTCAGCAACAACGAGTTGCTCTCGCAAGAGCATTGGTCATCGAGCCCGATGTCTTGCTTCTTGATGAGCCATTGTCCAATCTTGACGCCAAGCTCAGGATTGAAATGCGTGAAGAGATCATTCGGATTCAAAAGGAGTTGTCCATCACGACCGTTTATGTCACTCACGATCAACATGAGGCACTAAGCATCTCTGATAAGGTCGCAGTGATGGATCATGGTTACGTACAGCAATTTGGATCTCCCCGCGAGATATATGCGAATCCCCAGACCATTTTTGTGGCAGACTTCATTGGTCAATGCACATTCATCGACGGAGTCATAACTTCACTTGGCGATTATCTCGATGTGAAGATACCAAATGGACAGGTCATCTCTGGAAAACCAACAATTGAAGGGTATCCCTTCGAGGTGGGCGAGCAAGTAAAGTGTGCTATGCGTCCTGAGAACCTACACCTATCAAGAACCAGTCCCGACGACAACGAGATCACGGGAACCGTCACACGAACTATCTATGTTGGTAGTGCATTGGAGGTGTATTTCAAGGTCGGCGATATCGCTGCTCAATCGCTTCTTAAACCTGAGTTTCAGATTGAAGCTGGGACTGAGATAAACCTCTATGCGCCGCGGCTCGATGTCATGATTCTTCCGGTAGGTGGTGTAGACGCGCTCAGGAAAGTCCCAGGACATCCGCTGTTCCAGGCAAGCCGTAGCGCACCTACTCCCTCGAATGCCTAGGTATTACTGCAACCCCTCTGGAAAAGGCAAGCATCTCGGGTCCTGACAGAAGAGTCCGACCAGTCGCAAGTAACGCCGTTTCCCTATCGACTATCAGTACCTCCTCACCTGCCAGAAGGTCTGGATGAGCCCTAGTGATAAATTTGGCGAGTGCTGATTTTCCATCTGCAACGAAAGGTGCTGCGTCCTCGTTGACGGCAACCATGTATCGGTCGCTTATGCCCTCGGTCATCAAGATCCGCCCTCCTTTGTATGTTGGTGTCAGCAGTCCTGTAGTAGGAACAAGAGTGAATAGAATATCCTCGTCCTTTTGGATGTACCTTATCTTCCCCGTCTTCCTAGAAACCTTCAATTCGATATCGGACTTTTGGAGAAATTCCGGTTTCATCCTCCATTGGAATGAGAACACAGCACCAAGCTTTCTTCTACCCCCGTCCACTCTGCCCTCTGGGTATCCTTCGATACTCTCAATGGCTTTTGCAACCCCTGCGAGTATCTCAATATGAAATACCTCTTGTAATGTTTGCACTATATTATCCAGCGGGATGTTTCGGGACACCCACTGCACTTTATCTGGATTCAATGCCTGAATGAAGTCTGTTGTTCGTGATATTGTATTGGCTCGCGTTGTCAAATCTAATGATGGTGGAAAGACACACTGCTGAGCAGGATGGACATGTTCTAGTTCCCAAGGCACTACCCCGATTGGTGTCACAAAGCCAAGAACAACGTCAGAGGGGTTTCGGGTGCGTAGTGCTGTAATTAAATTGGGCATCATATCGGAGAACGGGTTACTGCCTAAGTCTGGAACCAGTATGAGCGTCTTGGGCGAGGAATACGGGTACGAGGACAGTATCTGTTGATGGAATCTTGCGAATATGGGGAACCTAGAGGTTTCTGGTCCTGTGTATAAAATGGAACTCGTATTTCCTACGGGATCAAGTTTCTTGAACTGGTCAGAGTTTTCCAGCATGACATTGAACGCTTCCAGCAACTCGGGATGTCCCCGTGCCCTGATTGCTGCAAGTTCCATCAGCTTCCCATCTCTAATTGCCTGTCTGACCTGTCTTATCTCTGATGCTGTGACATAGAGGTTATGTTTCATCAATTGCAGTGCTTTCTTTTCCTTCTTGAGACCCTTGAGTTCATCTGCTGTAGTATTGCTGCAAACAGGGCAGCCGCAGGGTAGCTCTGTGAGGTTGTCCAAGTGGACAGTACCGGTTGGTAAGAGCATCCTTCCCGAGTCTGCAAACTTTGCATAGGACGCAGAGTCAAAAAAGTCACAACCCACTAATGCAGCCTGTGCGAAGAGCATCGGGTGTCCACAACCGAAAAGATGGACAGGTCTGTCGGGAGGAAGATGTTTCTTTGCCGCAAGAACAGCCCGCACGACATCCGCGTATCTGTAGCGTTCCATTAAGGGAACGACACCTCCAATGGGATATACATCGAAATCCAGTTGTGCCATGTTCATTGCAGACTTTTCCCTGAGTTCCGGATATACGCCTCCTTGAATGGTTCCTGCCAGCAACATATCTCCCTTGTGATGCACCGAATTCTTTGCTCTTTCATACGAGAGCCTTACATCAGATTTGACTTGCTCTCTCTTCACATTTGGGTCTGAGAACACATCGAGTATGGTTCCAACATCTGAACCAATCTGTCTTTGGAACTCGATGATATCAAGTGGGTCTATTTCCTCTGATGGCAGATTGTGATAATACATCTGAAAGGTTCCCGAGTCAGTCATGATTGGACCCTGAAAATCAAGTAGCCCATGGACTCCCTTCTCAAGAGCAATGTCCTTGAACTTTTCCTGAGATCTTATGATATACGAGTTTGTGATGACCATCTGGAACCCTAAATCACTCACCAGGTTCTGAGGTGTTATCTCGGACTTGCCCGGATGAATCACCGGCATAATTAATGGTGTCTGCACAGTGCCATGTTTAGTGGTGAATCTGCCAAGTCTGGCCATCCCATCTTTGGCTTTGATCTCGAATCGACTCATGGGAACTCCTGTGGAACCCAGTGCCTTCGCCAAAGAAGCTTTTGTTATGGTTCACAACACACAGTTTAAGACAAAATAGCACAGCTTCTATACGATGGATAATCTCAAAGCGTTACTAGTTCAAAGGCGGGACTGGAATACACCCGACCTGCTTTCCGAGTTCGAAGCGATAGCGACTACCGCGGGCTACCTCGTGGAAGGTACGTTTGACATAGTCGCTCCCCCTTCTGGCAAGTATGGAATAAGCATTGGGAAAGTCGAGGAGATTGCTACAATCATTGAGGTTTCTGAGATTGACATTGTTCTTTTCTCAACAAGACTAAGTTCCAGTCAGGTCTTTCGTCTCATGGAAGAGTGGAAAGTCGAGGTTCGCGATAGGACTCAGGTCATCCTTGAGATATTCGACAAGCACGCACGAACACCACAGGCCAAGCTTCAGATTGAACAAGCTCGATTGAAGTACGAACTCCCATTCGAACGTCACCAGATTCGGATGCGTCTCCAGAGTGAACATACTGGGGACAGGCCCACAACGGATCAGGTGGGAGTGGGTGAGGATCTCCTCACAAAGCGGATTGCTGAGATCCGTCGTCGGATGGGGCTTATCGCATCGAAATTAAGAAAGATTTCAAAGGCACAAGACCTGAAACGAAAACGCAGGGTTTCTGAGGGGTTCCTAGAGGTCACATTGGCCGGTTATACGAACGCTGGGAAGAGCACATTGCATCATGCGTTGACAGATTCAGGTGTGGAAATTGCTGACAAGCTGTTCACGACCCTCTCGACCAAGACTGCTAGGTTGCCGACCGAGGCAAGACAAGTAGTTATCTCGGACTCGGTCGGGTTTATCAGTGACCTTCCGAAGACGCTCTTACAAGCTTTTAACACTACGCTAATGGAGATTACAGAGGCTGATGTCATCATTCTTGTGGTCGATGCCTCTGATTCAGTGGATGAGATACACCGGAAGATGGATGCTTGTTTTCAGACCTTCTCAGAGATTGGGGCGAATGGTATTCCAATCATCATCGCTTTCAACAAGATTGACCTTCTTTCTGAGCCCGAAATTGCTGAAAGGCTAGAGGAATTAGATGATAGAAACGAACCCATCATCCCGATATCTGCGAAGGATGGTTTTGGACTCGAAGACCTGATCCATGCTGTCGAGCAAGAGTTTCCTGAGCTTGTACGTTTTCAGGTGCATTTGCCTTATGGGGACGACGGGATGTCTACGCTTTCATGGCTGCATGAACGAAGTTCCATCAAGAAAGAATACTACCGGAAAAAGCACATCGAGCTTGAGGTCGAGATGGGCATGGTTGAGGCGCAGAAACTGTTGAGGATGAATCCTGAAATCGAGCTCATTCGCATCTGAACAGCAACTCGTGTCTTAGTAAAGGTGATATACTAGGCTCAACCAACTCCATACGGATGTGACAGGATCTGTTTCGCTCTCACCTTGAATCGCTCCTCAATAAGGGTCAATTCGTCGTCACAGCTGAGATACGCCCTCCCAAGGGGAGTGATACCTCAATACTCATTGACCGGATCCGGACTGTACGGGGTTATTGTGATGCGATTAACATAACCGACAACGCCCGAGGCATTCCACTGATGAGCAGTGTGATTTGCTCACATTATGTCATCAAGGAAGGGTGCGAACCAGTTATGCAGATTACTTCACGCGACCGCAACAGGATCATGCTGCAGAGTGATCTCTATGGTGCATACGCCTTGGGGGTCAGGAACGTACTGTTCATACAGGGGGATCTCCCATCTTTTGGCACTCACCCGGATGCAACAGCCGTGTACGATTTGGACTCGCCCGGAACAGTTGCGTTGGCAAACAGGCTTCGGTCAGGTTATGACATGGCTGGCGACGAGTTAGAAGGAACTCCCTCGTTCTTTGTTGGCGCCACTTTCGATCCAAATGATCTCTCAGAAAAGCAACTTGTTCACCTGAAACGCAAAATAGATGCCGGTGCGCGATTCTTTCAAACGCAAGCGGTCTTTGACGTGTCCGCGTTGCAGGAATTCATGAAACGGATCGTGGAAACCAGAGTCAAGACCATAGTTGGTATAATACCCTTGAGAACCCCGGAGATTGCTGAATTCATGGATACGAAGGTTCCTGGCATAACAGTCCCCACAGAGATGATTGACCGTTTGAAGAAGGCTGGTGAGGGGCTTCCAGAAGAGAAGATGCTTGAAGCCTTCGAACATGAAGGGATACAGATGGCTCTCGAACTAATCGAAGATATTAAGAGAGTCCCTGGAGTGTCTGGAATCCATCTCATGGGTGTCGGTTGGACTGAAAGCATCCCAGTGCTTGTACAGGAAGCCGATCTACACCCCAGACCATCCCGAGGTTAGCGATGTGTTCGTGTTCAAAACGAAACAGCAGAAATTCGAATTTGGTGGGATCTCTTTCGGAGGCGCATCCGGTGAGAGTCCCACTGTTCTAGTTGGAGGACTTTTCTTCAAGGGCCAAGAGATTGTGGTTGATACCAAGTCGGGACGTTTCGATAAGGAAATCGCCAAAGAATGGATATCACTAGCAGAAGCCTCCTCCGAACAGACCGGCCATCCACTAATCCTGCAAATATACGGTCGAATGCCCGATGCCATGGAATCGCACATACCTTGGATCGTTGAGAATTATGATGGTCCGTTCATGATAGAGTCGATAAATGCGCGCGCACGAATTCGGGCGGTTCAGTTATGTGAGGAACTTGGACTAAAAAACCGGGCTATCTTCAATGCTGTCAACCTATCTCTCACAGAGGACGAGAAGAATGCTCTCCGCGCATCATCACTTGAAATGGCTGTGGCGCTAGGCTGGTCACCCCGTACCACTTCTCTGCCAGAACGAATGACCGTGATTAAGCAAGTTCTGGATTTGGTCGCCGAGCTTGGCTTCAAGTATAAACTGGTGGATCCTGCGACTATGCCCGTTGGTGCAGGCTTCGGGCTGGACTATCGATCCATCCCCGCTATAAAATCGGAGTTGGGATTACCTACTTGTGCGGGTGCTCACAATGCGCCTTCTGCATGGAAATTCCTCAAGCAGCAAGGATTCAATAAAGAATCGACACACCTGTCTGCAATCATTGCTTCAACAGTAGCTGCCCAGATATTTGGAGCCGATTGCATAATGTTTGGTTCGTTGCGTAGGAGCAAAGAGGTTTTCCTCGCGGTGTCTCTCGTAGCAAATGCGATATACACGGGCCTTGGTGAATCCTATCGTGCGCTCGGGATAGCACAAGATCTCTTCGAACCGCCGACCATCGAATAGGAGGGTTGTTCATGAATCAGATCATTCGAGAAGACTGGCCTCCAGTTCCAGGTGATTTTGAGGTTGGGGATTTGACCTCCGCTGTTGCCATCTGCACGCTCGGCAAGAGGATTGCAGTTCCTTGCAAGTATGCAATCATAGGGACATGCAAGACCGAGAACATCGGTATTGAACGGGTAATAGTCAATGTGGTATCCAACCCATTGATCCGATTCTTCATTCTTGCCGGTCCAGAGGTTCCCGGTCATCATACAGGAGCATCCATTCGAGCATTGTATGATTTCGGAATCGAGTCAGACACACGGCGAATCGTTGAGGCGCCTGGCGCTATCCCATATATCGAGAATATCCCTGTTGAAGCCGTGGAACGATTTCGGGAACAGGTCGAGTTCATAGACATGATGAATGTGTCTGACCCTGCCAAAATTTCAAGTATGGCGGAGGAGCTGAACAAAAGGAACGTTGAGCCATTTCCCGAAGAGATTATCTGGATCGACTTCAAGAGCAAGACGAAAAAGAAATCCACTGGGGTGATGATAGCATCTGTGTCCGTAGTCCCTGAAATAGGTCTGTTCTACCATCCTGACACATCGCTCATATACTCTCAGACTATGGATGCCAAGGTTTCGGACAGTCCCACCTCAATAGGGATTGAGATACGCGAAGATGAGGGTGGGACTGTACTGGTCGGCAAGGAGTCGTGATTACAGTGTTCATATTCCAAAAAGAGCAAGTGATACACCAAATAGGCGGCGTCAAGATTGGAGGGAATCTAGGAGAGATCCCTACCGTCTTGGCTGGAAGCATATTCTACAACGGACACAAGATAGTTTCTGACCCGAACAGTGGCGAGTTTGATAGGTCTAAAGCTGAAACTCTGATTACATTACAGGATGAAATGTCAGAAACCACCGGGAACCCGTGTATGATTCAGATAGTGGCTGAAGCAGAGGCTGCTATGCAGAAGTACATTGATTTCGCTTCTGAGATTTCCGAAGCTCCCCTAATAATTGATTCTACGAGTTCTGATGTCCGAATCTCAGGTCTACATCATGCCGAGGAAGTAGGACTGATTGATAGGATTATCTACAACTCGCTTAATGTGTCTGCAACAAAAGAGGAGATTGACTCTCTTAGGGAATTCCAGCATGAATCCGCCATTGTCCTTGCCTTTAACCCTCAAGATCCTTCGATTGCCGGACGGCGAGCAGTTCTTGATGAGGGCATCATGAATCTTGAAACAGGCCTTCTCCCTCTCAGTGAACAGCTCGGAATAACAAAGCCACTGATTGATACAGCCACGACTGCAATGGGAGCTGGAGCCGGGTCTTCTGTGGCATTCACCTTCGTGTCGAAGGCAAAATATGGACTACCTACCGGGTCTGGCATACATAATGCGCCCTCATCGTGGTCATGGCTTCTCGAGCATAAGAAGAAGAATAAAGATGCCTTCAAGGCATGTGATTATGCCTCAAATCTTGCTGTCCAAATGTTGGGTGGTGACTTTGTCCTGTACGGACCTATCAAGAACGCAAGAATCGTCTTTCCCCTTATCGCAATGGCTGATTCTTTCGCAGCTGAATATGCAAACATCGAGTTCGGCATTGATGCCTCTGAGAATCATCCCTTCAAGCGTCTTTTCTAGGTGATGCCATTTGGTCAGGCGTTTCAAGGTGGTCAGGCCCCGTTCAGTCGGAGTTACCACGACTCGGATGGGCCCGTTCTTTACGGTCGCATCTGTGGAGCTGGGCAATACCACGACAAAATGCATCATCTCGACAACAAACCTGAAAACAGCGGAGATATTCCAGATTGCAAAGGAAGTACGGTTCACTCGGGATGTCCGACCACCCAAAGCAGGGGAAAGTGTTTTTGGTGAAACCTTAGTTGGAATAGGACTCACCCGCGAATCTGTGAAGGAGCTTGTGTCTGACATAATCCGGTCTGTCGTCACAACGGCAGGAATGGACATCAGTTTGGATCTACACTTTGCTGTGCGTTCTACGGGTGTCACTGCTGGTTTTTCTCATCCCGATGATGTAGGAGAGATGGTGAAAGCGCTTGCAGAAGGCTGTCTTGCAGCCGGTATTCCTCCTCGAAAGATGACCGCATCTTTATCTCCTGAGAATCTCCCTCCTCAATTCCAAGATTTCACATGGCTGCGCCGAGTTTATTTCGATGGTGCCATCACGAGCAGTCTACCTCCTGCTGACGCGAATATTGTGGGGAATGAGATGGAGGGCGAGCTGGTGACTGCTGGTATCAAGGGCGCAGCAAAATCGACAGACATCGACTTCAGGAACCCTGTAATGACCCTTGATTTTGGAACCACGCTTGCTGGCCGTGTGACCGATGATTCCTTTCCGTACTCTCGGACTATTGGGTCGTTTGTCGGACTGGCCGGTGCAATACCCGACGCACTTGTTTCAGGATCGCGATTGGTTCCTATCAATAATGCCACGGCCCTTGACATTGGCAACAAAAGTAGAAATCTTTCTGTCGATATTCCCGACTCGGTCGTGGACGAGGTTCACAGTCTAATTCGAGTGGAGGTACTTGGAAAAGGAATTGACCGCTATGGGACAGTCCCTGTCAATGTTTCTGCAGCTGCTGAGTCCGAAGTGACCATCATAGGTGTAGATGTGGGACGAAACGGATCTGACTTGCCATTGTTGGAGAAAAAAGGACTAGAGGTCACCAACGAGTTCGGGGCTGATGGTCTAATCTCAACGATTGATCTGGTACAATCCAGATTGGTTTCACGCTTGGTTTCTGTTGCTGAAGAGAATGGACTAGTCCTCAATGACACCTCGCTGGGACTGACTGGGCGTGCTATCACAACTGGACGAAAACCACTGCTGGTCGCCACAGACTTATCGACCAGTAGTGGCACAGCATGGGCCACTTCACATCAACTCATTTTTGTTGAGGATGGACTTGCCTTTGGAGCTGCTGTGGCTGCCAGATGTATGAACTCGCTCGGGACTCGCCATAACCCAATGGGAGGACGCAAAGGAAACAAATGCATAATGGGAGCAAGGATGAAACTTCAAAGACTCGACCGATGATGTGATAATGAGAAGTGTTTATGTGTCGAGGTTAGCGGTCAAAGGACTGTGGACACAATGCAAGTTATCCCTATTAGGACGCGACTTATCACAGAGAGCGATGAGTTTCTCGATGTCATTGTTGAAGGAATGAACTCGATTGGTCTTGGCTTTGAAGACGGGGACATTCTCGGCGTTGCAGAAACGCCTCTAGGCACCACAGAGGGACGGGTTGTACGTCTCGATGCGGTCGAAATCTCTCCAAGGGCAAGGGAGTTAGCAGAACGGTATGAGATGCATCCTGCAGTGGCTCAGCTCGTCATCAACGAGGCTGATGAGATACTGGGAGGCATCCCCCATGTGTTGCTCACCATCAAGAACAACACGCTGATGGCGAATGCTGGAGTTGACAAGTCTAATGTCCCTCTTGGTCATGCGTCACTTCTCCCTTCCGATCCAACGCAAAGCGCAGGACATCTGAGAGAGCTTATTCAGGAGCGATTCGAGAAGAACGTCGGGGTTCTAGTCATTGACAGCAGGACACAGCCCCTAAGATTGGGGAACATAGGGATGGCGCTAGGCGTTGCCGGATTTCGTCCCGTTGCTGACGACCGAGGACGCAAGGATCTTTTCGGGAACGAGCTGAGGATAACTCGCAGGGCTATTGCTGACAACCTGTCTTCTGCATGTGTTGCCGTCATGGGCGAGTCTGACGAATCCATTCCAGCAGCTTTGATACGCGATGCGCCAATTGAGATGGTAAATGGCACATTTGATTCATCTGAGATGTGGATTAGTCCACACGAGTGTATGTATATGGCAATCTTCGAGCAGTGGAAACGCGATTCGACTTCCATCTGATACAGTACAAACTCGAAAGAAAGAAAAGGGCTTTCCTATTTCCCTCCATCATAGTTTAATTGGAGAATGGGTCGGTTGAGTAAGACTATCCTTATCGATGCATCTCAAGCTGGAGCGTCTGGGGACATGATACTCTCCGCGCTTATCGACCTTATTGGTGATGACGAGTCTATCATTCCCGTCGCGGCAAGTCTTCTTATCTACGACCCCGCTATCCGTGTAAAGATTCTCCAAGACAGCTCTTATGGTGTCACGGGAAAACGACTGATTGTGACTAAGGACAAGGATGTCCGATTCACTCCTGATTCTCTCAATGAGATTCTCAATTCTGTGGCCGAGGAGCTCGAACTCTCGAAAAAAGCGATTGATTTTGCAAAGAAGGCTTTGAGTGAGATAATCGATGCTGAGTCCCGAGCACACGACACTCCTGTCGAGAAGTTGCATCTGCACGAAACTGGATCCGTTGATACGATCTTGGACATTGTCGGGACTGCGTACCTCCTAGAAAAGATTGGATATCTCTATGACACACGATTCATCTGCACTCGGATAGCAACGGGAAGCGGGAAGATTCAAACCGAACATGGGCTTCTTGAGGTGCCTGTGCCCGCAGTTACAGAGATCATTTCAAAACACAATATCCCCGTACACTCAGGCCCCGCACAAACAGAAGTCCTCACACCAACAGGCGCTGCTTTGCTTGCAACTCTTGTTGATGAGTTCATTGAAAGCACCGAGAGCTTTATTCCGGAGAAGCAAAGCATCGGGCTAGGTTCTCGTGATTTGGGCGAAACGCCTAATGTCCTTCGATTTGCAGTAGGAGTTATTGAGAAACCTGAACCTGACGAACAACCACCTGGAACAACCCAGAAGCCACCCGAGAAGAAACAGCCGCCGAAAGTCAAGGATGAAGCGACAACGAAAAAGCATGAAACACCTGCGACTAAGATGAAACACACGGAGCGGAAAGAGATGTTCGAAGACTGGAACGCGGATGAAGTTGTTGTGATTGAATCCAACATCGACGACACTGACAGTGAGGTGCTGGGTAATCTCTTCGATGTCTTACTATCTGAGGGATTGGCCTATGATGTCATTATGATCCCAGCTTATGGGAAAAAGAACCGGCCCTGCTTCTTGGTCAAAGTCATCGCCGCAAAGGCTGGTCTGAAGAGTGTTGCTGAGATAATGATGAAGCAGCTTGGCACTATTGGAATCCGATACACCGAATGGAGCCGTTTAAAGGCACACCGTGATACTGTGGTCTGCCGCCTTGAGATTGATGACAAGGAGTTCATGGTTCGTGTTAAGGTTTCGCGAAGCGCAGATGGCAGCATCATTAACATAAAGCCGGAGATTGACGACATCATCGAGGTGGCAAAGGCAACTGGCATTCCAATTCGTGAACTCAAGCCACGAGTCGTTCTGCAGGCACAAGCTATCACCGATTAGATCATTGGATCAGGTGTAGAAGTTTTCCCTCCTATTCCGTATCGGTTCCAAACTGTGCGAGGTATTGTGCGGGAACGAGGCTTTCAAATGCTCGGACACACAGGTTGGCATAGGCTTTAGCATCGTAAGTTGTTGATGTGTCAATCAATTCGATAGCCCTGACTCGCTTGAAGGGACTTGGTGACTCCGAATCAACTATCAGATATCCCACTCTCTGCCCTGCATGAAGCTCCTTCCCAGCACCCTCTATCTGTCTTGCCACAATTGCAGCTCGTGATGTTGTTTGGTATTCGTGTGGCTCACGAGTCAAGCGCGTATATAGGATGAGGTCTCTCACATCCACATCTCCTTGGTGCAGCCTATCGATAAAGGCCTGACAGATAGAATAGGCATCCGGTATAAGTTCGAGGAATTCTGCTTTGGAGTTGCCCCGCGCAAAGACCTCTATTATCCTCTTCTGACAATCGCCCACATACCTGCATGTGTCCCGTCTTCGTGTTTCAATCCCTCTGGTCTTTATCCCGCCGTTCAGGTAGATCCCATAGTAGCGATTAAGGGGTGCAATAGATGGGCGCACCCGTGAACTTGGGATTACCAGCCACTTGTAGATTCCCTTGAGCGACATGTCTATGTCCACAGCCTTGCTTACTATTTTGCAGTATTCTTGGAGATGTTCATAATCAAGGTCGCTCTTTGACTGCACCCATAACGAATCAACAATCCCATGAACCGTGTGCAATCCCATCTCTTCGCCAATCTCCTGTGCTTTAAGAAGGACTTCCCGTGAAAAGGCACAGACTGCGGTATGCGCTTCGACCCGCCCGAACTTCGCATTTTTGAATCCCAGATAGCCGAAACAGGAAACCAGTATCCCCTTCAGCGTATTCTGCTTCAGCTTGTACTTTCTGGGATTTTTCCCTTCGAGTATCAGTTCCTTGAACCTGTTCCGTTTTTCTATGACCACCTCTAATGACTTGGAAACTATCCCTCTCCGACGGTTACAGATCTTGAAACCCACCCCTGGCACATCGTCACAGTACTGGCTATCATATGGGCATTGGCTTCTTACACAAATGGTTTCTGGGCTGATGTTCCGTGTTACCATGAGTGTTGGATACATGGAGGCAAAATCGAGTTCAGCTACATTCTCATACACTCCGGGACGGGGTTGCAGAATCAATCCCCCTCTATCTATTTCCGCGAGTTCGTTCACGGTCTTGAGGAACTCAGGATTCCGCTTCACTGGTGGGATGAGGATGCCCATCTGGTGTGCGGTGTACATCTGTGACGAGGCGTTCACCGTACCTATGGACATTCGTGCGACCCGCTGTGGTCTGGCTAATGCTATCCGACATCCCTCTATGATTCCTTCCATCCCAGATGGCGAGTAATATAGGCTTTCTTTCTTGTCAATATGAATGCGTCCATCGAACACGACCTGACTTCCAGACCTGAAGACGGTCTTGTTGTACTGCCAGAACGAACTCGGCTTTCCGTGTTTGATGTCTAGAGCTTGCCCATTTCGTGAGAATACCAGATGAATTCCGTTCGCTCTAGCACGTAACGCCAAGTATCTGAAAAGGTGGCCGTCACCACCATTGGTCACAATGACATCTGGGTCGATACTGTCCACGATATCCTGAAGATGTAGCAATATCTCACGTTCGTTCTCATTCTCGATTCGTATCACCTGTCCTTTGTTGTAGACCTCAATGTGTCGTATTGGTTCTTCAAACTGGGGAAATACCCCCTCGGCGTCAATGACCACTTCGATCCCTATCTCTTCGAGTTTTGGGGTTTCGTACTCGACATCTTCTCTATGGTCGATGCAGATGATATCACTGATCACCTCGTTCTTCTCAATAAATTCCACACGACCAAACGGGAAGATGCTCTTCTCTATGAAGAATTGCTGTACAGGATCGATGTCTTCATGGTATATGACAGCATCAGGAAGGCTTTCTAGGTCTCTTGCAACATCTGACAGCATCCCAATTCTTGTCCTCACACATAACACTCGTTTCGGCTCATCGTCATAGACTGAAACGTATTTGGAAACAATCTCTGCTTCCTTGACCTCTTTGTGTTGTGTCACCACTCTGATGATGGTTTCGTCCGACCATTTCGGGTCGTCGAGTATGCTTGTATTCAAGTACAATGAGGGAGCGAAACCATTGTACACATACCCTTGCGTCTTGCTATCCACTTTGATCCATAGCACGAGTGCTTGTTGCTCATGATCAATATTGGCATCAATGAGCCACCCCCTCTTCCTCATGCCATCCCCTTCTTGCCCTCAAGGTGCTTTACTTGTTCTTTCAGTTCCTTTAGTTCTTGAAGCATCTCTATCATCGTGGCTACTAAGACGACTTCTGTGATTCGGGGAGTCGATATCATGGTGCCTGCGTCTACACACGATCTGGCATACTCGAATATCTTGGATAGATTCTCTCTATACGCGGGTTTCAAAGTTCTGCGGAAAGGTTTCCATTTTGCCTCCTCGATGTCAATAGCATCTCTAAATGTTCTGACCGTGCGTCCCACTTGGCTCACCATAAATCGTTTGTCGTTTTCTGTTATGTCCTTTCTTACGTGTTGGCAAATTGTCACTTTTTCTCAAGCTGCACGTTCATCGAGATGTATTCTTTTGGGGTCGAGTGGTGTCCGAAAGTAAGTGGCGTCTGAAAGGATAGTGACAAAGAACTTTAATAACTATGAAAACCTCAGCAATTGCAAGTGGTCGCGCACCTACAGGTGGGTTATAACAAGATGGTAACAGCCCTCTTCAAAGTCGTACTTATGGGCGATGGCTCCGTCGGAAAGACGAGTCTGAGACGAACCTATATGGGTGAAGGCTTCAAAGCCCAGTACATGATTACGATTGGAGCTGATTTCGCAGTCAAGAAGATGCAACTTGAAGGCGGTCACGACGTGAGCATTCAGATATGGGATCTTGCAGGTCAGGAACACTTCAAGAATGTCCGCTCGACCTTCTACAAGGGTGCTCAAGGTGCTTTGGCAGTGTATTCCACAGTAGAACGCTCATCGTTTGATAATATCCACGACTGGCTGGAAGAGTGTTGGACCAATGCTGGCAAGAAGATTCCAATCGTTCTGATCGGGAATAAGACAGATTTGCGGGATCAGTTCAAGGATAATCCTGCGATGCAACAGACAATCGTGACCACTGAAGAAGGCCAAAAACTAGCGGATCGTATAGCTGGCATGGGCGCACATGCATCATTCATCGAAACCAGTGCAAAGACAGGTCTGAATGTCGAAGCGGCCTTCTTGGAGCTTGCAATCAAAATACTGGAAGCTGGTGGGCTAGTATAAGTCCATTTATTCAAAGCATGAAAATGAAACTTGTACGAATTGAGGGTATGCCTTGAATCGACTTGTGATCTATAACCTCGATATTGATTTACTAATCGACCTGCTAAGCAATCGTTGCTCTGATATCATATCAAAGGTCTGGCGTAGCGACACCCTCGTTTCAGGTGTCTTCATCCTTGAGGATGCTGAATCGCAGGAGCTAGGTGTAAGCATCACCACCATAGTAGAGTATAGGCCGGATGACTCCAAATGCTCAGTCATTTTACATGCTGCACGTGTTGGTAAGGACATAGATGCTGCTGAGGCTGCAGAGGCACAATTGCGACACACCTTGATTGAGTTTGCAGAGGAAAATAGATGGACTTGGAAGTAGAACCATTTGGAATATTCTCTATTCAGAAGCTTTTTAGAGGTCTGGAAAGCTCGATTGCGTATACGCCTGTGGTGAGGCCAAATGGAATCAAGAGAAATTTCTCTGTTTCTCAAACGTGAAACACTAAAGCCCGAAGCGGCTGTCGCCGGTGACATAACTCGTCGTCTGGCAATGAATCGAGTAGGTAGGATGATAGGTGCTGCATGTCAGGATCGAACGATTCGCCTATATGACGCGCGAAACTGTGAGGAGATCCAGCGCATCCAAGATGATGTCCTATGCACCTCGCTTGCTTTCAGTCCTAATGGTGCTTTCCTAGCTACAGGTGATGTCGGGCGCACCGTGAAGATCTGGGACATTCGTGAAGGAACACGCCTTGCCACATTAGAAGGTCATACGTACCCAGTTCTCTCTCTTGCATTCTCACCTGATGGGAACCATCTGGTTTCGGGAAGCGGTGATACTTCCCTCATTGTCTGGAATCTCGATTCGAACGAGAAGACACATCAATTACGGGGTCATTCTCTCTACGTCCTAAGTGTGGATTGGGATCCCAATGACAACCGCATCGTTTCGTCTTCGGTTGATGCTACCATACGTGAATGGGATCCATATTCCGGAACACCGCTTGCCACACATGAAGAGCATCGCACCGCAGTCCAGCAGGTTCGTTTCTCACATGATGGGCAAAAACTTGCATCCGCGTCATCAGATCATGTCGTAGTATTATGGCTAGCAGAACATCCCCTCCGCGTTGAAAAGAGACTACATGCACATAACGAGGAGGTACGTGCAGTCGCATTCAGCCCAGATGGTAAATATCTCGCGTCTGGGTCTGCCGATAAGGCACTCTTTGTCTGGAATCTGGAAACTTTCACTGTTGAAGGGGAGGGAGTGACACCTAGCGAGATTGACGGGATAGAATGGTACCCTGACAAGCTCGCATTCTTGACCGAGGATGACACCGGCGCCATAGTCCGTTGGGATGTGACAGAGCTTGATGCGATTCTCGAACCGTTTCGTAACCTACTCCAAGAGATTGAGAATGATCCTGCTGGCAACAGGAGAGAGGAACTAATTAGAAAATACAATGAGGTCGTGTCAAACTACGACCCAGAAGTCCTTCGCGACAAACGACTTTTCTATGTGAACTGGCAATGCAAGAAGGCATTGGGACTGCTGAAGGCGAAAGTCAGGAGTTCTTCCTAGGATACAGCGGTCGATTCCTCAATCATGGTCTTGCAGAGAGTGACATATGCTGCCTCGACGTTCTTTCCTGTGAGAGCACTTGACTCGACATAGAGATGGCCGTTCTCTTCTGCCCACTTCTGTCCTTCCTCTGTAGTCACGGCTCGACTATCTACAAGATCTACTTTATTTGCTACAACTACAAGAGGTATTTCTCGTGTTAGATTCTTGAACGCCTCATCTTTCCAATTCTGGATATTGAGAAATGTTCTTCTCCGTGTCACGTCATATACCAAGAGACCTCCTCGTGCCCCTCTGTAGAACCCTTGACGTACTACTTCGAACCGCGGTTGCCCTGCAAGATCCCACACCTGAAGTGTGACATTCACATCTATCTCGGGAATCTCAAGTTTCTTTATTGCGAAATCGGATCCAATCGTTCGTTTGTAGTCTGCATCAAAGTACTCTTGTGTGAATCGTGTCGTGAGGGCTGTCTTGCCCACAGCACCATCTCCAAGCATAACAACTTTGAAGCGATATTCTCTCGGCATAGCGAGACATCTCCTTAAGATTGAGAGTGACACACCCCCTAAAAACCTAATGTAACTGTACTCAAAACGCAAGATACTACAGTGAGATATCATTTAATAGGGTAATACTGTGTTTCAGAGATAGAGTCATCGGATGGAGACTACACATATGGAACGTCCAGACTACCGTTCACTAGTTACAATTCTCGAAGTTATGAATAAGGAAGGTGGCTTCTTTGCATCAGTCATAGCTAGGGATGATGGCTTCTTGATCGCATCCGATGTATCAGCAACGACTCACCCTGATGTTGTGGCTGCGATGTCTGGTTATGTCGCCGATACTGTTGAAAGAATGAGAGATGAATTGAAGCTGGGGGATCTCAAAGACATCTCCGTACGCTGCGGGAATGGTAAGGCCGTTTTCAGGAAAATTGCCTCGCAAGGCAGACAGGCACTTATCATTGCAGCTATCATGCCTAAACATGTGCGGTATCATGCTCGGGCAATCGGGAAAGCCTCTACTCAGATCCGAAAAGTCCTTGGATATAGATAGTCCCACATTTTTAATTTCCACTCAAAACATTCAAGTGGTGCATTTGAAATTAGATGATAGTACACCCTATATTAGGAGATACTCGGTGTGGATAAAGCGGCAGGCTCGAATGTGAGTGACAAACACACAGACGACACGATTGTGGATATTGTCTTTTTCAAGTCTGATACCTGTGCTTTCTGTCCGCGAGCCGAGGAGGTGCTCCGAGAAACAATCCAAGACTTTGGGCCAAGCGCGTTCAATCTTTCAATCGTGAATGTTTCACAGAATCCGGAGGCTGCCGAGGAGTATGGTGTATTTGCATTACCTACAATCATGATTGGAGGCATATCCGTTACAGGTATTCCTGAACCTGAAATGTTGATGAAGATGATACTTGGCTGTAAGATAGCCAAGAAACGGGGGTCTAGACAATGAGTGATTATGAAATTGACCGAGTAAAGACGGGCATTCCTGGATTAGACGAGCTTATTGAAGGTGGATTTCCACGAGGAGACACGATTCTCGTTGCAGGGAAAGCAGGAACCGGGAAGACGATTATGGCGAACCAGTTCCTGTATTATGGAGCCGTCAAATATAATGAGCCGGGTGTGCTGGTAACCCTAGAGGAACCGCCTCGCGCTATCAAGAGGAACATGTTGAGATTCAACATGGATCTTGACTCTCTGGTTCAGCAAGGAATGTTGGCAATTGTTGATCTTTATCCCTCTAAAGAAGTCGCCCGAGTCAACATTGGCGAGTACCCAAGCTTTGACCTATCTGGACTGGAAGCAATCATCATGAATCATGTGAACAAAATTGGTGCCAAGCGTGTGGTTATCGATACGCTTTCTATCTTGGCATACAAGTTCAGAAGTAGGGACATCCTCCGAGAGGAGTTCTTCAAGCTCACAGCAAACATCACACGACATGGTGCGACACTCCTGCTAACAAGTGAGATTCCTGCCCAAGACTCTGGACTGGGCGTCTTTGATATCGAAGCGTTCCTCGCGTCGGGAGTCGTTGTGCTCTATAATGAGAAGATTAGTGACACATCCCGCTCGCGGTCTATTGAGGTTCTCAAGCTCCGTGGCTCAAAACACAGTTCGAGGATCCATTCCATGAGGATTACTGATGAAGGAATTCGTGTGTGGCCCGGTGAGATTAGTCCTAGTCATTGAGATTCAACAGAGGTGAAATACGTGAATGAACAGCTGGATTCAAGCACATCGACAAGAATGCCAGCAAAGGTCAGTCCTATGATTGGTGACCTTGTTGAATTTGGCCAACTCACTCAGCTTTCATTCATGCTTTTGGGTCCTTTGGGTTCAGGGAAGACCACGTATGCTGAAGCCTATCTTGCAGAAGGACTAACCCTTGGATTTCCTGCTGTCTTTGTGACCACTGATGTTTCTCCCAGAGTCATTCGGAATGACATGAGTCGTCATGGTTGGAGCATTGACGAATATGAGAAAGAGGGTCGATTTGTCTTCATCGATGGGTATTCGGAGAGGATGGGCGCACCAAGCACTGGCTCTGCTCGGTCA
This sequence comes from archaeon, assembly GCA_024275415.1. Classification (GTDB taxonomy): domain Archaea; phylum Asgardarchaeota; class Thorarchaeia; order Thorarchaeales; family Thorarchaeaceae; genus MP5-2226. The sequence goes on from JAJRZD010000118.1 coordinate 21,153, forward strand.
CTCTCCAAGGTCGATGATGTCAGTGAGCTGGGAATCGCTCTCTCCGATGTGCTAGAGGATCTTGTTGTAGCTCGCGTTGTGATTGATAGCCTTTCCACGCTGATCTTACATTCTGCTCCAGAAGCAATGCCCCGTGCAATTCAGCGGCTCAGCGGAAGAATCAAACAAGGGTCGCATAGTATCATGTTCATCCTTGAAGATGGTGTCCATGATGAGAAGACATACGCGACGTTCTCTTATCTGGCTGACGCTGTTCTGCGATTCAAGATTGATGATAGTGGCGATAAACCATCCTATTACATCCGAATGGAACGTATGAGAGGAAGTGAAACTTCGAGGACTTGGCATGATTTCATTATAACCTGACATCTGCTTTCAGTGAAGCTTAAATTGATATGCTTTACATCCTGTAATCTATAGAGGAGAGTCATAGTGGATTCAGCACTCAAAGCGACACTAAGAGAAATATTATACGCCTCACTCTCCCTTGATGACGGGTTATCAGCGATTCAGAATTTTGCAATCACGAATGAGAAAGAGGGTTCTTCTCTCTACTTTGATATCGCACGAATTCTTGAAGAGATAATACTTCGCCGTCCGGGGCTGGCCAGCGCAAAAGTCACTGAACTGACCGTACGACTTGCATTTGATGAGGATATTGCTCTATGCAAGATGTTGACTCTCCTTGACGCTCGGTACAATACGATACATGAGATTGCGGAGTGCGAATTGCTTCCTGACATCGAGGCAATCCCAAAGCTTTTGGACATCCATGGCGAGTTGATTCAGGCGATGATTGATGCACTGGAACTCAATCTTCGTCCGCTTTTGCCCTTTTTAACAGATGCAGTTCTGGTGACGCTCGATGGCATTTCTACCCGTGGGCACAAAGCGACTACAGAAATGGTAGTTCACGAATCACATTATCTTTCAACTCTGCTCTCTGAAGCTAGAATCTTTGACTGTGCGGAAGCAATCCTAAACAGGTTGATGAGCCTGACAAGCGAGGACGATTTCTCTGAAATTGTTTTTGACGTATCATTGGATGAAGCATCAGTCTTGACAGAGATTGGTCTGTATAATGAATCCAGAAAAATACTCCACGACCTGCGTGACAACCCGAAGGTCATCAATGACCCCAGCAAGTACGCTGCCGTATTGCTTCAACTTGCAGTCAACGAAACCCGCGATGACAATGTTTCTCATGAAACAGCAAGAGCGATTGCTGATGAGGCAGCTCAAAGGATTGACATGATTACAGACTGTGACACTTCGCCAAAGGAAGGCTTAGCTCTAGCACTTCTGGTGGTAGGGTCGAACATCTTGGTGAACGGATGGCGAGAAGCAGTTCCTGAAGGAATAGAACGACTACAAGATGCTTTGAAGATATTCGAGGGCATTGAAGACCCTGACATGTCCCAAACAGTACTACATGTGAAATGCCTGACGGGATTGGGATTTGCCTATGGACTCATGCGTGACTATGAGCATGTATCAAAGAGCCTTCGCTATTTTAACCAAGCAATCACTGTATTGGAAAAACTCAGGAACACTAAAGAGTATGAAACTGATCTTGCCCGAGTTCACAATGCAATTGGGTGGGTGTGCCTTTCATCTGAATCAGATGAGTTCTGGGACACCGGAATCGAGTCTTTTGAGAAAGCAATTGGGATGCGAAACACTCTATGGACTAATGGTGAAATATCCGAACTGGAATTCTTAGGGAGCAAGGTAGGTTTGGCGCTCTCCCTGATCAGAAGTCCTGATGCTCACAGGGGTTCGATTATTGATGATATGCACTCAATACTCTCGCAGTATGCCCCCCTTTTTCCCACAGACAGACGTGCGTTCATTGAAACCGCAATCGCCATTTACAACCTTGTTTGGTTATCGATTCGCCATTCAATTGAAATTCCACAACGGATGATGCGCCTTTTGGATGATATTGACAAGATGCTGGTCGAAGCTCGGGCATTAGAGGATTCGGTCTTTGTTCACGGTGCCTCCCTTGTCGTACCATACCTTACTTCCTCATGGGATTCGCTTCAAAAGAGGGCTTCGTTATTGAAAGAAAATCCACAGCTTGCGATAATCGCTCATCTAGCCTATGCTTTAGCAACAGCAAAGCGTAATATTCACGCCTCAAACATGGAAACCGTTTCTACTATCTCTGACGAGTTCGATGATACTGTATATTCAATTGACCCTCTCCTCGCACAGTATTGGAAAGGGCAAGCACGGCTGGGACTTACTATCAAGCATTACTATGAGAACAAGGACTACTCCGCTCTTGCGACCGGATTGTATGCTGCATCCCAAGAGATGCGATCTATTGAGAATATCTCCACTGACTATCTTGAGTCGGCCGAGTTCATTAGAGCTACGGCTCTCTCACTGTCAAAGTCATTGATGAAATTTGCAATGGTTCTCGCTGAGCATTTTGGAGCATCTATCGAGTTTGAAGGTTCTGAACCTGACCCCGTTGAACTAGAAACCGAACAGTACGACTTCCTGTTGACAGGGGATTGGCTAGGTCTCTTGAAGATATCCGATTCGTACTTGGATTTAGTAAAGGACTTGGAGTTCTCACAGGCACAGCCATATCTGAATGCAGTATTTTCAAACACAGCACGCGCATTAAGGATGATGGATACTGTATCAATGATTGAAAGGCGAGTGTTCGCTCACCTTGGTGACATGATGAATGCCCGATACTATCTCCGGAAATAGTATCAATACTCCTCCTCGGGCACCTCTTTTTTGATAGCTCTGTATCCTGCAGTCTGAGCTCCCCACGTTGCCCATCCTGATGTTTCTGTTCGTATCTCATTGGCCAGACCGAAGGACTCTCTGACTGGTATCTCGGCGATGATCCTGTACAACATACGTTCTGAGTCAATCTCTAGGATGTTGCCTTTACGCCTAGACAGGATTGATGACAGGATACCAACATGTTCCTCGGGAGTGCTGATATCAAGCCTAATCCACGGCTCCATAAGGACTGGCTCCCCTGAAAGGATGCTTTCTCGTATCGCGGCCACCAATGGCTGTGTGATGGTTCTCCATGAGGTTTCAGGTGATTCATATCTGATCTGGGCTTCGTTGATGACGATAGTTGTGTTTCGCATCCGCTCATTGTATGTTGGACTATTTCGGATAACAACCTTGAATGCCTCACGAACCCACTCGATTTCTTCACTCGTGGTACTTATCTTTCCAGTCGAGTCAACTAGATAACAATCAGAGTTCGCCATCTCATCGATAACCATTCCTATTTTAGAAACGTCACTTTCGCTAGACCTGATCGCCTGAACTGTGAACTTACTTGTTTGCTCATCTCCCACACCCGTGACTTTTCCATCCTTCATCATCTCTTCTTTGAGCACGACCATTGGTTTTCCAAGGTTTATGCTTACCCCAGTGCGTGCGAGCTTTTCCACTGTAATCTCAACGTGGAGCTCTCCTGCCCCAGAAAGAAGCATTTCTCCTGTTTCTTCATTTATCTCGAACTCCAATTGTGGATCTGACTTCACAAACTCCCTGATCGCCTGTTGGACATCGTTCAACTCGGCAAGCCTTTTTGGCTCAACTGCGTATGTCACTACTGGTTCTGTTGGATACTGAAGTCCCTTCATTGGTATCATGTCACTATTGTCCAAGTCTACTAGTGTGTCCCCTGTCACAAGGTTTCTTATCTCTGTAACGAATGCAAGGTTTCCCGCTGGGATCTTGTCGTGTGGCACACGAGTCTTGGACATGAACAGACCAATCTGCAGAGTCTTTCCCTGACGCAAAGTTCTGAGATTGAATAGAGGTCTTCCCCGTTGCAGTGTTCCTGAAAATATCCGTACTGCTGCAACCTGCCCTGCATGTCTGTCTGGTTGGACATTTCCTACCAGCAATAACAGG
>JAJRZD010000119.1 GCA_024275415.1 archaeon
GGGAGTCGTCCTATCTCGTTGATTATCGCCACTAAGTCAGTAGTCCCATACTTTCTCAGAGAGCCCAACGAGTCTGTCCACAATGGATCCCGAATCCTTCCCATCTCCACCTCATTGGCTTCAAGGTACTTGTCCATATCATGGGCCTCCAGCCCCAGTGACCCGCTGGCTGCAAGTGCTTTCACGTTCTTCGCGCCCATGACAGTGCCGAGTCCTGCCCGTCCAGCCGCTCTATAATAATCAACAATGATCGCACCGTAGAGTACCTGATTCTCTCCGCCTGGACCAATCACCGCAGTCTTAAGGGCTGGATCCTTATGCTCTTCCCTGAGCATGTCTGTGGTCACATTTGTTTCCTTTCCCCAGAGGTGGGACGCGTCGCGAAGCTCGGCATCACCATCACTCATGTAGAGATAGACTGGTTTTGGAGATTTCCCATTGAAGATCACAAAGTCGAATCCTGCATACTTCATTTCAGGACCGAAGAAACCCCCCACATGGGATTCTGCCCATACTCCAGTGAGCGGTCCCCTTGCTGCGAACATCATCCTTCCCGAAGGCGAGAACATCACTCCTGTCAAGGGACCAGTCCCCACGACAAGCACATTATCTGGTGACAGTGGGTCGGTTTCAGGTCCTGTGCGCTCCCAGAGGATTCGTGCTGCCACTCCTGCACCGCCCAAGAAAAGCCGGGCCCATTCTTTCTCCATCTCTTTCTTGTGAATCTTCCCGTTCGTCAAGTCAATGTCAAGATAGTACCCAGCATATCCTTTGTATGGAAATGTCATCCTATTCAGCCTCCCTGACCATCCCTGTAGATATTCGACTGGCTTTTGCACCTTCATATCTTGAAAGAATCGCCTCTCCTGTCGGAACATATTCAATAGCTCTATATTCACACGCCTTAACGCAGGCAGGTGTCCCCCAACAAAGATTACACTTCATAGCCTTGCGGGTCTTGGGGTCGATTGAGATTCCTCCATACACGCAAGCAGTGACACATGACATACAGCCGATACAGTCGTCCCTATGGACATAGAGGACTCCGTGTTCGTTGTACCTGATGGCTCCCGTTGGACATGCACTATTGCACAATGGCATTTCACATTGCAGGCACACCATGGGCGTTATCAAATTCATGCCTTCATCTTTCAATATCTGGATTCGAGAACGTGCGGGATTGAACTCGTGGAAATGGGCGATGGAGCAAGCAAGCTCGCAGTTCCTGCATCCTGTACATTTAGCGTGGTCGATGGAGAGAATGTGTCCCAAATCATTGCACCTTCTTTGTCTATGCAGCCCGAAAGTTGAACCCGAATACACTCTTTAACTTGTTGGATGGTAAAGAATTATAGGTTGATTCAGTTTATCCAATCTAAGAGCAGTAACGAAAGTGGGTAAAACCAAGTCTGCAGGCTGAACTATGAACGACACCAAGACAAAGACACTCGCTGAAATCGATAGGACCGATTTCAGAGCAATTGCTGACGCATTACCTATTCCCGTCACTGAAATTGACCTCGATTACAAAATCTGGTACATGAACGAACAAGCGCAGAACCTTCTCAGTCTGTCGCCAACAGACATCGAAAAAGGACTTTATGTGAAGGATGTGGTTTCTCCAACACAAGTGAGGTCGGTTCACCAAGGACTGACTCGACTGCTGGATGGGGTAAAGCAGACCCCGATGAACCTTCGTGTCAAACGTCGAGATGGTGTAGAGATCTTCACAGAAAGCTATGCCACCCTGATCATACACGAGAAGCAACCTGTTGGCTATGTGATATTCTCGATTGATATGACCCGCAGGAATGCCATCGAAGAGAAGCTGCGTCAACAGGAAGGGTTGTTCCAGATCATTCTTGACAGCTCCCAATTCCTAGGGATAATTATCGTTGATGACAAATACACAATCGAGTATGCCAATGATATGTTCTGTGAAATCCTTGGACGGACGCGTAGAGAGGTTCTCCGGAAGGATTTCCGAGATTTTCTCCATCCTGACTCGCTGGATCTCGTTGCTGAGAGATATGTTCGCCGTCAACGAGGGGAAGATGTGCCATCCATGTACAACTTCAAGGTGGTTCGGAAGGACGGTGAGATCCGAGACCTAAGAATCAGTTCAAGTACGATGATGAGTGGGGAGGGGATCGTCAAGACGGTCGGTCAACTCCTTGACATCACTGAGGACTTAAAGTATCGAATAGCCCTTGAGGAGTCCGAGCATAAACATCGGACGCTCATAGAAACGATGGACTCCGGGCTCTGCGTTGATGATGAGAATGGTATCTGCCTTCTGGCAAACCAGGCTCTTTGTGATATGCTTGGATACGCATCACCTGACGACCTGATCGGGAAAACAATCACCCTCTGGATTCACGGATGGACACAGAAAGAGATCAAAGAAAAGGTGGAAGAGCGGAAAAAGGGAAGACACGAGCACTACGAGCTTACTCTTCGGAAAAAGACTGGCGAACTTATTCCCGCGATTGTGCATGCATCTCCCTGGCTCGATGCGAATGGCAACTATCTTGGGAGTTTTGCGGTTTTCACTGACATCTCGGATTTGAAACGAACCGAGGCCGAGGCACGGTTCCTCTTGGATTTGCTATTGCATGACATAGGCAACCAGCTGCAGCTTATCCTTGCTGGGGCAGACCTTCTTGATGCTGAGTCAACCCCTCCCGAGATTGAGAATGCCCGAAGATATGTTATCGATGGGGCGACCCGCTGTATCGAACTCATCAATAATATCCGCCGTGCTGAAGAGTCAAAGAGCGAGCCATTGAACCGGATTGACCTCGCCTATGTACTTCGAACCCAAATCAGGTTGTTCTCTGGACAATATGGGATAACACCAGAGCTGGATGGAATTCCTGATGAGGTGATAGTGCGTGCTAATGCAGCGCTTGGTCATCTGTTCTGGAACCTTATGGAAAATGCTGTCAAACACAACCCGAAACCTGACAAGAGGGTGTGGATTACTGGCAGGAAAGGGACTAGGTACTTCACTCTCACATTCGCAGACAATGGCCCTGGGCTTGATCACAGGCAGAAGGCTAGGCTGTTCGACCCTACACGGAGGTCTAGCGGCGTAGGCATCCATCTAGTTCGCAGATTGGCATCAAAGTTTGATGCACATCTTTCAGTAGATGATAGAGTTTCAGGTGAACCCGAGAAAGGTCTTGAGGTGACAATCAGATTTCCCATCGCAGAGTAATGCACCGCAACCATTATGACGCAGTTTCTGACCGAAAACTGGTGCAGGAGGTACCCCTTTGACAGCTCCCGAAAGCATCCTGATCAAGAACGGATATGTATTGACACTAAACCCTCAAAGAGAGATAATCCGGAATGCCGCCATCTATATCGAGAGGGATACTATCACTGCAATAGGAAAAGCAGACGAGATATCTAAACACAATGCCGACGAGGTCATTGATGCCAAGAATGGAATTGTCATGCCTGGCCTGATTGACACCCATGTGCACTTGGCGCAGGCTCTAATCCGTGGGTGCGCTGATGATGTTTCTCTTGTCAATTGGCTCAAGGATTACGTCTGGGTTCTTCAAGGGAACTTCGAAGGTCTGGATGGGAAAGTGTCTGCGGAGCTGTGCATGGCGGAGATGATCCGAACTGGCACGACCTCCTTCATCGAATGTATGATACATTCCCGATATGGTTTTGACCAGATTGCTCAAAGCGTCAAGGAAGTTGGGATGCGCTCCGCTCTGTCAAAGATAGTCATGGACTCAACAGGCTATGCCGACAATCCTGACATCATGTATCCGGGGATGGTTGAGAATGCCGACGAGTGCCTTCGCGAAACCGATGATATGTACAGGAAATGGCACGGTGCTGCTGATGGGCGCCTTCAGGTGTGGTATGGATTGAGGTCTCTAGGTGGTGTCAGTCACGACCTATTCAGAGAGGTGGCTAGCCTTGCACGAGATAAGAAGACTGGGATGACAATGCATCTCGGTGAGGTTGTTGATGATGTACGGTATGTCAAGGAGAACGGCTATCCCAATCTGACCAGCTTCGCCAAGGACATGGGACTGTTGGGCCCTGACATGGTCTTTGCCCATGGGATACATTTCGAGGATAAAGAGCTTGATGTCCTTGCTGCCACTCGGAGTAATGTTTCTCATTGTCCCTCAAGCAACGCAAAGCTTGCGTCTGGATTCGCCAAGGTTCCGCAAATGCTTGAACGCAATGTGCCAGTTTCATTGGGCTGCGATGGCGGCCCTAGCAACAACACCTATGATATGATCCGTGAGATGCGACAGGCAGCCCTAGTCCACAAGTCTATCGTAAATGACCCGCTTGCAGTCACTGCAGAACAGGTCATTGAGATGGCAACTCTTGGCGGTGCACGAGCACTTGGGCTTGAAAGTCAGGTTGGCTCTTTAGAGGTCGGCAAGAAAGCTGACTTGATCATCATCGATATGTCCGCTATCGGGCTTACGCCTAACAGCAATCCAGTATCTAACATTGTGTATGCAGGGAATGGTTTCTATGTGGACACTACTATCGTCAATGGA
>JAJRZD010000120.1 GCA_024275415.1 archaeon
TACAGCATTATCCTGTCGATATTAGGATACTTTGGGGGTTTAGGATTTACTACCTTATTGTTGATGCTTGCTATTCTGGGGGTTTTCTCAGGCATCACCGCACCGGCAGCAATGGCTCTTGTAGGTGACAGTGTGGGACAAGAAGACTTGGCAATGGCAATGGGCTTCTTCAATTTCATGGGGAACATGGGAATAATCACTGGACCATTTACATTTGGAGTCCTAATGTTTGTAACCGATTTCGTGATTGCATTCATGGTTGCGGGACTCTTGGAGTTGATCACGCTGGTTATGGCCATCGTGCTAATCAAGATAGTTTTCAAGGAGAATTTAAATTTTTGAGTTAGCGGATCTCAGTACTATCTGAATAAGCAGTCACTCAATCGACAGACGATTCCCGACCCGCAGTGACATCTCATGGGCTGCGCTTGAATTCTTCGCGGCAATCTCAAGAGTACCATAGCTCCCCGTTGTCAGGAAGACCCCTCTGTCAGGCCCTTCGCCATATGTTGGATGCCAAGTCATCTCCCAGCGAAGATCATCAGTCTTGAGGACATACTGCTCCTTGTCCAGAGGAGGGATATTCGTGATAACATTCCCGAAGCGATCGACACGCACCACCACACCTGACCGACCTTCGACATCAAACTCAATGACCACGCTTAAGAATGGTTTGAATCCGCCGAGCATCTTGTTCGCCTGATTCCGGAGCATGTAGGCTGCCATGGGAGCGAAGACATCACGCCCGTGGAATGTCCGTGAAGCAGAGGGCGGCACAGTGATGGTTGACACGTTTGTGATGCCGTCATCAGCAGCAGCCGGATAGAGAAGCCCGTTGTCCGGACCTACGAAAGCATAGTTCTTTGTCCTCACTACGACAGGGTCACGCGATGTCCCAACACCTGGGTCAACCACACAGACAAATATCGTGCCCTTCGGGAAATAGCGGTAGTTCTTATAGAGAACCCAAGCACCTTCAAAGACAGATTGAGGAGGTATGGCATGGGTCAAGTCCACGATATCAGCAGAAGGGCACAGAGAGTGGATGATGCCTTTCATGACGCCAACATACTCAGAATCACCAAAATCGGTCAAGAGAACAATCATTTCACGACACCAGCGTTCATTCCACCTTCACGAGGCGAATCTCATTATAGTCTGTGAGCACTCGAATATATCCTCGTAGCATCTCATTTGTGTGTTCCTGCCCAGTATCCACCTTGAGGGTGCCACCCTCGATGCCTCTGAGCTTTGATGGGGTACAAATCACGATGATGTGGGACTTGCCGACCATGTCAATGACCTTGGGACTGATCTGCTGATTCCCACGACCGAACAGCATCCCCTGATGCCCGATGGGCGACACGATGATCCACGTCTTCTCAGGGTTTCTGACCTTCTCAAGCAGGGTGGCTTCGTTCACGTCGTTGATCACCTCACCGGCAGAATAGAGGTCAACGCCCAAGATGGTCTTCTTTATCCCGAGCATGTCAGCCACTGTCTTGACTGTGGTTCCCGGACCGAGGATATACATACCATCCGGTACCATCTCCTCGATGACAGACTTGGCAATGGCTTCCTGTGCCTCATGTTCGTTGATAGTTTCGGGGCTTGCTTGCTTGGCACCTTGAAATCGCGCAGGGACAGCAGGGCCCTTCAGGTAACCGTAAAGACGGATGACGAAGCGATCCTCACGGAACGCGACCTCATCAGCATCCATGACTTCGAACTCGGTTGGTGTCGCAGTCCCTCCCACTACAAGCCTGAGGACTTCCGCAGCGTCCTTTGGGTTCACCACAAAGATACCACTATACATCTTCACACCCGAGGGGACGCCAATGACAAGCAGGTCATCAATCCCGCCCTCATCGACCGCATCCAGTACATCCCTTGCTGTGCCATCCCCTCCTACAAATACAAGTAGTCGAACCCCACAGTCGTAAAGGGACTTCACACAAGCCTTCGTGTCATCAGAAGTCGTATGTTCCCCAATCTTGGCGGTGATAGTTTCATGCATTATCCCTGCTTCTTGGAGCACCTCTGCTCCCATCGGGGCGGGACATGAGATGAAGCTCACTACTTCCAGAACTGACCTGTCCGCAGCGACAGATTCTGCGAACTCCCGCGCCCGGAGAGGTGCAACAGGCTCTGCTCCGAGCTCGAGTGCCTTAGCAACCACTCCATCAGTACCTTTCAACCCGACACGACCGCCCATTCCGGCAATGGGGTTCACCAAGAAGCCGACTTTCAATCTTGAACACCCTTGGCAATCATCAGTGGCATCTATGCTTTAGACATTGCGATAGTGATGAAGACAATATCTATCCTGTCATTACTTTGAGGGCACCGACCTCGGCAGCACTTTGTATCCAGAAGCTGACCCTCACCAAGATCTCCTCAAGGAACCGAGGCTTGTCGTCGGGCTTGGCGTCCTCTGGCCAGCGGTTCCTGCGATACTCGTCAAACTTCTGGAATGTTCGTCCGTATTTGGTGGTCAGGGGAATCTTGACGAACCTGTCGCACACGGTTACAAGAGAGCGAATCAGGAGGACATAATCCAAGTTCAGCCGCATCAGCCATTTCGTGATTGCCTTGAAGAATGCACGCGAATCGGTCCCTTCCCAGCCCAAGTCCATCAGCGACTCGCGCGATGAGGCTTCTACTCGGTTACTGTTGAAATCACAGTCCTTGCTATACAGGCACCGTGCCCTTACGAAGACTTTCCTCTCGGAGAACCACAAGATGATGTGGTGTTCTCCCTTCGACTTGAGCATCTCCTTGTGCTGTCCTGCTGGGAACGTGAGTTCCAGCACATTCTTTCTCTTGTATTTCTTGTCCTTTTTGAAGTACAGCTTCAGCGCCCATGATATTGCAGGAATCGTATTCACTGGGTAGAGCTCTTCCTTGTTGACCATCTCAGATAAGATTCATATGACAAGCCCTGATAAGAATTGGGGAATCCGACAATACGGGTGGAATCACACTTCACTTTGCGAGCGCTTATCCACCAAGGTCTTGGCGAGTTCCTCAAATATGTCAACAATGCCTTCACCAGTCTTTGCAGAACTCTCCAGATATGGCATCCCATGCTCATCTGCGAACTTTCTGCCCTCTGAAGGCTCGATGACACGGTCTGGGAGGTCAGTCTTGTTTGCGACAAGGACGAGTGGAATCTGCTTTCCAATAGCCTTCTCAAGCTCCCGCAGCCATTCTTCCAGGACGATGAATGTGCGGCGCCGGGTCACATCATAGACAAGGATACCACCACTGGAACCACGGTAGTACATCGGACGAAGTATCTGGAACCGTGACTGTCCTGCAACATCCCAGATCTGCAATTTGACCGTATAGCGCGACCCAGAGTTGTCTGTAATATCGATATTCTTTACAGCGAACTGAGAGCCAATCGTGGTCTTGTAGTCAGTTCTGAAAAATCCATGTGAGAATCGAGTCACGACAGCGGTCTTTCCTACTGCTCCTTCGCCAAGCACGACGATTTTGAACAAAAAATCATAGCTGGAACTCATTGTTTACCATCTCGCTCTTGCAGTAGGTGAGTTGTACTTGTTCGATAAAGCGTACGGGTCTAATAAGCTTTCGTTCGATTGAACGCAGTGATGACGAATAACACCACCACAACGAAAAAGTAAATCTCTAGATGTGTTACCATCTACGATTACTGCATTTCTGCTGTCATTGTCACATCCAAGAGGTTCAGGAACCTGCTCATAACCAGCACAGGCCACTAGGCCAAGTGTTCTGTTTCAAGCCACGAAAAGAACCGCTCAAGGTGAGCATTGAAGTTTTCGAACACCTCGACCATGGGCGAGTGATCGCCCCCCTCAACAATTGCATACTGGGAGCCCTTGATGGCATCGGCAAGTGCCTTCGCCCTCTTTGGTTTGATGATATCGTCGTCCTCACCGACCACAACGAGAGTGGGAATGGAAATCTCATGGAGCCGTTCGGTCACATCAAAGTCGTCACATGCATCAAGATCCCGAAGAATGGTACGGTCAAATGATACTGCGATTTTCTGATAGTCAGGTAAGATATACTTCTCAAGCTCGTCCTCGAGGTGAGAAAAGTCCTGTTTGGGAGAATGATCCTCCAAGGCCTCGATAACCAATCCAACAATGAGCTTTCGCAGGTCAAGATCTGATGTAGTATCTGCGAGCACTATTGCTAGAGGTTGTCTGAATGACGGATTGAGAACGTACGACATGACCACTCCGCCGCCCATTGAGTGACCAACAAGGACAAACCGAACCAGTCCAAGATGCTCGACCAATGCAGATACCTGTTCAGGGAACCCACGAATGACATCAGGATGGTCATCAATCTTCTCTGACTCGCCATGACCGTACAGGTCAAGTGCGATGACACGATGCTGCTTCCTGAAATGGATAAGCTGAAGAGACCAGATGAGGCGAGAAGAGCCTGCGCCGTGCACAAAGACTATGTCCAAACCTTTCGATCTGTCTTCTCGTTCGTCTAGTTCGATGTAGTGCATCCGCGCACCACGGAATTCGAAGAAAGGCATTGTAGTGATCCCAAAAATCGAAGGGCTGTATCTACATTTAGGTGTATTTTGGATTTAGTTACCTTTTTCTGTCATCAGGTCGGGATATTCACTGACTATTATGACAGGCAAGCTCTTTGGAACCACTGGAGTCCGAAAATTGTATGGAGAAGGGTTCACGCTGGACATGGCACTTGACCTTGGGAAAGCAGTTGGTACGTACCTTAGAGAAGGCACCATTCTCTTAGCAAGGGATGCCCGAACCACTGGGAAGATGGTGGCCGACTCATTGTGTGCCGGAATAGTGTCTACCGGAGTCAATGTAAAACGCGCAGGAGTCATCCCCACACCGACACTGGCATTCCTAGCGAAGAAACTCGGGCTTTCAGCAGGGATAATGGTGACTGCCTCTCACAATCCCCCTGAATACACAGGTGTGAAGTTCTGGTCAGGGGACAGCATGGGCTTCACACCGGATATGGAGGCAGAGATAGAGAGGATATACGAGTCAAAAGAGTTCAAGGTAGCCGATTGGAGTTCACTAGGGGATATATCGCGAATCGACAACGGCGCAGAGATTCACATCGAGGAACTCTTGAAACAGTGTGATGTCAAGAAGATCCGGAGCAAACAGTATCATGTCATCGTAGACCCGGGAAACGGAGCGGCCTGTGTGCTCACACCATACCTCATGCGGGAGTTAGGGTGCAAGGTGATAACCATCAATGGACAGCTCGATGGACATTTCCCAGGCAGGAGGTCTGAGCCTGAAGAGGAAACGCTTGGCGACCTTATCAAACTGGTCAAGGATACAGCAGCGAACTTAGGTATCGCCCATGATGGTGATTCGGATAGAGTTGTGTTCGTCACAGAAAAAGGAGAGGTGGTTCGTGGTGACCGCACTATCGCCCTGTTTGCACGAAATGCGTTGGGAATAAGCAGGTCAAAGAAAATCATTACCACCGTGGACAGCTCAAAGGTCTTGGACGAGGTCGTTTCAGAGGTTGGAGGATCTACAGAAAGAACCCCTGTTGGCGACATCCAAGTGGCGGTCAAGATCAAAGAAACCGATGCAGTCCTTGGGGGCGAGGCGTGTGGAGTATTCATATTCCCTGAGTTCCACTTGGCTCCGGAGCCATTTCTTGCAGCATGTAAGATACTTGAGATGATGGCAGAGTCTGACCGGAGCTTCGGTGACCTGATTTCCGAAATCCCAATTTATCCGCTGAAGAAGACGAAACTGGCAGTTCCGAACGATAAGAAAGCCACGGTCATGAATGCCCTTACGGAAAGCTTGCCAAAAGCTCTTGGTGATGTCAAAGAGGTCTTGACCGTGGATGGACTCGGCATCTCACTGACACAGGGGTGGGTTCTCGTGAGACCTTCTGGTACTGAGCCTGTCATTCGTATAACCTGTGAGGCGCCTACGGTGGAGATAGTAGAGGATATATTAGAACGCGCAAAGAAAGAAGTTGAATCAATAATAGGCGATTCATGAATGAATATATCATCGGAAATTCCGAGGCATTGTGCAAGACGCTCTTGAGTAAAAGATAATGCGTTTTCGGATTGTTCATTAATACGACAAAACCTACACCGAGGGTTGTCATGTGTTGCTTTGCTTTTTCGTACAACGTCATGATGCAACACATTTATTATAATTTGCAAGAAGTGCTGCGTGCGGAATACTCCTAGGCCAAGGAAGTAATCTGTTGTGCCCATGAATTGGATGTTATTCAATGTGGTTGTTTCGTTATATTCACTTTTTTATTCTCGCACCAGTTCGCATTAACAGGTCGAGTTGCTGGTCTGCAGAGGTAGAAAGGGATACAAATAGGTCGTCCATAGTTAACATAGAGTCTATTAAATTCAAAAAACTGATGGAAACTATACTGCTTTCACAATGGTAGACTTTTTATCATCATACTAAAGACTACGCTATCCGGACAATCTTTATAGCGATTTTAATCGAGAGTTCACTTACTGACCTGAGGCATATCCAATGGGCGATGAAGAAGATTTCATTATGGAAGAGTTCGAGTGGGCCCTGAAAGATCCTACCGAAGAGAAACTGAGACAGCTTGGAGAAGTAGTCAGTATTATAACTGGGAAGCTCGTTGAAGCCTTCGGCCAGTTAGAGAAGCGTCTGGATGATATCGAAGGTCAAGTTTCACAACTGGGTTCTAGGATTGACTCCTTAAGTAGTAAAATTGCGTCTGGAGCGGTGGCAGCAAGTCCCTCAGCAGCCGCAGATGCAGCTCCGGCAATGGCCTCTGCCCCGATTCCAAAGGCACCCTCTCCGAAACCTGCTGGGGGTGGCGGGATGAGCATGATGGGCGAACTCAAAGCACTGCTTGCAGCTAGAAGGGCAAAGGCAGACAGCGGGACAGATTCCGGCTAGATAAGCGATTTCACACTGTTTCGAGGGTAGAATGGCCCTGCGTGGAAAGGCATCTCGATAGTGAATGCTTCCGCCCGCTGACATCCGGCCTGAACACCACGGAGAAGCGTCCGAACATCATAGAAACGCGGATAGAATCGGTTTGCTTTTCTGATTTGAGATTCATGACTGCATAGTGCATTCAGGGCAATATCATACGACTCGGTAATGTCCACAAGCACATGGGGTCGGGACAGAAGGCTGTTTATCTCCATATGGTAGATTCGTTCGACCCTGTGGGCATCCTCAAAGATTGTGGTATGAGATGCCCATTCCACAGCCTGACTCACAATCTCTGCGCAGGTGGCGTGATTCTGGTTATAGTCATCGCGGGAGTGAGTGATGAGGATTGAAGGGCGGAAATCCAAAATGGTCTGCACCACTTCATCCTTAACTGTCATGTCTATTGCAAAATCATCCCGTATCTTAGTTATGAGATTCCTGACACCTAGTTCGTTGCAGGCTGCTCTCATCTCAGCTTCACGGGTTGTATTGCCTGTCAGACATAGCACATCAATGGGAACACCTCGCATGGTATGAGAGGCAATAGTTCCTCCGGCCCCAAGACTTTCGTCATCAGGATGGGCGCAGACTACCAGAATAGATTGATCCATAGGCTCGGAACCCCATGTCATTCTAATCAATATTTGCTATCGAAGAAAAATGTCTTGACCATTTGCCTTAAAGGGGAAATCCTCATCCTCGATTAATAGGTCGTTTAGCGTGAGAATTGGCGTCAACCTATACCCTTCCGTCGGCGGTTCTGGATATCTTGCTACAAGACTTGGACAACACCTTGCTGAAAGGAATCACATCATCCATTTCATCACCTACCAGCGTCCGTTCTCTTTGATGTGGGAACAGACTCGTGGGGTCTACGTTGACCTCGTAGATAGCTTCGATTATCCACTCTTCAAGAATATTGGATCCCCCTATACAATGGCTCTGACCTCTAAGATAGTGAAGTCAGTAAGAGATTCGCATTTGGATCTTATCCATTCTCATTATGCCATCCCACATGCGATGTCTGCATTCATGGCAAGGGAAATTACAGGGACACCCTATGTCGTGACTCTGCATGGGTCTGATGTCCATACACTCGGGACTGACCCCGCCTACAAACCGGTCGTGAAGCATACCGTGGAGCAGGCTGATGCGGTGACATGCGTTTCAGAGTACCTCCGGGAGAAGGCACAGAATGATCTTGGCATCGAGCGTGATATCCATGTGATTCCGAACTTCATCGATACTCGAAGGTTCACGCATCGCAGCGGAATCAGACTTGTGGTCGAGAGCGGCTGTGTGTCCTTGCGATCCGAGGAAGATGTCAGAGATATAGCACCTGATGAACGTGTCCTGTTCCATGCCTCGAATTTTAGGAGAATCAAAAGGGTTGTCGAGCTAATCGAGATCATGCGTATCGTTGTGGATCATTACCCGAAAGCAAGATTGATTATCGCTGGGGATGGCCCTACACGAATCGAGGTTGAACGCACAATCGAGAAGCTGGATCTTTGTAACAATGTCCATCTGCTGGGAATCAAGAGCAACATCCAGGATATCATGTGTTCGGCGGATATATTCTTGCTCAACTCGACACAGGAAGGGATGCCCTTAGTACTACTTGAAGCCATGGCGTGTAGTTTGCCCGTCATCACAACACCAGCAGGCGGAATACCGGAACTTGTCCGTCCTGATGTGGATGGAATAGTCACCAAGGACTTTGACAAGGAAAGATTTGCAGAGGCGGTAATCAATCTTCTTGAGAACGACTCTCTTAGGAACAAATATGCGAGAGCAGGACGAAAACGTGTGGAAGAGAGTTTATCTGCTGATGATATAGTGAGCCAATATGAGAGGGTGTTCGAATCTGTGCTAGAGTCTAGGTGAGAAGAATGGTAAAGCCAAGCGTCATGACAGTGTATGAGGAGTGTATCTGGACAAGCTCGAACCCAGAACTAGGAATACAGCTATATGGAAATCCTCCAAAGTCATTTGGTGCAAACAGGGCGAGAATGATAGCCCTACTTGGTGAATATGACAAAACGGGGTGGCACACAGAAGATAGATTGACCAAGCTTGAGAACACTTTGCGACGCATCAATAGAGAATTAGGATCCCTAACTCCAAAAGTTGAGATGAACATCAAGAACCTTCACAATGGTGCCATTGAGGCAGGTCATCAGTCTGTGGTTTTGGGAGGACCAGCTTTCATCCTTAACAAGGCCGCAACGGTCGAACGTGTCGCAGTATTGAATTCTACCGATGAGCACACGTTTGCTTCTTACTTCTTTGTTGCTGACTACGATGTAGTGCAGAACGAATTAACGCACATACGGACTCCTCTGATGGGTTCTGGTGGAACAGTAGTAACCATCCCCGTCCCGGAGGGGTTCGAGCATTCACCTGTAAGCATGATCCCCTTGCCAGGCTATTCATGGTATGAAGAAGCTGAAGAGAGCATAAAAGCAGGCTATAGACCCTTGTTCAAGGTTCTAGAGGGATCCTCGCGATCATTGTTCGAGGAGCGGTTAGAGGAATGCTTCTCAGTGGTTCGACACGCGTTCATCAACTCGACTTCGTTAGGCGACTGGGCAGCAAGGATTCTTGCAAGTCTCTTCAATATCCATGGAAATCTAGGATTGCCGTTGCTATCTGCATCAGACGGCGAGATCAGAGAACTATTAGCATTCGGAATGGAGCTTCTTCTGCAAAAAGAGAACAGATTGAAATTCATACGTGCTCACGAGTATGCCTCATCATTGATTGAGAGCAGAGGGTATGAAACAGGTATCGGAAGGCGAAGAAACGACTATGTCCCGTTCTATTACGAGTGCAGCAATGGTTCGTGCAACCGTAGTCGCACGGAACTATCATATATCGATAGAGGAACTCGTGCACTCCTTCAGGGCAAGTGTCCGAGCTGTGGAGAGAAGGTCGAGATAGAAATCGACGCAGTCTCGCCCGACTTGAGCGAAGTGGCACGTTTCCTTTCACCTCGTGTGGACACTCGACAATTGATTATTGATACCTCGTTTCCTATCGTGACCCATGTAGGGGGACCGGGAGAAACTGCATATTACGCTCAGGTCATTCCAATTGCCAGAGAGATTGGACATCCGTTCCCGCTCTATGTCAAGTATCCTCGAGTGTACTATAATACACCATGGAGCGAAAGATTGGGCAAGGAACTTCAAGGGCTTGGCTATCCTATCCTGCACAGGCCAGAGATGTTCAGGCCCCTTGGAAAAATCGCACGGTTTCGAAAGAAAGGTAGAATCGAGGAGATGAACGAGCATCTTCATGCGTTAGCACAGATCATTGATGAAACATATTTCAAACTCAATGATGTCTTAAACCGGCTGAGCGATGACATTAATCAAAAGAACCATGCCTCTAGCGAGGAACTGCAGAGGAAGATGGACTTGGAGAGGTATCTCAGCTGGGCATTTGGACAGTACACAGAAGGAAAGATTTCCCAAGAGTCCTCATGGGCATGGATCGATTGGGCAATCAATGCGGGATTCGCTGACTTGTTCGGGCCTTATGAACGGGCCTACGTGGAAGGCATGAGGCATGGTGCAAAGTACTTTGTGAACTTCATGGTTTGAAGGAATGATTCCATTGTTCGTGGATGAAAGCGATGAGCGGATTAGATATGCTCTGACAGGAGGTTCCCAAGCCGTTCTATCCCAATGGAAATGTCTTCTGGTACAGCATATGAGAATCCAAGTCGCATGGTGTTCGGTCGTGGGACACTGGGTTCAACATCACTGCCGTCCTCGGTCATGGAGAATCCAGTTATTGGATAGAATGGGCCGCCAGGCACGTATAGTAACTCGTTAGGAATTGCGATTTCCTTCATGAACTTGCTGCTGTCAAAGTCCTTGTTATCGCTCTCCCACCAGATAAAGAACCCACCAGTGGGATCAGTCCGGTCGCCTGCTGGGAACGAAGCGTCCATCGCCTTGGCCATTGCTTCATATCGTGCCTTGTAGAGGGGGATTGCCTTTCTCATCGCCTCGTCAATGTATTTGGAGTAGTACTCGTCAAGGATCCTCTGAACGAACGTCGAAGTGCAAAGATCAAGGTAGCCCTTGTCCTTTAGGACCTGCTCACGAACGTTAGGCGGGAGAACCGAATACCCGACACGGAGTACCGCGGCTTCTTTACTGGTAGTGCCAAGATAGGCTACCCGATTATTGTCCTTGTCCAGTGCTTTGATGGGTTTGGGAGTTTCTTTGAACTGGATCTCTGCATAGGCGGAGTCCTCAATCAATAGAATGTTGTGATTCTCACAGATATCGAACAGTGCTTGACGCCTCTTTTGTGGGATTGTGGTGCCTTTCGGGTTGTCAGAGTCTGGCACGACGTAGACAATATCGGGTATCTTGCCAAACTTGGACTTGGAGAGATAGATTGCCTTCTCAACGAATTCAGGGATTATCCCATCATGGTCAGTCGGCACAGTCAGGATACGTCCGCCCAACTTCACTGCTGGAACAAGGAACCCAAGGTATGCAGGAGAGGGAGTTATGATGATGTCCCCAGGGTCGATAAGTGTGTCAAGAAGGGCATAAATCGCCTGCTGGGAGCCATTCGTGATCGATACATTGTTCCACCCCTCATCACAGTCGATTGGAATAGACCTCACATCACACAACCGTTTTGCTAGAGTCTTCAAGAACCAAGGTTGTCCACCGGTTGGCCCATAGTTGAAATCATCAAGAGCAAGCTTGGAGTCCTCAAGATACCTTACACTGAGATCCTGCATGATCTTGGCAAAAATATCTGTAGGCATGATGCCGGGTTTGCCACCGGCGAAGTAGTACTTCACCTTGTATCTCAACAACGCCCTAATCTGGGACTCTGCAATGAAAGAGGTCCAACTAGAAAAACTATATCCATTACTGTTTGCCATAAGGATTTACTCCGTCGCCAATGAGGCATCCGCTATTGGATCTCTGCCTGATGCATGTACAGAGATGTACATGACCTGTGTCATTTCACGAACACCTTGCCTATATCCTTTTCCAAGAGAACATCGTTTTTCGGGTCGATTTGTGAGGTGTGATGCTCACTTATGTACGCACGCCCATCGCCACATTGAGTGCCTTGGCGGCACTTGCAGGGTTATCTGCATTGACAATAGAACGAGCAACAATGACATAAGTCGCGCCAGCGTCCAATGCCTCTTTGGCACTCCCACCTTGAGCCCCAATCCCCGGACAGAGAATAGGAACTTCATCACCAAGTACTTTCTTAATCTCCATGATTTTCTCGGGATAAGTAGCCCCAACGATGACCCCGTCTACATCACGTTTTCGGGCAAGCATTGCAAATCTCAGGTAGAGAGGTTCTGCATTCTTCCCCTTCGGGTGATCGGAAACATAGAGGCCATATCCCTCAGCAGAAGCAGGATGCGACATATAGCAAAGGGTGATGATACCCTTTTGTTTTTCCTGTGCCATCTTGAACACACCGTCTAGACCTCCTTCCCAGCCAACGAAAGGATTCACGATGATAGCATCGAATCCTGCATCATAATAGTAGCGTGCGATGTGCACATTGGTATTGCCAATGTCATTGATCTTACAATCCATTATGGCAGTGAGTCCAAGGTCATGGATGCGGTCAAGGATTCGCGGGATGCCATCAAAAAGCCCTAATGGAAGGACGAGATGACGGTTAATCTTGAAAGCAACGGCATGTTCTGCAGTGGATTCCACTATTCGAATTGCTTCCTTCTCAACACGTTCCCTTTCAGCAGAGCGTTCTGCCTGCCCCTTTGTCATGTCAGCAACAAGATCAAGACCTATGATCAGTTTGCTCTTCCGGACAAAACTGGCAGCAGCAAGCTTACGTTTGTACATCTCTCAAACACCTACTCGCGTACTCCATATAGGGCGGTCATACTTTATATGAGATGCGATGACAGACAGACATGGTGAGTATCTGTGTCCCCAGACTGGCTTTACACACGGTTAATAGTCGTCATGGTCGCAATTATTGGCCCAATCTACTTCTTCCTTTTGATGTTACTCCTGCCATTCCAGATGGCACCATTTGGCGATCCGTTATACGACACCCTGTTTCACTTTGTTGCGGCGCCAGCGATATTCTCTCTGACATGGATTGGCCATATATACTACTCAAGATACAGGTTGGCTAACACTGTACACCACATGGATGAAACGATAGATGCGGTCCCACTGCGATGGAGGATATTCTATGGGACAAATGCAGCCTTTGTCATCGGGTTCTTCGTCTTACCCATGATCATCGCACCTCTTGCAGTCCTCTCAGGACTTTACATAGCATTCCGTATCTTTCATACAATCGGCATCGGAAAAATGGGAGGTGGCAAAGCTGCTTCTGCTCTCGGGATTATCGTTGCTATTGCATTGAGCATCCTGCCTGCACTGGTGGCCATCCAATTCATCCCGCTGTACCTTCAGGTCTGGGAAGGGATACTTGCAGCATGGAGTGGTTTCTGGTTCAAGGTCGTTTATGGATTCGCACAATGCATTGTGAATGCTCTCAGCTTTGGAGCTCCGGTCTACTTCATCTATTTCGGCGCGCAGGAGTATGACAGGGGAGTATACGGCACGGTCTACACGCAGACACCAACAAGATGGATCCGGTTCGGCGAGTTGATAGTATTCACCTTCTTTCTTGTCCTGTACCTCCCACCTATTCCCACACCGTTTGGCTTTGACATACCATTCGCTGATATGTCATGGCTCTTCTTTAATTACATCAACTGGATATCCCTTTCAATTGTGGCCATCATGATACTGATCAAGAAGAGGCTGGGTGTCGCGAATGACACCACTATCGGAGGGCCTGTCAACATCATCATCGTGGCGCTATTCCTCATCGTGGAGATATTCTTCAAGCTGAACGTACTTATCGTCACGTTGACTATCTGGATGGCATTCGTACTATTTGCAGTAATATTCACGGTGAACTTCCTACGGGCATCACCAAGGGAGATGTACTAGTCATGTACAAGAATCCGAAACCAACCGTTGACATCGTTATCCTCGATGGAACGCGAATCGTACTGGTAAAACGGGGGCGGGAACCATTCAAAGGAAAGTGGGTGTTTCCGGGCGGCTTCATCGACCATGGTGAAACAGCAGAACATGCAGCTGTGCGTGAGGCAAAAGAGGAAACAGGGATGGATGTTGAGATTATAGGACTGCTTGGAGTGTATTCTTCGCCGGATAGGGATCCAAGAGACCATCACCTCAGCATCGTGTTCATTGCCAAGCCTATTCAGGGCTCACCGCTCGGAGGGGACGACGCCGATGAGGCAAAATGGCATGACCTACACGAGCTCAGACCTGGGGATTTGGCGTTCGACCACGACTTGATGGCCAGTGACCTCGGAAAGTGGATAGAAGACCACTCCCTGACTTTCTGGTCTACTAGGCAACGATAAACAAAAGGTTATTCGAGCGCCAAGATTTCCAGTTTCTCAGCAAGCTTGATGACAGGCAGATGGACTACCATAGGCTCAGAGTCGATGGTGTTTGTGAACTCCAATGACTCCTTGGGGCGCGCCTTGTATGCAAGGAATGTTCCTGCTGGGGGAGAATCACTTTCGGTATAAATCCACATTGGTAGGCCGTACATCTCATAGTAGCCGTGATTTGAGATTAACGTGCCGTAGATATGCTTACCTTGGTGTTCGAAATACAGCATACTTGCAGGCCTGTCCCTTTGGGACCAGGAAACTAGCATCCTTGCCAAATCGGTCATTGAAGATATCTTCAGGTTCACTGGGGGACGGATGTCGGATTTGCTCATTGTGGGTCATGTTCGTTGCGTATTTTGCACCTTATAAGGACATTCATACATCAGGCTCTCTGTGAGGTTTCCGCACTTTCTGCTCGTCGGGAGATGCATAATCCTCTTCATCTAGGAAGATATCAGGGAGGGAGAAGAAATTGGGGAGCGCCAACGATGTTTCTGAAGAATCTTGCAGAAGGGGCTAAAAGGAGAGTAGTACCGTTCATTGTGTTTTTTGCAAATCGACTTTTTCATACTTTTCCCGATATCAACGAGTTATCCGGGTCTAGCGTCCCTGTGCCAAGCGAATCTTGTCCATCATCGAAATGACCTGCTTCTTGTTATCACCCACGATGACAACAGGAATACTGACAGCGTCAAGTGAAATACCGACGGAAACAGACGCTCTCATTCCGTCCTTTCTAAGAAGAATGTATGAGAAATCATTCTCGGTCTGGACTCGGATGACCTTCATGCCAGCAGCCATGAGAACACCAAGGACTTTTTTCAGAAGCCGGATCGGATCCACACCCACACTATGGACAGATTCAACTTCACGGTGCTTCACTTCCGAATCGAACAGGAAACTATGTGATGTAGGATTATATAGCACACTCCTTTGCATCGCCTTGCCTAGAAGGGATCTTGCTATTGTGGGGAATGACTTGATCTGGATCGAAGATAGGTCAATCTGAGCATCAACGTCATCGCCTACGGGGGACTCGGGAATGTCTGTGATAGGTTCTGGTTCTTCCTTCTCGGTACGAGGTGCTGGAGTCTCAGTGATATGGAATTCCTGCATCCGCTCCATGAACACCTTCTCAACATACTGTTGCATCCAGTCATCTAGGATCTTCCAGTCCTCTTCACTCAGTTGGATGGGGGGGCGAGGGACATCAG
The DNA here is from genome assembly GCA_024275415.1 of archaeon. GTDB lineage: Archaea > Asgardarchaeota > Thorarchaeia > Thorarchaeales > Thorarchaeaceae > MP5-2226. The sequence goes on from JAJRZD010000120.1 coordinate 15,660, forward strand.
GTAGCACGTCTTCTATCACTTCTTCCTCTGTCACTTCTTCCATGATGTTCTCTTCATATCGTTTCTCTGGAGGCAAAAGTCGTGCAGCTTCGAATAAGCCAGAGAGCCGGTCTGCGCCACCATGTTGCGATACACGAGGGCGTACCTGCATCAGGAAACCCCGTTTGTTCTCTGTGACCTGATCGAAGACCAACGCCACGCCTTGGGGCAGGCTACTGATGAAGACCTTCTCTTTGAATTGGTCGAGCATTACGGCGGGCGCTCGTTGATGCAATGCCCTGATATCGCCATCATGTGACAATGAATGGGAGATTATGAGGTCAGCCTGCGAGATGGCATCATCAGAAACCGCGGAGGGCTGCTGCGTACAGAGGACAAGGCTGCATCCAAAGCGTCGGCCAAGCTTGGCATATGCAACTATAGCGTCCTTTGCAGGCGTACTGCCGGAACGGGGAACCAACGTGTGAGCCTCGTCAATAATGAGCCACGTTGGCGGGAGCTCCTCACGTGCACTTGTCCCGTCATCCGTCCACGCCATCCGATATGTCAACACCTGCCTGCACAGCATGTTAGTCAGGATGGCAAGAACGGCCTCTGCATCAGAGCCAAGCGGTGCGACATCAATGATTGTGATCTGTCCTCCAACCGCTAGGTCTTGGGCACTGGTGCCTCCTTCATAGAATACGCCCAAGCGGTCTGCACTCTTCAAACGTTGTATGAGGGCAGTCCGTGTGGACGCCTGATAAAGCTCGATTATACGGGGGTGCTTCTCGATGCAGCGGATCATATCCCTGATACTGAAGTCGCGTTTCAGTGAAACTTTTTCGCCATCCTCAAGAACATATCCCTTCCTGACGAACTCGAGGACATCGCTGATCAGATTGTCCATCGTTGTACTGAGTTGTCCGCCTTTCTCGAGGACATAGCCCCAGTCACTTGAGGTGAGTTCTTTGGGGCTGATTGCCAGTGGATACAGGTTCTCTCGTTTCTTGACATCATCTGGAAGACCCATATAGGTGCTACGAGGAATATATACCGCAGCCTGTAACCCACAGGCATCGAGACCCCACTTCTCGAGGAGATCCTTCTGCCCCTCGTTCGGATCAGTCATTTGGCGGAACACATCCACAGTGTCGATTACAACAGCGGCAACCTCAATCTCCTGTCGTTCCATCGCAAGCGCCAGTTCCTCTGCGATGACACCAAGCGTGTAGCTCTTGCCAGATCCCCTTTTGCCTGCAACAAAAAGAACGTGTGGGCTCATCAAGTCGAGATAGACGGGTGTTCCAAAGAGTGATGCTAACACATCATCAGAGGTCTCAGTGACCGCGCCAATCAACCCCAGACCGAAACGTGGAAACTTCGAATTGAATGATTTTGTGCGACCCAAGATGACTCCCATGTCATTATCAATAAGAAGGGCCAACTCATCCGTGACTCGGGGATGATACTCAAGTACGTGTTTGGAAAGCAGATTGATCGGCCCCAAGATAGGCTCCTCGCTTGCCTCAGATGGAGTGTCGGTTTCGTCATTTGCTCCGGGTGGTAGTTCGCGTTCGTCCAAGGAGTACCCCCTTGTTCGAGAGATGACGAAATCCAATAAAGCTTTGGTGGTGGGCACTAATCGAATAATAGCACTCAGCAAGACTCAAAACAGAAGGAATTGAGACCTGAGATATGTCAAACACCATCGAGGATGGCTCATACGTTTACATTTTCCTTGATGCGAAGAGGAACTGGATAAGAAAAGTCCAAGCTGGGAATAAGTTCCATTCAAACAAGGGTATCATCGATTTTGACGACCTGATCGGACGACCCTTCGGAATACGTGTCCAGAGCCATTCGGGAACCATGTTCCAAATACACAAGCCTAGTCAGAATGATATCCAAATCTCAATGGGAAGAAACACACAGATAATCTACCCAAAGGACGCAGCCACAATAATCAATGAAACGGGGATATGCTCGGGGTCTCGTGTGGTTGAATCAGGAACTGGTTCGGGATCTCTCACATGGGTGCTCTCAAGAGCCGTTGGTACAACAGGACATGTCTACACCTATGAAGTGAGAGAAGACATGTACAATGGGGCAAAGAAGAACCTTGAGCGCTATGCAGACATGGAACGGATAACGATGCACAATAAGGACATCCTCGAAGGCATCAACGAGATTGAGGTGGATGCAGTGGTTCTCGATCTGGCGACTCCGTGGCTGTTGGTTGATGAAGCGCACCGTGTCCTGAAGGCAAGTCACTTCCTCGCAAGCTATAGCCCGACCATTGAACAGGTCATGAAGACCTGCAAAGCCATGCATGAGAGCGGGAAGTGGGGGATGGTCAGAACGCTAGAAGTCCTCCAACGAGAAATCATGGTGCGGGAGGGAAAGACCCGTCCTACCACATGGATGGTGGGACACACAGGATACATGACGTTTGCACGTTCAATGTCAACCGACAAGTAAACGCGGACAACATTTCAAACTGCTGAACTTCATAAAGGGGGACGGGGAGTGAGATTTCACACAGGTATCAGATGAGAATATGACAATTGGCGCATCGTCCAATCATAATGAATTATGTATTCTCTGCAAACCAATACTGTGTTTTGAAAAGTGTAAGGTAACAAGACATTTGGAACAAGTGGGAGTCACAGGAAACCACCACATGTAAACGTGATTAAGATAATGAGCTCCGTGACTCACCGAGAACGAATTGTGAAGTATTCCCTTAAGAGACCTGTGACTGCAGCCTCCATGGTGTTCGGTGGTTCCAGGTCTTCCGTCTACCTTGGCGCAAGGCCTACTCCGAAGGAGGTCGAGAAGGACTGCGGCCCGTGTCCACGGCAATCCGTGCATCGTTGGGCAGGAGAGCATACGATGGTTCTTACAACATTTTAGGATTAAATTTCTTGAGATAGTAATATGAAAACACGAATTTTCTGTTGAGATATACTTGTCATTTATACATACCAATGCAATCGCTAGCTCCGGGTTTCGTGTGGTCGGGTAAAGAACTATCACAAAATCGCTTATGCGGGTACTTTCAGGAGCCGTTAGTACAACTGGACAATGCAGTGAACATTTGGAGATTTCATCATCTAACTATGACAATAGACGGCCCTTCCAGTGCCACTTGGTCAACTATACGGGATCAATGACATCTATTGTTGGTACACGTTTGAAAGCATGGTCATGGGTCATTATCTTGTTAATGGATTCTTTCTCCATCGTGGCCAAGATTGATGCATCCCGCCCACCAATCCCCAAGTGCGAATATTCACATAGTTTCTCTCTTGTCAGGTTAAGAGTTTCCACATCCAATGCATATAGGGGGATTTCATAATCCATGAAAACACGTGCTTTCTCTCCGCCTGCCAAAGGGCCTAGGCGTTTGATAAGATAATGAAGAGTTTCAACCACAATAGTACCATTGATGGCAGCTCGTCCCTGTCGTAGTGCGACCTCAACCGGTTTGATGACTTGTGTATGCTCTGAGAGAGTAGTATCAAAATAATAGGCCCAAATGTTGGTATCGATGAGGATCAAGGTACAGTTCTCCATATCTCCTTTAGCTTCAGTGGATCCAAATCGCCTTCAACTGTGATGCATCCTCTCAGCTCTTCCATGAAGACATTCAAATCAACTGCTTTCGTTATAAGCACGCCGTCCTTCGTCGGTGTGATACGAACACTATCTCCAGGCTTGAAACCTGCTTTATCACGCAGCTCCTTCGGGATTGTGATACGGCCGCGTTCGTCTACTACATTCTTACCCATTTAACCACCCATTCCCATTTCCAATCCCATATCTTTAAGCCTTTTGCATCGTTATTGGATGCAGAATGGTCGAGCCTAGGCTATGCTATAGATAATTGCAGTAGCATGTTTTCCAGAATGTTGGTTCGAGGTTTGAGTACGTTGGGAAAATGACCCAGATATGTCATTCAGACCACCAAGATGAGATTGATGGTCTTTCTTAAGAAACAAATAGAAATCGAGTAAGGATCATGTGACAGGCTCAAATCATTTCTTAGACATTGTATTAGGTTACAAGGACAGTCAATTCGGTTCTGTGGAAAAAGTCCACCAACCAAAATTACTTGATACGATTGGCTCGCCGTTCTTATTTGGGTCGCCTGAAAAGTGACAAAACCGCGTGTTAATCTTACAACTTCCGTCCATATCATTCGACTTGTTCCATAGAGCCAGTCAATTCCAAAACCTTATAACTGGACAAACCCTTTTGATATGTTGACGGTTGTTGTCGATTGTTGTCGATAACTGACGGTGGGACTGCGCTAAATGACGTACAAGCACAAGAAGAACAAGTGCTTCAAGGAAACAAAAGAAATCCTTGAAGAGGTCTTAAACAAAAAAGAAGAAGCATACAGGTGTATCGACTGCGCTGAGGCGATCCATTTGGAGAATCCGATGGAGCAGATCATCACAGAGGAAATAGATACCCCTGATGTGAGAAACCCGACCAATGCTATTTTTGAGGAAACTGTGGGGCAGGACGACAGTCTTCTGACACCCGAGGCAAATCTAGAGTCATACCAAACACTCGAGGAACTGGAAGTGCCCGATGAGAAGGAGATAATCGAGATATCCAAGAAAGGAAAGAAGAATGGAGCCTACTCCCAATTGAAGGATAAATTCACAGGATAAGGTGAACATGCATGGGGGATAATGACGAGCTGGATAAACTCAAGGATGAAATCCGCGTCCTCAGAAAGACAGTGAAGAACCTCACCAAGACAATTGATGACCTTAGGACAAAGGTTTCAAGTAGAGAGATGAAGACGACTTCCTATCAGATATTCCCGAATTCAGAGAATTGTCTCGAGTATGATGCCAGCTGGCAGCGGCTGGTGAGCTTGCTAGAGGGGACTGGCTTGGGTCTTAGTGCTGCTGAGGCTGCAAGGATGTGGGGTAAATCACGTTCTAGGACAAGCGAGGTCTTGAACAAGCTCGTTGACCAGGGGCATCTGATGAAGTACAGGGATGGTAGGCAGATCAAATTCAGGGCTGTTGATGGATAGTATAGCGAAAGTTCGGTTATCGGTAGTCTATCTGAGAACAGCACTAGTGGGAAAAGTGCATCTGCATCCTAGAAGATGTATAGTACAATTAAGCCAACTCAGGTAGTCTTAAGTATAATGTAGTGTAAAGACGGTTTAATACGAGCTGAGTGTACCGTCTTGAATAGAAAGAAAAACGCGCCCTCTTCCGAGGTCGAAGTATATACGAGTCGTCTATACGAACTCAACGCAGCCGCACAGGAAGCCGTTCGGGACTTCTCACTACATGATATTGACGATATGGAAGGGTTAGAGAAGAAACGCCTGAGAATGCACGATGCATTCACGACCCTATATGATGAGCTGGCAGTGTTCAGCGAAACACTGATGGGAGAAGATTTTGACCTTGCGTTCATCCGCAACAGGCTTGCCACTGCTGAAGGCGAAGCTAAGGAACAACTAGAGCGGGCAATGTAGGAGATCCAAATTCAGATTCGGAACAATCTCGCCGACATCTGGATGGCAAAGGTACTGGCGTGGCTACACCAGGCTGCTGCTGCAAGTGGCCCGTTCACAGACGAGGAACATGAGGATGCGACAAAAAATGCATTGAAACACCTTGCAGTGGTATACACAATGCTTGAGAAGCCCTTCTCAGCAGTGCCTGCAACTGTGGATGGCACTCAGAAATTGCGTCGTGTTGCACTGGGCTACAGAGCATATAGTCTGACCAAGTCGGTTTTGGATGATGATGCTCCCGAGCTTGTGGAGATACTGGGAAAGAACAAGAGTGCTGAAGCCGAGTTCTTCGACGAGTTCGTGAACGAGTTGATCAGTCTGGAGAGCACTTTCAGGCAGGCATTCAACCCGTTCGACGAGCTAATCTGGCGGGACATCCTCAATGCATTCATCTTTGAGAAAGCAACCGACCTATACAACGAGGCAATCCCATACTACAAGAAATCAGAGTCAGCCGACAAACAGAGGATCACCCAACTCAAGGCATGGAAGCACAACACTGCGGGTCTGAGCGAGGTGTACTTGGGACTGACCTACCAGGACATAGCGGATGCTCAGATGCGCGCAGGGAATCTTGAAGATGCGTCGAAACTCTATCTTTCGGCGTCTGAAGCATTCGGTCGGGCTGAGAAGCTCTTCGCGGCCATCATTGCACTCCAAGGAAATGCAGACCAATCCCGTATCGATAAGGAGCATAAGAAGGCCCAAGCGTTGTTCTGTAAAGCAGAAGCTGCCGTTCAGACATTTTCAGACCTGCTTCAGGTCAACAATACAAAGGAAGCATTCTCCGTGTTGAAGGAGATATCCAGAGACCTGAAGAAAGCAGAAAAACTGTCCAAGACACGAGAACTAATCGCAGCAATACGAGAGAACCTGCGCATCTTTTCCTTTGTGGGAGAACTTCTAAAGAAAGAGCCTACTGACAGCCGCGGGATCACTGAACAGATCAAGTTCGCGCAGGATCTCAGGAAAGAAGGACTTATCCAAGATGTGAACAAATCACTGGACGAGGCTGCGAATCGCCTAGGGGATGATCCCTCGGACGCGCTTGAATCGATCCGCGAGGCGCTAACGAGCCTTGGCATCCTCCTCAGCCTAAGCACTGGAGACGAGGATGTCACCATACTCAGAAACAAGACCCTCGCCATTCTGAGTAATGTCAAATATGTCATTCAGTTCAGATTGAGTTCCCAGCTCCAGCCAGGAGTCAAATTCATCACTTCTCGCATCCTTGAGAATCTCCATGCAAAGGAAGCCGCAAGCTATTACCGCAAGGTGGGACGAAACGAGACAGCAGACGAGCTAGAAGACCTTGGGAGGCTTGCATTGTCCACGGCACTCGCAACGGAGGCACAAGTATTTGCAAGACACTCGGAGCAGTGGGCAATCCGGGCACAACTAGAAAGGGCCAACTCGTTCGCTCGTCTTCAAGATGAGATAATGCAATTCGATGATGATAATGAAAACATCGAGGATGCCCTGAAAGCCCATGACGCCACTATCGACAAGATCTCGCGCGCCATCGCGGCGTTCCATGCTGCCGCTACAGAACTGGACGGTGTTGTCGGCGAACTCGTCAGGCGTAAGAACAATGTCGATGGACAGGTGCAGCAGCTCAATGGTGTCGTGATGAAGTTCAAGGGCGACCTCCTTCGATTGGAAGGAGCCAAGAACGATTTCCTCGGGGAGTACCTTTCAAAGAAAGGGAACAAGTCAAAAGCAGAACGATACTTTGACAGCGCTAAGGACTTGTTCAGAGAAGCCGCTGGAAACTACACCGTTGCAGCGCAGGTGTTCCAACAGGTCGGAGACATCCAAGCCGCACAGAACGTCGATATGAGAGCCAAGACCTCGGACCTCCTTGCCCGTAGCACATGGGACAATCGACAGCGTGTCAGCAGAGATCAAGAACCTGCCTACAAGGGCGAGTCTGAGCTCATCGCTCTTTACCTCGGCGGTACAGGACAGTAACTAATCCCGTTCCTTCGCTCTTTGTAATTCCTATCGTCAAAAGGACTGCACACAGGTGCTCGGGCTATTGAACAGCTACCTGCTCAATGCCCGTTGCACCCGAAACGGCTGCTACAGTGAAATGACGTGTTGTCTTGAATGGTGTAAACGCAATCCCGCCTGCATGGTAGAACTTGCTGAACCATTCTACAAAGTGTAGCCTAAGTGTATGCATGAAAGCTAACAGACCTTCGAGTATTCCGACGATGAAGGTGCCAACGATGGCGCCGATGAGGGACATACCGGGCTGGATGAGTTCGCCATGATAGGGGACAGCCTCTGGGATGAGTTCAAAGCCGCCGATGGAGATGGGTGGAAAATTGATGACAAGGAGTCCGGAGGTGAAGGAGAAGAAGACACCGCTGAGGATGACATGCACGGTATTGAGGGCGAAGATACGTGCATAGCTCACGGTGTGGCTAATCATTCCCAAGGCAGACTCGATGAAGTGAACGGCGCCGTCCATGCCATGCTTAAATGAGAGCAAAGCCATGAGGATCAATGGGACGAAGAGGCAAAAGATGGTGAACTGCATCGGTGCGATTGGGAGTGTCGGATAGACGCCATTGTTACCGATACCACGCCCGATACCGACAATGGGCAACCAGAGATTCACAAAGCCATCAGAGCTAAACCACCTGTCGATGCTGTTGTAGCTCACACCGAAGAGGAGGTTGACGAACCCAAGGTAGAGCCAGAGATAGAAGAAGCTGGTAAGGGCTCCGTCGAGTTTCCTGTGCTTTGCCTTGTTATAGATGTCAAGAAGGATGCCCAAGGTGATGTGGATGATGCCGACCTCAATGGACAGTTTCAGCATGTGGGCAGCACGATAGACATTTTGGGTCCCGTCGGGGAAGTAGTGTACGAAGATTGGCCACTGCGCTTCGATGACTGTTTCAGAGCCGAAGAAACTGCCGAACAAGAACCCGCCGATAATAGCGAAGATACCCATCATCACCAGTCCGTAGCCACCGTTCTGAATGTAGCCGAGGATCTGGCCCCAGTCGTCACCGCGTCGGTTTGCGCGGATGGCGGCAAGCCCGATGAGCAGGATGAGTAGTCCCTGTCCGATGTCTGCGAATACGAGCCCGAAGATGACAGGGAATGAAAGCCACATGATCTTAGTGGGGTCAAGGTCATCCTTTGAAGGGACACCGTATGCAGCCACGACATCCTCTGTGGGTTTCATCACACTGGGATTGTCAAGATAGGTAGGAGAGTCTGTTTCTGCGAAATCGGGACTGTCGAATGTGAGGTCGTAGGCTGTGCCCACATGTTCCTTCAGCAACGAGTCAAGCTTCTTTTGAGTGCCATCAGGTATCCATCCCCATGCCTTGACAGAGGATTCCGTGTACACGAAATAGCTCTTGATGTTAACTCGTGCCTTCTCGATTTCGAGTACTTCCCATGCTGCAAGTACTTTCGGCCCCCATTCCTTTGCGATGAGTTCTTTCCTGTTCTCCAATCGCTCAATCTGGGTTTCCAAGTCTGCAATCTTAGACTCGGCTTCATGCGCGATGTCAGTAGGGCTGCCGGTGTAGTCAGTGGGGACTGTGAAGGTTTCGAAACCAATGGCTGTGAAGATACGCTCAGCAGCTTCCTTTCTCTCAATGGGGATGCTGACACTGGCGATCATCATATTCTTCCCTTTCGGCGCGGGGACAGCCCTGAACACGTAAGCCCCGTCGGTAATCTCATTGAGGCTCCATTCCAGTTTGCTGAGCCGACCAGCCTCGATCCTTCCCGCGGTAGTAAAGGTATACTCGGAAGAGCCTATCATCTCAAGGTTCAAACCAAGGGGTTCCAAAGAGAGGGCGACATCGCGAACGCCCTTCTGGCTCTCCAGTTCGAGCATAAGGGCTGCAAGCTCGCTGTCGGTTTCGAGTACCTCGGATTCAACAGCTTGGACGACCTCCGAAACGTAGGAGAGGGATCCTGAGATCTCTCGGTCATCGATTGTGATCCTCTCACGTGAACTTCTTGAGGTATCAAGCCCTAATGACTCAATGATGGTAAGGATTCTGTCGCTCACTGCAAAAACAGATTCCTCATCTCGTGTGCGTTTCGTGTCGATGATTCCTGCCTGATGACGGACATCGATGGGCTCAAAGAGTCCGAACTCCTCCAGGGCAAGGATCATCTTTCTGTCCAAGTCCTTATGAGAGATGACTTTGGCGACAAGCATTTTCGAGGGGCTCATTCTTAGGTTCATGGCCTATCACACCGCATTATTATAGCCGTAGTAGATATCAAGGCATCATGCTTGAAACTAGGCGTTGACACCGAAGAAAATCACATTCCCTGATAAGCCTTATGACCCATATTGCCAAAAATGGCAAGCTTAATCTTTATCAAGGATTGTGACACGGGGACAGTAGTTTACCTTCAGAGGGATAATAATGGAATCGCCCCAAGACGGAGTTGATCAGATTCATGCCGCAGAAACGGCTGCTCGCGAAAAGATTGAAGAAGCAGAGAGGAGAGCAAGAGAAATCCGCGAGGAAGCCGAACGCGAGTCACGGATGATTCTGGAGCAAGCAAAAGAGTCGGCAAAGAGAGAATCGACGAGAATCCTAGAGAACATCTCAGACGAGGCACGTAAGGTGGAAGGCGAAATCCAGAAGGACACCGAAGCCAAGATCCAACAGATTGTTGCAGCAGCTGAGAAGAAGAAGAAAGACGCTATCAAAAATGCGGTCAAAATTCTATTGGAGGACTAGACGATGAGTGGTATCTCTACTATTATTGAGATAATCGAAACCAAGAGTGAAGACAAGGTCAAAGGCGTTATCCGAGAGGCCGAACTCCAGAAAGAGGAGGTCATTAAGAAAGCTAAGGAGAAAGCCGAGGAAATCCAAGCGGAACTCTTGAAGAAGGCAAAAGCGGAAAGCGATGCTGAGTTAGCCCGACAGGCAGCCAGCGCAAAGCTGAAGGCGAAATACAAGGTTCTTGAAGCAAAAGAAGCCATTATGAAAGAGGTTCTTGCCAGCGCAGAGGCTGATATCAAGATGCTTGTAAAGGGCGGTAAATACGAAGAAACCCTCACACGTCTTGCCGTAGCGGCAGGAAAAGCGTTGAACGAGGACAAGTTGGAGATAGTCGTTCCTAAAGGTCAGGAGAAGGCGGTGAATGTCAGTGAGATATCCAAGATGCTATCAGACGAGCTTGGGAGAAAGATCACTGTCAAGATAGCAAAGGACACAATCAGATCTGTGGGTGGTTTGATCGTCAGGAACTCGGGCAACACCAAGTGGGTTGACAACACATTCGAAGCCAGAATTGAACGTCTAGAAAAGAAGATCCGTGATGCGACTGCCTCTTTTCTTTTTGAGAGTACGGAGTAATAGAAAATCAGGTTGAAGCGAGAAGGATGGAGAAATCCATCCTCTACTTCGCTACTTGTTGTACTAATGCATTAGTTGTGGAATATATCCAACAAGAAGGAAAGCGATAACGAAGCCATAAATTGCAATAGCTTCGATAAATACGACGTACAGAATCGACTTTCCAAAGGTTTCGGGTTTCTCTGTGATAGCACCTAGTGCTGCAGCGGATGCGGTTCCCATGCCCAGGCCACCGCCAATACCGGCGAGTCCAATGGCAAGACCTGCACCAACTGCGAGACCCATTATTGCCCATCCAGTTGTGTCAGTGGTTGCATCTTGAAGTGCGGAGAAGCCTGATCCAGAAGTGATGCCAGCCGCGGATGCGGGTAGAAGTATCAGGGACATTACTATTGAGAACAGGACCGCGCCCAAGATGAACAACATGAAGCTGCTTGTTCGTGTGTCTAATTTCATCGGGTATATCTCCTTTCTATCACCATAACGTGATCATTCGTCTAATATTCTCGGCAGACTCGCCACGTTCAATCCCCACGGCAATCGACCGAATGTTGCGGATTTCATAGAACTTCAGGTTAAAAAACCCAATGACCGAGCCCAGTTGGAAGGGGTAGGCTGTCATCTGTAGTTTAACGCGCTGAGCGATATAGTCCTCAATCGCTAACTCGACAGACACAAGACTTTTTGACTCCTCATAGAGTCGCGCAATCCTGCCAGCAAGCTCCCGGTAACGGGTTCCTTCCAGTGCTGAGAGTACCTCACGCCAATTGGGCTTGGTCTTAATGCTTTCCAAGAGGGCCTTTGACCGTCCCGTGAACTCCACGAGGGAAAGCTCTATCGCTCTTGATTCCAGCTGCAGTGCCAGTGCTCTGAGCATCGTTAAGACATTACGGAGGTCAACACGTGCCTCGACGATATCGAGTACACGTTTCTTATCGTCATTAGAAAAGCCGTCAAGTGCCTTCAACAGGCTGCGTAAGAACCAAGTTTCGGCGGCAACCTCAAGGGGTGCCGTCGAGTCGAATTCCTCATACACATGCATCTTGGTCAGGAGAGCGATCTTGAGATCCCAGTACGGGAGATTCTCGATTAGCGCTTGGACTGAACCAAGTTCTGCAAGACGTTCGAACTCCTCAGCCTGTTCCGCAGAAGTTGGTACCGCGAATCGAAGTATCTCACCTTTGTCAAGCCCTACATGAATACCGCGTATCATGGACTTGATGCTCTCTGTCAAGAACATCCTCATGTACGCCGTAGTAAAGTCACTAATCTTACCAGACAGCGATTTCGCAAGGCTGTAGCTCACATTCGCAAAATCCTCCGAGAGAACCAGTGCTAGTTCATCAGGGCCCGGCGTCCCGGAAGGATGCGCCTTACTAATGATAGGACCATAATACGTCCCTGCAAGCAACTTGATGAAATCATCATATGACTCTGATTGCAGCAGCGATTCATACATGTCCAAGCTGAGAAAACGGGACAGCATCCCACGTATCCTCGCGTTCGCAAATCCATATTCGTTCGCTGCCTTCAAGCTCATGATATCTCACCCTCGGAGTAGGTCGATGGGGTTTGACGCTGTGATGTAGTGCACAGTTGGTCTGTGATATAAGGTTGACGTTAGAGAGGGGCATCATAATTGATAAACGTGGAACAAGTCATTTTTGGCTCTCGGAAAGTAAAACACATTCTGCCAAATTCTTGACGAAGATTCTTATGCGTGCTATACCTTAGTCAAGAGCGGTTGGGAATCATGTCTAATGATGAATTTGGTGAAGCAGAAACTCATGATATGTTTGACATCGGCAGTCTGTTCAGGACATCAGCGACCCTGACATTCGTGGTTCAAATCATATCGGCAGTGGTGATGCTTGGAAGCCTTACAGGATATTACGTCGGGGATCTCATTCCTGGCTTGGATCCAGATTTTCAGGTGCTCCTTTTCCTAGTAGCTAGTGCTGCAGCTATCATGGTCTTCTTAGCAGCGTTGAGCGTGTTCCTAAGGTTCTCAAGGCGGATTGGGAACAAGGTCATTGGGCCTGGAATCGAGAAGGTCAGGCTCGACAGCCCAAAGGTGAAGCTTGTCGTCTACGCCTATGGCATCCTTGTCTTCATCATGGGAATCATTGGCGTTTACATCTGGTGGATCGTCCACATCCGAGTCCTGACTCCGTGGATAGCAGCTAACGGCGGTTCGATTCTCTTGGCCATCTTCTCATATGCCCTCGGAGCATTCTTCATTGCGCTCTTGATCCAGATAATCATCGCAGGAGTAGGAAGATCCTCCACTAAGATCATTATTGAAGTGCTTGACGCTGATGATGCTGAGTTCTTGGAGTAATTAGTCATGTTCCTCGGGGATGTCGAACTTGACATCCTCGAAGATCTCTTCTTTTGGAGGCATGTAGGTTCTCCGTATCTTCGCTTCAGCCTCCATCCGGTCGTAGTATTTGATGGTGGCATACACCCCGTAGGAACCAAGGAAGAAACCCAATATGGCGCCAAACAGGGCTCCTGTCACAGCTCCAGACGGACCAAATATGGACTGCCCTGCGACCTGTCCGACTAGAAGAAGGGCAATTACGGAACAGGGCAATTCGCTTCCCACAGCCAACCATTTACCCATGCTTCCTATCCGTTGTTCCTCGCTCGCTGAATCCATGACACCCATACACAGTACTATTCGTTATCAGTCTTATCTAGCACATAGTGCAATACTTTTCTGAGTGAACCATATAGGATTGACAGAGGAATCAATCGATGAAACTTGAAGTGACCTATGGCGACAGCAAAATCCCCATTGAGATACCTGACGAGAACTTTGCTGGTCGGGTCGTGCCAAAGCCAATAAAGACGATTTCAGACATCCGAAAGGAACTTGATAGGGTTCTTGATAATCCCCATGGTCCATCGCTTGAAGAACTCTCCAAGAGCAAGAGTGTTTGCGTTCTTGTCGAGGATCACACTAGGGACGAGCCTCACTGGGACTTGCTCAGCACAGTCATCCCCAGACTGCAGGATGCCAACAAGGTCACGTTCATGATAACCACAGGTTCCCACGAGGTCGAACACCCTGAGAACCTGAAAATCGCTGATATGATCAAGCGAATATCTGCTGATGTCGGGCTCCGGAACTATGTTGTGAAAATAAACGACTGCCATGACTCTGATGTCGTGGATCTCGGAAAGACCAGCAGAGGGACTCCTGTTATCATCAGTGCTATGGCAGCTAACCATAATCTCTATGTGCCTATTGCAGACATGAAGGCACACTATTTTGCAGGGTACTCAAACGCCTTGAAAGACTTCCTTCCGGGCATCTGCGCGTTCGATTCAATCGAAGCGAACCATTCAATGGCGCTGGATCCGGACTCCACCTTCGGAATGCATCCGTATCATCCTGATGAAAGAAAACGGGATAATCCTTTGGCAGATGACATGCGAGAAGCTATGGAGATGATCACCAAGGATGCAAAGGTGTTCACTCTGTCAGTCATATCGGCAGGCTCAAAGCTTGCATGGGCAGATGCAGGAAACATAGAAACGGTCACCGCTGCAGGTATTGAATTTCTTGACGAAACTGCAAGCTTCACTGTCGAGGCGACGACACACATCATCGTATCGCCCGGGGGGTATCCACAGGATAAGAGCCTCTATCACGCCCAGCGCGCGATAGAGCTTACAAAGAACGCTGTGAAAGAAGGGGGCGAGATCCTATTCATCGCTGAATGCCGGGATGGAGTCGCTCCGGAGTCGGCTATCGAGAACTTCTATGACAAGCTGACTGCGCCTTTGGACGAGGTGTTAGAATCGATAAGCTCCAAGTATCACCTTTACGAGCATAAGGCCTACAAGTTCGCAGACCTGATGAAACGGGTTTCCAAGATCACGATGTTCACGAACTTGGACAAGGCGACCGTCGAGTCGGTGCACATGGAGAAAGCCGATGACCCACAGACAGTCATTGATGAGTGGGTTTCTAAGAACCCAGACGTGCAGATTTTAGTGCTTGACAAAGGGAACAAGCTGGCAGTCTATGCTAAGTAGAGTCCCACTTGATCTCGGAAAGAGCTTGGTATATCTCGTTGAATCTCTTGTAGCCGGCATCATAGACCTCTCTGTTCTCGGCCCTTGGACGGAGCGAGTCTTTTTGGGCGACCATCGTGTCCGCTGCCTCGTTCATTGTCTTGTAGATGCCCACACCTATGCATGCCAGTATCGCTGCACCAAGAGCCGTCGCCTCCTCGAGTTTTG
Source organism: archaeon (assembly GCA_024275415.1). Taxonomy (GTDB): domain Archaea; phylum Asgardarchaeota; class Thorarchaeia; order Thorarchaeales; family Thorarchaeaceae; genus MP5-2226. Next base: position 30,804 of record JAJRZD010000120.1, read on the forward strand.
TCCGTATGACCGGGATGCCTAGGACATCAGATTGTATCTGCATCCACACGTTGCTCCGCGCAGCCCCTCCAGTGACACGCACCTCATGGGTCGGAAGGCCGAGGTCTCTCATGACCTCGATATTGGATCGGATGTCGTAAGACACCCCTTCTAGGACAGCACGCATCAAGTGGCTCCTGTTATGCCCTAGGGAGAGACCTGCAAATACACCGCGCGCATGAGGGTTCCAGTGTGGTGCTCCAGCACCCACGAAATGCGGGAGATGGATAACGCCTTCAGAGCCGGCAGGGACTGATTCTGCTGTTTCAGTTATAACCTCGTATGGGTCAACACCACGGTCGCCAGCCACATGACGCTCCTCGGTAGCAATGTGATCTCTAAGCCATCTCAAGGCAGACCCAGTGGTGAACATGCTAGCCTCCACCACGAAAGCGTCAGGCACAACATGACGGCTGCATAAGACCCTGCGTTTCCGATCCAATTTGACATCCTGAGAGAAACCCAGTATGAAGGTGCCAGTCCCCGTTGTCGCCTTGATGGTGCCTTCTCTGACCACACCCACGCCGAGAGCTGCACATTGCTGATCTCCGCCTCCAGCGACCACTGGAGTGCCCTCTTTAAGCCCTGTTTCTTTTGCGGCAAATCTTGTAATCTCACCAATGGTCGTACCGGACTGCACCGGGTGAGGGAGTTTCTCCTCGGGGATCCTGAAGGCATCCAACAGTTTCTCGGACCACTCGGCCTTGACGATGTCAAAAAGCATCGTCCTGCTTGCATTGGAATAATCTGTGATGTAGTCGCCTGTAAGCTTGAACAGAAGATAATCGTGGACAAGGAGGAACTTCTCGACACTCTTGAAGACCTCGGGCTCGTTCTGCTGAATCCATAGTATCTTAGGGGCCGAGAAATAAGGATCAATAGTGAGCCCTGTTATCGAGTAGACTTTCTTTGGGGATACCTTCTTCCTGATCCATTCACATTGTGAGACCGTCCTACGGTCCTGCCACACAATAGCGGGACGTAGTGGGTTCCCCTCCTCATCGATAGGAACGATTGTTTCACGTTGGTTTGTCACACTAATCGCTGAAACGCTCTCAGGGCTAATCCCCCTCGCAGATAACGAGTGCGTCAGTGACTGACAGGCGGTTTCCCACCATAAAGGAGCGTCCTGCTCGACCCAAGAGGGATGGGGATAGGAACTATTGAACTCGCGGTAGGTCATCGACAGGACATTCCCGTCGGTGTCAAAGATGATCGAGCGAACCCCAGAAGTGCCAGCATCAATCGCAACAACTGTTTCAGCCATGTGAATCACTACTAGAACTCGAAACCAATCAGTGATATGAACGCTTCGAGAGAGGTTCGTAAACAACTTAAGTCACGACATGTTGTCTGTGTCTGATTGCGATGGCTGATGATATCGAAACACCTGAGCGTAACATCTCAGTCATCATCCTCTTTGGTGTCCTCTCAGTCATCAGTGCAGAGGTGTTCTCAGGATCGTCGCCACTCTGGATGTGGGATTGGTGGGGGATTCTCGTGGTGTTACCACTCTACTGGGGACACGGCATGATTCTATGGAACATTGCCCTACGATACAAGAAGACCTCTCTTACGCACCTCTACTTGTTAGGCATCATCTATGGGCTGTACGAGTCTTGGATGACAAAGGTGATCTGGGTCGGCTACTTCGGACAACCTCCTCAATTCGGGCAATTCCTCGGATTCGCGATTGGCGAGTTCTTGGTAATCGCTCTTTTCTGGCATGCAGTGTTCTCATTCATCATTCCACTATACATGATACAGCTGCTTGGTGGCAAAGAAGGTAAACTCGCACGGACAAGACGCAGAACCTTCGTAGCGATCAGCATCATCCTGCTGGCATCGTCATTCATTCCTATTGGACTAGGATATGACCTCGGAGCGACCATGATCGCAGTGTTATCGAATACGCTTGTCTTGGGAATCGCGTTCGGTATCACAAAATTCAGGCATCCAACGGGGTTTAGCCTCTCATCATTACGGATAGGGAAAAAGGGATGGGCTATCTCAATCGGATATACTCTGTTCCTCTATGTGTTCCTGTTGTTCGTGATCCGTCCCGAAGCAATTGCACCTCCGCTCACACTGTTCCTCACAGTGGGATTCTATGCACTCATCATCGGGCTGTTCTGGTTCAGCAAAGAGAATGAATACGTAATGGATGACACTACAGGAGTGCCATCATTCGCACGAACACATGTCATCGTCGGAATTGGCGCCATTTTCATGCTCTCTCTTTTGTGGATCATGTTCTCACCATTGGCATTCATTATAGGTACATTGCTATATCTAGGGATGATAATTGCAGGACCAATCCTCTTGGCCATAGCTGTATTCAGGACAGTGACCGGAAAGGTCTGAGCGTGGCTGGTTTCTAAACTAGAGTCAACGCAGAAACGAGAAGAACAGGTACAGGTGTCAGTGTTTCGAAGGCGACATCTAGTCCTTTGGCCAGCAGAACAACTCACCACCCGGGGATGTTGCTGCCTTTATCGCAAGAGTAGCATCGAAAAGGTCTCTTCCAACGATTTCGCCCCAGAGGTCTGCCCCTCCAAAGGCTTCTGATGGGATAAGATAACTCTCAGGCCTGGAACGGATGAATATCAGAATCTCGTCAGACTCGTAAAGACCGCCGGTCTTGAAGCATATCCTGATTATCTCGTCCCACCTTATCGATGCGTTAATCTCATCACGGTCAGGAGGCTCGACCTTGATGTGGATGAAGTCGTCATCAAATGAAACCTCATACCAGTCACTGATCGAACCGACCATGTAAAATACTCTCCGCATTATATAGGACAAACTAGCACTTATCTCCACTGAATTGGAAGAGATAGTTACATGATTAATCTTGTAGCCACCGTGCCCGCTACTTGCAAATCTCGTTGTATGTGTGTACTGTAGGTGCAGTCCTCGTACAAGTCAAATTGTCCCGTTCCAATCAAGTAGTTTTTATACAATCAATGCACTATAAATTGTGAGGAGGATAGTTATGGGAGCAACTAGACTTCAAGAATTAAAGAGAGCAGTGGAATCGAGTCCAGATAATCTGGACAAGTGGTACGAGCTCGGTAAGTATGCTGCCGACCGGTTCATCGTCGGAATAAGCGAAAAAGCCCTTGCAATGATTATAAGAAACAGACCTGATGATCCTAATATCCTTGGTCTATTGGCAAAGGCACTCAACCGGAGAAGGAACCTCAAAGAGGCAGAGAAAATCTATAAACGCGCTGTGGAATTGTCACCCGATAACCTTGAACTCCTTACCGGGCTTGCCGTAGTGTATGTGAACGGAGCAGACCTCGCAAAAGGTGAAGAATTGTTCAGGAAGGTGCTATATCTGGACCCAGGATTTCCATGGGCGGTACACGGATACTTGCATAACTTGGAAATGAATGGAAGAATTGACGAGATCGAGCCCTTGCTCAGGACAGCCATCAAATCCAATCCGGACAGCCCGCTCCTAAATGTCAATTACAGCAACTATCTCAAAAAGATGGGCGATACTCGTGGTGAATATAACGACTTCTTACAGAAAGCGTTAGAAACCATTGTGGACGCGGATCCTGAAGAACAAAGCCGTACGCTGCGAGTGCTCCTAGGAATGAGTAGATCTGATGCCTTCAAGTATAGTGGCCTTTTGCTCGAGAAGGATCCAGACCATTTAGATATCCTCATGACACATGCGCAGGCATTATCAGCTACCGAGCCTGAAAAGGGAAGGAAGATGCTTGAGGATGCATTGGCAGGCGACCCCGAGAATGTCCGACTGATGATGGTTCTGATGGGAGTCTATCTCCGAGCAGGTAATCTTGCAGCAGCCATGAAGCTGAAGGAGCGGGTAGACAAGTCCCAACCTGAAGGGGGAATCACAGCTCTGGTAGACCTTGTGATGAGCGATAGTGATACCGGAGGGCTTCTTACCTCTCGTTCAAAGCGAGAGCGCTACCTCAAAGCAACAGGGGAATTGATCGAAAGGTTCCCTGCAATGTTGTCCATACATATGCAACACATAGTGGCACTGTGCATCATTGGGAGAGTAGAAGATGCTAGGGCACACGCGTTGCGCGTAATAAAGGAGGTTCCACAAAAGGACTTCGTGCAAGTGCTGAGATTTGGTTTGTTGCTCAGAACCATGGAAATGTTCAGCGATGCTGGACAGGTACTCGAAGCAGCAGAGCATCTAGCAACCACGAAGAAGGACAAGCTGCTCGTCAAGCTTGTAGGTGACATAGACCATGAAAGATACTCTTGTATCGTAGAAACAATTGAAGAATATCTTGAGGGGCAGGAAGGAGAACCTCGCCTTTATGGCATCCTTGGGAGAGCTCAAAAGTATGTAAGTCATCCTGATGCAGCAGGAACCATTGAGACCGCAGCCGAGTTGGGACAATATGATTCGAAAATCCTTCTGGCTTCAATCCTGAAAAGAGATGAGGATGACATCCGTGCAAAGAATTTGCTAGGGAGTGTGCTGCAGTCCCCTGATGCCACTCAGTTGGAGAAAGCACGAGCGTTAATTGGGCTTGATAACCGAGAAGAGGCCGTCAGTGTGCTCGAATCACATCTTGAGGAAAATCCAGCAGACCTGCTGGGATGGGATCTCCTGTTTATGCTAAAGAGAAACGAAGGCGAAGGGGCAGTAAGAGCAGTTGTAAGGAGAAGGCTCCAAGCAATCAGCATCACAGGTCAGAACAGTCACGAAGAAACAATTCAATCACTGGTGGCAGGCGAGATAGTTGAAGCTGAGGTGGATAAGGTATTCTCAGGGATACTGGCTGGGGAGATTAAGAAACAATTGCTCAGAACACAGATCGAGAGCCTGTTGGTCGATGCCCGTGAGGATGGTGAAACTTGTGTCTGAGAACGAACTTATCGACATCCTCTCAAGAGGGTTGAGCTGGCGCGATTCACGTGATGCGATTGAGCTGGCAGATCTGCTGGATGAAGGAAATACGGTTTCTTGGCAAAACAGAGTCCTACAAGCAGCCGAAGAGATTGGTGTCCCAAGAGTCCTTCATCAAATCGAGTTCTCGTATCAAAAGGTCGTTGCATGGGGCGCGTTCGCACAGGCTGTGCTGTCCCTTTTCGGATTAGGAGAGCTCTCAGGACTTTCATGTGATATGTCCGAATTCGTGAGGAGCATCCGCGAGAAAAATCCGAGTTCGTGGAAAAAGGCTAGAAAATATGCGAAGGAATGTGCCATTCGCTATCTCAAGGGACAAATCGCAGCAGGAGATGTATATTTGCTCAGACCTAGCGCGATTCAGTCGCCGGATCTTGCTGTGTATGTTCCTGAAATAATCGAAGTCCGCAGACGAGAGAAGGAACGTGCCGCTGCGTACCTGATGGAAGATGGAATGGTTGACATGTTTGACCTTCTCGAGCTGCCGATTGCAATGGAGCTGATAGTGAAATCTGGGATAGGTGGAAGATCTGATCAAGATTCTGCAAAAGAGGTGTTGAGCAAACTTGTCGAACTTGGGGTCACATCGAATGGAGAACCAGTTGCCAAGTCTCAGAACTTGGTTTCAGTTGAAGAACGATATCTTCGTTTGTACCAGAATTGTATGCCAAACCACAGAGACCTCCTAAGAGGTGTCGCAATGACCCTTGATCCGGACAATAAAATGTGTCTTCAGGGACTTGAAATGATATACGCATCGGGACACGGTTATGCACGGGAGGCATTACTCAAAGCATTAGATAGATCCGATGATGCAATAATTAAATATGCAATAGCAGGACTGGGTATTCTTGGTGATAGGGAGGCAATCGAGAGAATCTCTGGATTCCTAGGTCATCACAGCAAAGACGTGGTATGCGCTGCATGTGGTGTGCTCGGTCAACTACAGGCTACAGAAAAGGTGGACGATTTGTTTGCCTTGGTCGGAACCTCTGACGATGAAATCCGAATTGCAGCCCTTCGTGCGCTTGCTAAAATCAACTCTCCCAGAGCTCATGAAAAAGTGTGGCAGTGTTATTCAAGTTTGGGCATCTCAAAGTTCTCGTTACTCACAGCACAAGTTGCCGATAGGGGGTCAGATACGGCGCTGTATTTTATGATTGATCTCCTACTATTGGATGTGCACACATTCGTGAGAGGCGGCGAAATGATGTTGTTCAATGCCATCCAGAACCCTCCGGATAATATGCAGAACGTGCTACAGGAGGCAATCTCGATATTAAGGGATAGAGCTGTGGAGGGCTTCGGTCGCATAGGGTCCAGAGCCGTTCCAATCCTCGTGACATTACTTAACCAGTTCCCTGACGCAGAGGGGATTGTTTCGGCGAGGGTCGAATGGAAAAAGGACGAACAAGAGATTCGGCATGTCCTGTATGACCGATTGCGAGAATATCAGCAACTACGACATGTGACTGCCACATGTATCCCAGACCCGGTCGAAAAGATCGTTCGCGCGTTAGGGATGACAAAATCAGCACGGGCCATTCCGTATCTCAAAGATATCGCCAATAGCAGAAATGTCAATCTTGCAAAGATAGCAGTGGAATCTCTGAGTGAGATAGACACTCCTGCAATTGATGCGTTGATTGAAGTGTCGGAATCGAATCCTACTATTCATGCATTGAAGGTCCAACAGATTGGTACGATTGTGCATCCTCGAGCAACAAAGTGGCTGGTCAAACAGTCCACATCAAAGAACCCCATGGTGAGGCTTCAAACAGGCATGTTCCTGGCAATGCGGAACGACCCAGCACTGATTAAACCGCTGAGGAAGTTAGCAAAGGACTCAGAGGTTGGCGTTCGAATGATTCTTGCAAACGTAATAACCCGACTCGGACTGAATGCATACCCGGAAATCATGGAGATACTCAGCAAAGACTCTGCTGAAATCGTTCGGGATACAATCACCCGAGCTAAGTTGCACTTTGAAGCTGAGAAGAACGATGAGTTCTGGGCGTAGGCTCTTGAGCCTGTACATCTGACAGCGTGACTCTCAGTAAGAGAAATAAAGCGCGCAAATGACTTCGCAATGGAGCTAGGAGCATGACAAAGACCGCATTGGTGACAGGTTGCGCAGGCTTTATCGGGAGCCATCTGACCGACAGGTTGCTTGAGTTAGGCTACCAAGTCATTGGTATCGATAATTTTCGCACTGGGAACAAGATGAATATCTCAAGTGCGATGGAAAACGAGAGATTCGACCTTCTTGAAGAGGACATTGTGGTTCCCTCATTTGTTGATTCTATCAAGAAGGAGATTGATATCGTCTTTCACCTTGCTGCTATCGCATCAGTCGCCTTTTCGACAAAAGATCCGATGGCGGTCACACAGACTAACGTTGAGGGTACAGTCAATGTCTTGGAGGTCGCTAGAAGACAAAGTGCGAAACGATTCGTATTCGCATCATCAGCAGCGGTATACGGGGATCCGCGTTCGCTCCCAGTGAAAGAGAACGCTCCTCTCAGTCCGCTAAGTCCCTATGCGGCATCAAAGATAGCTGGAGAATACTACGTAAAGTCGTACAAGGAATCGTTCGGTCTAGAATATGCCATTCTGAGGCTTTTCAACGTCTATGGTCCTAGACAGGACGAGTCCGAATACAGTGGAGTCATAGCGATCTTTGCTGATAGGGCCGTGAACGGAAAACCACTGCTGGTTGAGGGAGATGGACTTCAGACGCGCAGTTTCATCCATGTCACGGACGTTGTGGAAGCGATGATACAGGCAGCCCATCGCCCAAATGCAATCAACCAAACAATCAATATCTCAGGGAAACAATCGATATCAATCATCGATCTGGCAAAGCAGATAGGAAGTATCGCGGGAGCAGAGCTGCAACATCAGGAAGCGAGAGTCGGGGATATCCGAGATAGCATCGGGGATACCACTAGGGCACGAGAGATCCTCGGTGTCGATTCGTCTGTCCCCTTAGAAGAGGGGTTGCGCTCCACTCTTGAGTGGTATCGCTCACGTGACCGTTAGGATCAATGTCATCGAGTCTACGATTCCCTCCTCAGTTCTCAGGGTTATTTCCACAAGGTACTGTGCAGAAACAATCCCAGCTGGGAGTATTGCTGAGATTTGAGGGGTCGTTCCATAAAGGTCTCCGGGCCCTAATGCACCAATATCAAGTGTGAATGTGGTGTTAGATGGATTGAACGTGGGAGTGACCTGCTGGTTATGCCAGATAACAGAGAAGTTCCCCGCTGCCACGGTTATGTCAAGTGATAAGTTGTGCGCAACAACATCATTGTTCCTCAGCATCAGAACGAGATTGCTGTAATCTCCAGACTCGACTGTTGTGGGGCTAAGAACCGCACTCTCGATCCCAACCTTGCCTTCCTCAATGACCGTCTGGTTGAGCAAGCCAAACATTCGGTAGTATGCTTCAACAACATTCGCTCCCAAGGATACCCGTTCGCCGGTCTTGGCATCAACAAGTCCTACCCCGCCAAGTTTCTGAATCACTCCTTCGGTAGAGGTTTCCACAACGAGGAAGACAGGGATGACAAAGAAGAGGTCTCCGCCAAGGTGATAGAGCAGACGGTTCCCATACCGATGATCACCCCAGAGTTGGAGCTGAGTCCTCACAGCGTCATCAGTTTCAAAGGCTTGGACAGCAGCATTGGGCCCTAACAGAGTAGAGTATCCCGCATCAGCTCCCTCTCCAGCACTATAGAAGGTCAAGTTCCCAAAGTCGATGGAGCCACTTCCCATGATGTAAATCCCGGCTAGATTCCGCCCCTGCGATTCGAAGAACTCTGCATTGTGCATGGCGATAAACCTGTCCTGCCCTTCGAACCTCCCAATTATGTAGCGTGTGTCAGAGCCTGCTGGGGATTGATGGAACTCGCTTCCCGAGAGCCACGTTTCAGCCTTGTTTACATGGTAGATGTATGCGATATCCAGTTGTCGCTCATACAGATCCTCGGGCCATTTCATCTGGCTTTGGAGCCAGTCAGGAGTCACATTCCAATCATAATAGGACATATATGTGCTGTCGATGAAGAAGTCCGAGTTGGCTATGGGTGAGCTATAGAAGTGCAAACCACCATTCTCAATGTCTACGAGCACGACTCCGAGAAAACGCATATAGTTCTCATGGGCGTAACCAGTTGCAAGGCTATAATCAATGTAGACTGAAACCGCATAGTAGATATTACCCGACGGATCAGCTACGATGTACGGATCCGAGTCCACTGTCAGTCCCTGCAAAAGGATTGATTGGACCCGAGAAATGACATCTCTTTCCACAAGCATGTCCATGTCATTGCCCATGAAGGACCAAGCCTCAAGTCCAAGGGTGAACATGTAGAAAGTGGACTCGAACTCTGACAATGTGTAGTCAGGACTGCCACGAAAGACATCACTGCCGACCTCATCATAGCCAGGGACATTGACGAATGCGACTTCTCTGAACCCTCGTCCTTCACCATAGTAGGTGTTTATTGGGTCGGACCGATTGAAGAGAGCCACGAGGGCATTGCCTTCAACAATATCCCCACTGTACGCATCAAGAACTACCATGCCTTCTGTATGGGTATAGACGATATGCTGAGCAATGAAGCTAGTACTGGTAGTCGCATAATCAAAGGTCAACGGTGCAATCCAGTATTCATGGTCTTTCAGATAGACTATGTCGGAGTCAGCCAATTGCATCCAGTTCGTCCCTATCTGGTTCTTCATCCTGAGATAACTTGCCTGTTGATCCCATTGTCGAACCGTGGATAGGAACTCCACCTCGCTCTCCGGTGTGGCGTTGGATGTGAGGTCGTCTATTGATTTTGTTTGCATTCCGTCGAGTCCAGCAGCCCAGTTTGTGATTGCGATTTCCTTGGCTGTTTCGTAGTTGAATTTCCACTCTGTGTATTGTTCACCATTCATGGGAATCTCGTAGAGGAACGTCTGTGCCACCGGCGCCACTAAGACCATCCCGAGGAGTATGATTGAGAGGAGTGCGAAATTCCTAGGAGAGCCTGTGAAAGGAATAAGACGTTCGAGTTTGAGCCTTCGCAATTCACTGCTGATATGAGTCTGATCCTCCATCAATAGTGAAACCCGTCGCCTGTAGTTGTCAAGGCTAATGTCGCCGGACTCGTATTCCGTCCGTACAGATTGCAGTTCGCCCTGAAGTCGGGTCAGATCCTGCTCAAGCTGTGCAATCTTGCTTCGTAGTCGCTGCCGCACACCGCCCTTTCGCAGACGCATCACAAGAAAGACAAACGCCCCAATAAGCGAAACGATTAGTCCTACGATAAGCCCGATGAAGGAGAGATAGGTTCCAGCATTGACAGTCCAGAGAGGAACGCTGAGTATCTCGACTACTATGACCAATGAAACGGCAAACAACGCCTTTGAGATGATGACATATCCATCACGACGCTTACTTAGCATGTCAGTGAACATGTTCAGAAATATCCTGGCTGCGGTGATGACAAGGAAAGTGGCAGCAAAACCCAAGAATAGCTGATATGCCTCCATCGCGGGGACAAGGCTGATTATCGTGTCTGATGAGATGTCAGGATGGAACGGTAGGGCATACAACTGTGAGAGCTGGTCACTGTTGATAGATATCGAACCCCGTTGTGATAGGAAAAGGAGGAATGCCACATTCTGCCCTGTGACTGCGTACCCACCAGATGCCACGTAGAACAAGAAGAAGCCCCCGAACTCGGTCAATCTCCAGAGTATGCCGGTTCTCAATTCGAGGCGTCGGACGATAGGACCACTTTGTGATATCGCCGACATGAAGGAGATGAGCGTACTTCTCTGAGGGAGCATGATGATGCTGCTCAGGAACGCCAAGAAGAAGGAGGCTAGGAAGATGTTGTTATCTAATGTCCATGTCGCCCAGAAGTCCATTCCGGCCTTGGTCTGAAAGGTACTCTGGTAAATGATTTGTCCGAGATACCAGCTGTAGAATGTCAGAACGGATACAACAACAATAGCGAGTGTGACCGGGATGATGATGAATGCCTTGAAGTGATTCACATGTTTTCTCCTCCGACAATTGGCAACTAAATAGAGTACAGGCCCCGTAAGAAACTTGTCATATTTACGCGAACTATCAGTCCAAAACCACATTATTGTTTCCATTTGTGAGACTATAGCAAAATGAGAGTGAAAAAGCCCCCAACACTACAATGTGCATCACTACTCGACATAATAGACCAGGCCGCCTTTACCTTCCTTGCGACCGGCCTTCCCTAGAGAAACAATGCTATCTAGCTTTGCCCTCGCTGCTGGTTCGCTTATTCGGAGTTCCCGCGCAGCATTGTGGACAGTAAGAGTTTGCTCGCGGATGAGAATTGTGGCAAGTGGCTGCAAATCACTTGGCAGCTCAAGCAGGCTAAGCCCGTCAAGTGGCTCCATTGGAGCGACTCGGGTGTCTCTCAAAAGATGTGGCGGAATGATTCGATCCAGTATCTCATTGAAGTCCTCGAACTGCCCAGACTTGCCTGTATCACCTAGTAATTCTTGAGAATACCGATTCAGGAAGCTTATCGAGATGTAATCAATCAAACTCGTGTCGACCTCATCAGGGTCATCTGCAATGACAACGGTCAAAATGCGGTCATGGTCTGCAACGAACACAAAACGTCCGTCTGACTCGATGCCTTTCAGGTCATCACCCATCGCTTCCTTGCTGAACTGAGAAACTGCTGAAACGAAACTGCTCATCAGCATCGGGTCTGCCAGAGAAGGGTCATAAGCACGATTGTAAATACAGACACCTCCCTCTACAAGCACATAGACCGCTCGAATCACTTCTTCGCACCCTTCGCTTTCGGTTTTGGAATAGGCATCTCATCTATCTTCTTAACGACGGCTCTAAGACCGGTCACGAAAGCAATCTCGGAACTCGTGAGGGCATGGATCTCGCTCCCCATGCCCATGGGGATATCACAATAACAGGGCACATAGCCAAGCACAGTCGTCAGGTCAGAGAACATCTCCGAGATCGTTTCTTTCATCTGTGAATAACGTGGTTCTTTGAACATGGGCGGGACAACCTTGTTGAACAGAAGATAGGTGCCTTTGTCAAGGGGCGTGTAGAGACCCTTGAGGATGTTGAGTGTCCCATCAAAGTCGAAGTTGTCAATTTTCGCAATCAACACTGCGAAATCGGATAGGACAATGGTGTTCACACTACTATAATGCACCCCTGGAGCGGAATCGAGAATGGTGTAGTCAAATCCATCATCTGCTAACATTTGCTTCAGGCTCAGGAGCTGTGACAGGGCGTTCATATGCCACTTTCGATCCTGAGCAAGCTGTGTACGAATGGCGTCCACGTCTGGATTTGAGAAAGCAACGGCCATTCTGCCATCTAGACTGAATGATGAGGGCATATCATTGAGGATATCCTGATGTGATACACTCCCATCCAAGAAGTCGTTGATGTACTTGGTCTTGGTCGAGATGCCAATCAGAGTGTGTAGACTTGGAGCCTGAAAGTCCAGATCGAGGACTGCCACATTCTTACCCTCTTGGGCAAGGATAGCGGCTATGTTCGCCACAAGGGTGGTCTTGCCAGTACCACCTTTGTAGCTGTGAAGTGTGAAGCATTTCATCTCATATCTTCTCTTATTGAATCTGTGATTACGCCAGTACCAGAAAATAAGTGCTCACGTAATATCTGTTGCTAGGATTAATCAGTCCGTACCTGTTGGGAATTTAGGTATGAATAAAAGGAGAAAGAGGTAGTTGACCTCAGCAAATAGGATAGGGAAATA
>JAJRZD010000121.1 GCA_024275415.1 archaeon
CGAGTTTGTCCCAGCAGTACGTGCGGCTGAAACCCGTGCGAAAATGAACATCACTGTAATTCGGAGGGGCTGTGGCTCATGGGAGTGCAGATGCCATGACCCGCACAGCATCCCATTCACCTCAGATGGCAAATCTGGTTCTGTTAGGGTTTCATTGCGTCCTGCCCCCAAAGGCACAGGGCTCGTAACGGCTGATGTAGGGAAAATTGTTCTCAGGATTGCTGGGCTGAAGGATATCTGGTCCATAACAAAAGGACGGTCAAGAACATCTTCTAATTTCGCCAAGGCCCTTGTAGATGCGCTGATGAACACATATCGAATGTTACCGCCACAAGAGTGGTCATACACAGGAGTGATTGAATAATGAGTTCGGACGAAAAAGTTATTCTGGCAATCCGTGTGCGCGGCAGAGTCCGGGTTCGCCCTCAAATCGAGGACACACTGAACAAGCTTAGTCTAGTTAGGCTTCATCATGCAAGAGTGTTCAAGACCACGCCCAGTATCCAAGGTATGATAACAAAAGTGAAGGATTATATCACTTGGGGCGAAATCAATGAAGAAACTCTCCTCAAATTGCTTGTGAAGCGAGGACGACTATCGGGGAACAGGAAGCTGACCGATTCTTATGTGAAAAAGAACTCAGCGTACAACTCGATGAAGGCACTCGCAAAAGCAATCATTGCCGGTAAGGCAACAACCGCTGATGTAGAAGGTCTCAAGCCAATCTTCAGATTGACTCCTCCTAAGAAGGGTTTCGACGGGAAGAAAAAGTTCCCTGTCACTATGGGAGGCGTGACCGGCTACAGAGGCGATGATATCAATCAACTCGCCCAACGAATGTTATAGGAAAAGGTGGTCATAGTGTCTTGGGATGATAATCCATTTGACCGGTCGGACGATGAGGCTCGTGAAGCTCTTCGAAGATGGCTCGGAGAGTTCCTTCCTGAGTCCATGTTCCGTCAGATCGAGGAAATGATGGAACAGATGATGAGACAAATGAAGGATGGGAAACTCTTCGACCCGAATATGATGGAGAAATTCATGAGTGACCCGAAGAACACGAATCCCTTCGTCTTTGGATTCTCCATGAAGGTCGGGCCAGATGGAAAACCCATCATCCAACGTTTTGGGAACGCCCCTGTAGACGACGGATCCAAACTGACTCCCCATCTTGAACCATTGGTCGATGTCATCGAGGAATCAGATGAGATCGTGGTCGTCGCAGAGGTGCCTGGCGTAGAGAAGGATGAGATCAAGGTTCGTATCAAGGGACGTACTCTTACTATTGAAGTCAACAATTCCGAGCGCCCTTATCATAAGAGCTTAGAACTTCCTTCGAAGGTCAAGAAAGATGATGCCAAGTCGGCACTTAGAAACGGCGTACTTGAGATACGTCTAAGGAAGGCATAGTGAGGAATGACAAGAATGCAGAAGAGAAAGTCAAAGAAGATCCATAAATTGAGAGGCCAGCGATCCGCAGGTTACGGGTTTACAAAAGGTCATAGGGCGTCCGGCCAACGTGGTGGAAAGGGTATGGCCGGGTCGAAGAAACACCATTACATCAAAGTAATGCAAGAAAACCCCAATTACTTCGGAAAGCATGGGTTCAAGCGTCCCCAGAAGGTACTCGAAACCGTCAACACTATCAATGTGGGTGAGCTGGACGAGGCTGCTGACAGGCTTGTTGAGCGCGGCATCGCAGCCATGAAAGGTAAGCGATACCAGATTGATTTGACCCGACTTGGAGTTGACAAGGTTCTCGGAGCTGGAAAAGTTACCAAGAAGATGGATCTGGTCGGTGTCAAGGATATCAGCGAACGTGCCAAGGAAAAAATACTCGGCATCGGCGGTACACTTGACCTGAAAGAAGACTGAAAAACTGAAAACCGCAGTTAGCCTCCCACAGACCAATGACGGTCTGAGGGGGAGGCAGTCTATTTCTTCTCGCCATCTCTTTTTTTACACGACATGAGTCCTTGCTGGATACAAGTTCGGCAATTCTCTGTACCTCAACTCCGGTATGAACCCCGATGGAATCTGCAAAGAAACATCTTTCCTACCATTATCTTTTTGTTTCTCTCAGAATCCACTATGAACGACCATTAGCTTTAAAGGTAGACCTCAGCTGAAAACACGAAAACATCCTGCAGATGAGGTTCTAATAACATGCCGTCAGCATTCTTGAAGGCTTTATCGCCGTTTGTGCGTGTGATGCCAGAGGTCAAACAGCCTGACCGAGAGGTGTCATTCCGAGAGAAGATGACATGGACTATTGTAGTCCTGATTGTCTTCCTGATCATGAGCCATCTTCCGCTCTACGGTGTAGATGCGGGAGCTGGGACCGACTACCTATGGGCAATGCGAGTCATTCTCGCTAGCACTCGTGGTACATTAATGGAGCTTGGAATAGGACCAATAGTCACTGCAGGACTTGTCATGCAGCTCCTCTCTGGGTCGAAGATTATTGATGTGGACTTTGGAGACCCCGAAGACCGTGCGTTATTTACTGGGGGTCAGAAGGTTCTTGCCATGTTCATGACCGCGTTCCAAGCGATTGCATATATCGCTGGCCGAGCATATGGCGACCTCTCTCCTGAACAAGCCGTCATCGTGTTCCTGCAGCTCTTCTTCGCAGGAATTATCGTCATTCTGATGGATGAGCTCGTCCAGAAGGGCTGGGGGCTTGGTTCTGGAGTATCCCTCTTCATTATGACAAATGTTGCGGGTCAGGTCATATTCAATATGTTCAATGTCCTGAATATTAGCGATGACAGCCTACCAAAAGGAATCATTGCTGCAATAATCTCAAACATTCTTCGTTGGGCTGGGGTTGGCGTATCAGTGAACACTCCTGTCGTCGATGCGGGCTCGTTGTTCTTTAGGAATGGCATCGATCCGAGCATATTCTCGCTCATCATCACGTTTTTCATCTTCGGAGCGGTTCTATACATGGAGTCTGTCCGAGTGGAAATCCCGCTGCAATATGCGCGTTATCGTGGAATGAAAGCGCGATATCCTATTAAGCTCCTGTACACCTCAAATATCCCTGTGATACTTGCTCAGGCCCTGTATGCCAACATCATCTTCTTTGGACAGATTCTCTGGAATTGGCATCAGGGCACAAACGTATTCCTGAATATCTTGGGTGAATATGAAACGGTGAATGGGCAAATGCGGGCAACGAGCGGACTAGCATTCTATATAACCCCGCCTCAAGGTCTCTTCAGCATCTTTGAGGAAGGAAGTAGGGGATTCCTTCATGTGCTCTTCTATGCTGCTATGATGATATTCCTGTGTTGGGGTTTCTCCAAGGTGTGGGTAGATATCTCAGGCATAGCGCCACGTGATGTATCACGGCAGCTCCTCGATTCGGGATACATCGTGCCAGGCTTCCGCCGAAGTGAGAAGGTACTCGAACGTCTCTTACAACGATATATCCCTGTGGTGGCTGGTTTAGGCGGGTTCCTTGTAGGAGTGCTTGCAGCGGCTGCGGATGTGTTGGGTGCGCTATCTAGTGGGACGGGGATTCTGCTGATGGTATCTATAATAAAGCAGTACTACGAACAGATTGCGAAGGAGCAACTCGCCCAGATGGGTGGCGAAGGCGTAACAGGATTGCTTGGAATACTATAAGACCATACTCGAAGAGGAAGGGATTTACTCCCTTCCCATTTTCCTTTTGTACAAGTCCCCTTCTTATTCTTCATCTCTCAAAATGGTATGATTTTAGGACAACAAAACTTGTACCATAGAGAACCGAGTGTCAAACTCGCGGAAGTGACTCGGTTTGCACAAACCTAGACCTTATCAGTGAGAGCGCTGTTCATATCACTCGGTTATTGAATTGTTGGAGCAAAGGAACATTTCCACATCAGCACCCGAATCCCGCCCTTATACGGCCGTTTTTTGGGATGTCGAGAATGTACATGATGAGCCAGAAACACATGAGAGGCTGACACAAGCGATTCGCGAGAAGGGAACTGTCGTCAAGTCATTCGCCTTTGCCGATTGGGACTCGCGACGAACTGTAGCCGTGAACCTTCACAATCTCGGCTATGATCTTATCCATATTCCCGACTCAAGGGACAATGCTGCGGACTATAAGATGGCTGCTTACATCTTGGAGCATGTGGTTCGATATCCTGAAACGCAACAATATGTATTGATATCCGGTGATGGCGACTTCAAGCTGCTTGCTGGTGCTTTGAAAGAAAAGGGATTCGACCTATGGGTCATCAGCAACCCCATCATAACAGCCTCAGAGTTGACTGACCTTGCGACAACCTATTCTGATATCCATTCTTTCAGACAATCACACCTGCCCTGTTCCACCCCCGAGGATTGTGAGAAGCTTATGGGGGATGTCGATGAGATGCGACACCTTGCTGCTACTCGGCTTCAGGAAGCGATTCTGACCATCCAAGAAGCTGGCAATAGACCTGGTATTGGACATGTGAAGCATGTGATGAAGGCGCTTAACCCAACATTCTCAGAGCAAACTCTTGGATTCCGAACTTGGAACGAATTCATTGACTGGGTAGAATATGAGGACTACGTGAAGCGAGAGGGCGAACTTCCTGGAACTATCCTTGTGGTTCCAGAGATCTCAACTCCTGAGAAGAGTGAGAACATCCGTCAAGCAAAGGATGCCTTCAAGACTCTTTGTCAGGTAGTGGAAGAGAGGATAGACGATGGAACCGAACCTACACTCAGTGATGTCAGAATAGCGCTTGACAATCTGGGGATGGACTTCACTTCCCTCGGATATCCCACCATTGCTGACTTTGTGTTAGCCGCTGAAAAAAGAGGCTTTGTTCGGGTCATAGCCTATGAGGATGAAACCCCTGTCATTGTCCCAGATGTGACTGTTGATCGAGTTCGTTTATGGTTCGAGGAGAATGTCACCAAGTACTTTGGCAAGTCCGCGAATGTTCCAAAGAGGGAATTCCTTGAGAAAATTGCACGATTGTTAGTCAGCTCACGAACATCTTTGAAACGACTAGAATCATATCTTGAGGACAAAGCAATACGCACAAAATACGACGGGATACTGACAGCGAGTGATCTTCTGTTCCTTCCACCATTCCAGATGTGCATGGTGCATGTCTTGTTTGGTCAAGGGCTGAATTGTCTTGAGGTGGTCGAGAAGGTCAATCTTGAGCTTAGTCCGCTAGGCATCACTTTGAAATGTCCCTGATGAAAAATGCAAGCCAATATATGCAAAAGTTTCTCTGTACCTACTATCATATTCTTGGAGGACAGGTAAATGACTACAGTATGGGAGCGACTGGCTGATGTATTAAACAAGATCCCCAATAGTTATGCTCACATTGATGACAACACTCACTTGGAGGTACTAAAGTGGATATTCACCGAGGAGGAAGCAGATCTAGCTAGCAGAATGAAACTTATGGGGGAAACGGTCGACGAGATGGCACTCCGTTTGAACATGGAACTTACTGCACTTACTCCATTGTTGGAACGTATGGCCAAGAAAGGACAGATTAGAGCTTGGAACTCCAGCACAGGTCGCAGATATGCATTGCTCCCATTTGCTGTCGGAATCTATGAAGAGCAATTAGGAAGGATGGACTCCGAGTTCGCCCGATTGATCGAAGGCTATTTCATGAAAGGAAAAGGAACGGGGCTCTTTGACACAGAGCCAGCCATCTTCAAGGTAATCCCCGTGAACAAAGCGATTCAGTCAGAGGTTGAGATCAAGCCATACCAGATAGCAGAGAACATGATAGAGAATGCAAAATCATGGGGGCTCCGAGAATGCATCTGCAAGAAGCAGCAGGCTCTCCTTGAGAACCCCTGCAAATACCCAACATCAGTGTGTATCATATTCGCCCGAAAAGAGAATGCTTTTGATGAGAGTGAGTTGACCAAGCCCATCACGAAGGATGAGGCTCTCCAAAAGCTGAGGGAATCCGAGGAGGCCGGGCTGGTTCATTGCACCATGAACGTTCAGCAGGGACATAACTATATCTGCAATTGCTGCACCTGCTGTTGTAATGTTCTTCGGGGGGTATCCCTGTCAGATCAACCCCATGCCTTTGTCAAGTCCGATTATTTGATCTCCATAGATGAAGATCTCTGCAGTGGCTGTGGTACTTGCGTCGAACGCTGCCAATTTGATGCATTATCCATCCCCGAGGATGTTGCTGTTGCTAACATTGAGCGATGCATCGGATGTGGTGTTTGTACTGTCACCTGTCCGGAGAACGCCATGTCGTTGATAGATCGAACTGGTGAAAAGCAGGAACCACCAGAAGGGCTTATGGACTGGATGACCCAGAAGGCAACCTCAAGAGGTGTTGACCCCTCGGATCTCCTTTAGGTCATGCCAGCAAGAACCGACTGCAGAAGCAATATCCAATAATTAGAACATCTCACCGATGGCGCGTGCAAAAAATGGATGCCGAGGAGCTAGTAAGAAAACACGGTTCAAAGATTGACCGGCTTTTTGATACAGTGGCATCTGTTGATGTATTCCAACGACAATTCGGAGCCGAACTCACATCATGGGAGCTGAAGTTCCAACGAGAGTTCAGTGAGCGTAAAACCTCCATCTCTTCCACATACAAAGGATTCGTTCATCATACCAAGACTCCTTTGACCATACTTCTGACTCCGAGTCCTTGGATGCTAGAGGGCATTTTCGTTTATTTCACCCACGAAGCCGACATACCTCCTGATGGTGCTTTCATTCGTGTCAAAGGATCTTCGATAGCATTGCCTTACCTTCTCCAAAGAAATCAGGGTGTTGTGAAGACAATCCACGCTCAAGAATTCGAGCAGCAGGAACTGGATATGACCTCCGAAATCACCACCCCTCCTCGGCTAAAGGAACTTTCAGCCCTGCTTTTCGAACATGTCGGGATGCCCAATGTCAGTAAGAAAATCTTCTCGCATCTTTATGTTTCAAGTCCTCCGATTTTCGAGTCTATTGGAGGTCTCACCACTGGAGTGCAGGCTATCGCTTCCCGAAAACAGATGAAGCGTCTTTTCACGTTTATGCGTCAGGTTCTCCCGCCATCCTTTAGAACATCGAAAAAGGCTCATCAGAGAATTCATGGTGTCCATGTCAGGATTCCCCGAAAATGGAGGATGGAGTCAGGCTCGTTGAAGTCGTCGAAACTAAAGTCAGTGTGCGTCAAGCGAACAGATCCGGCGGGCTTCCAAGAGGTTTCAATTGCTGCTCTCACCAACTCTTCGACTGGGGCAATGCCTGACATCCCTCTTGCTATTTCCACAGAGGACTTTTGGATTGAATCGGGGAATCCTGCAGAGTATCGTTTGCCTATCCTAAAGGCTGCAATCACATATCAACTGCTCTCCCCTCGGGTCACTCAGCGTAGCATCAATGCAGGGTTGTCCCATGTTGAGGAGCGCCTCGAACTCCTTCGAAACAGCTTCGGATTGGAAAGTAATTCGTTAGCGCGAGGCCACATCCTTGATGCAGACGTGCTGGGGCGGCCTCTCAGTGCAGTGAAGCTCGCTCGTTCCGTAGCAAGAGCATCATGGAAACCAAAAATCACATCCAGTGACATCAAAAAGGCATGGAATTCCATTCTCGAACCTGCTCTCAAAGAATATATCGAGATTGCGGAAATCAAGGAAGATGCAACATCTCGGTGGGGTAGGGATGTGCGTCTTGAAAACTATGACTCACGAATCCTTCGTGCACTCCAGAAAATTGACTCTGGGAAAAAAGGCACTCCTGGCCCCACTCTCGAAGAGATTTCACAAGAGGCGGGAGTAGCCCCGCACAAAGTGGCACAGACCCTTCAACGGATGAAGGATGATGGTGTCATCTATGAGCCAAGGTTGGGGCACTATCGGTTAGTTTGATCCTTACTCGAAAGCTTTCCAGAACTCTTCTGGTTCTTGCCCTTCCTCGATGAGTTCGATCTCTTGCACCCCGACTCTTTCAGCGTCATATCTACGTGCAATGAGTGTCGCATCGAATTTCTCGCGAGCACTTGCATCCTTTCCTCTCCATACAAAGATGTCATCCCATGTGTCAATCACGAAGACATCATCACTCTTTAGAGAGTTCCTTTCAAGAGGCAATTCAGCGAAAAAGGTTTCATCTCCCTCACGATGAACCCGCCACAGCTTGAATTCATGTGTTTCCAGTTGCACCTTCTTCAGAATTCCTTCGGTATCCTCATCCGTTAGCCGAAAGTCATCAAATAGTGCCTTGAACTCTTCTGGTTCTTGCCCTCCATCTATATGGTCGATATCGGCATGACCTTTCCGCGCTGTGTCTCTGAACACCGCCTCTGCTGCTGCAAGGAATTTCTCATCAACTGAACTGTTCGGCCCGATCCAGATGTAAATCTTAGAACCGGCATCCACCAGATAACAATCGCCTTTTCCGAAAGCACCTGGGTCTTTCATCCTGATTAGATTGCCTTTCTGGATATGATATACTGTTGGTTCACCCGGCATGGCAAATTACTCCTGTCCATCCAACGTCTAATTCGTCTATAAATGAAAGCCTGATGGAGTCAATCTTGGTGTTGAGGGGGAATCTTAAGAGTATGTCAACAGATTTGTCACGAATTACTGTCAGACATGTCAAAAATGACGCTGCGATATACTAATCAGCACGAACAACAATTAGAGGAGATGGGTGATATACGCATTGGATCAATGGGATAAGGACTTTCTAAAAGACATCGTGTGTCTTGATACGAATAGCGAAGAGAAGAAGAACTATCTCGAATGTTCGAATACCATTGAGCGATACTGTAAAGAGGCTGGTCTTCAGGTAGATGTGTTTGACTCCAAACATGATGGCAAAGACCAACCCAATCTTGTTGCTTCTCTAGACGTTGGAGCATCGACCACCATCCTTCTATGCACACATTACGATGTGGTGCCTGCCGGAGATGAGGACGCGTGGAACTACCCTCCGTTCGACACGACCATTAAAGGTGACCTGATATACGGGAGAGGAGTCACTGACAACAAGGGGAACATTGTTGCTGCTGTGTCTGCCGCGAAGGAATTGTCATCAAAAGCTTCTTCCAATGTCAATCTCAAAATTCTCATCAGTCCAAACGAAGAGGTCGGGGGTAGTTGGGGCATCGACTATCTGATGAACGGTCAACCCAAGATACGCGGGGACTTTGCGTTAGTCGTTGACTCCTCCCCAACGTATGTCAGTATCGGTGCCAGTGGTGTGATTGCTGGAACAATGACTGTCCATGGCACCCAAGGACATGCTGGCTATCCCTTCAAGTTCAACAATGCCATTCACCTGTCAATCCCCCTTATGCAGGTCATGCTTGATTATGTTGACATTCGGAGAAAAGTCACTTCCAAGTTCCCTGCACCTGCGGGAAGTCCTCAGCAGACTCTGTGGGGCCGATTCTCCATGACCGTCTACAACGCTGGGAGTAAGACGAACACAATCCCTGGGACTGCGGACATCTCCTTTGATTGTAGGACAATCCCTGAGGAAGACATCGAGGCAGTCGCAAAGGATATCGAGAATTTCTTCGAGAAAGCAAAAGAAGAAACGGGCGTCGATGCATCGTTAGAATTCATGTCAAAGCATGCTGGATGGGGGTCAGATCCAGAAAATGATTTCATCAAGCGGTTCCACTCTGCCGTCATTGAAGTAACTGGCACTGAGATTCCTCTCTCGGCAGACTTGGGCGGGAATGATGGATATTATTTCACTTCACATGGAATCCCCACCGCATGTTTCGGAACTATTGCAGATGACAGCAACTTCCACGGAATTGATGAATGGCTGTCCATGAAAGACTTTGATTTGGTCAAGAACGTCATAATTCGCTTTGCGGAGATGTGAGCATCATGCCCGACCTCCACGACCTTGAGATTGGTGCTCCAGGACCATTCCTCCCGCCATGGGATAATGTCGAGAAGAACGCACGTACGATTGACGAACTTGGGTACGATAGCATGGCATTCCCCGACCATTTTGCTGGCTTCATCCCAGAATGTATCTGGATACCAGACATCACTCCTTTGGCACTCCTGCAACAATCGCCCCATACCTATTTCGAACTAGGCTCGATAATGGCTGCCTGTTCAGTTGTAACCCATAGAGTGAAACTCATATCGGCTGTCACAGAACCTCTAAGACGACATCCAATCCTCATCGCTCAGACTTTCCTGACACTCGACCATATCAGCAGAGGCCGTGTCATTCTGGGAATCGGCGCTGGGGAAATCGAGAATGTCGAACCTTACGGGCTGCGCTACAAGTCATTAGTAGGGAAACTAGGAGAGGCTCTAGAGATAATTCACAAGGTCTGGGAAACCCATGAGCCCTTCGACTACCACGGAAAATATTGGAAACTGAAAGACGCAGTCATGTCCCTTCGCCCTGCGGTTCAAGACAAGCCCCCCCCAATATGGATTGCAGCACATGGCCCGAAGATGCTTGAGCTTACAGCCAAGTTTGGGGATGGATGGATTCCGACGCTCTTGCAACCTCGTGATTTCAAAGAAAGACTTGAGGTGATACAAAACCATCGAAAGAATCTTGACAAGGACGGAAAATTCACAGCGGCATTATGGAACTGGGTCATACTTGATGATGACTCCGTCGAATGCGAGAGATTGATGAGGACACCTCTTGCGAAAGCGTTTGCTCTCCTTTATCCTGGCTCTGAATGGACACGTCTGGGTTTCGAACACCCCTTCGGTCGGGATTTTTACAGCCTCAAGGACTACATTCCTATGAGATATGACCGTCAGGCAGTCATCAACGCGATTGCAAATGTGCCTGATGAGGTACTCAGAGAGTTCTATATGATGGGAGATGCTGAAACGATCATCGGGAAATTGGAGGAATATGTACGAGCAGGGCTGGATCACATGATACTCTGGAATGCCACACCTATGTTCGCGCTCGAGAAAACACGAAGTTCCTATAAGATCATGAAAGAGGTCCTATCATATGTCAAAGGATGACCTTGTTGTTGTGACGCAGAACAAGCACAAACTACGCGAGCTTACTCCCCTCTTCAATGAATATGGGGTCAAGTTTGATATGATAGGACTCGCGAAGTTTGAGATTCGTTCTGATGATGTGGTTTCGGTGGCTCGTGAGGCGGCAAGGCATGCATATCAGGAATCTGGTCGTCCTGTTGTAGTGGATGATACAGGTCTCTATATTGACGCATTGAATGGGTTCCCAAAAGCGTACCCTGCCTTTGTTCTTGAAACCATTGGCAACGAAGGTATTCTGAAGCTCCTCAAGGGTGGAGAGAACCGAGATGCGACCTTTGTTAGTGCTGTTGGGTTCTGTGATGGTACCACATTGCGTGTGTTCAAGGGCACAATGAAAGGAACTATTAGCCACGAAGAGATTGGAAATGAGGGCTTTGGATATGACCCTATCTTCATACCTGATGGCTACTCGATGACGTATGCTCAATTGGGGTTTGAAGAGAAAACGGCAATTTCCCATAGAACTCAAGCATTCCGTGGATTCCTCGAGTGGTATGTGAAGAAACATTGATAACTTTCGCCTGTTTTTACCACTCGTCAGGGTGGTGTCTATCATATCGGTCAGCGAATCTACTCTTAAGGCATTGAAGGAACTTGGACTCACCGAATATGAGGTGCAGGCGTATGTGACGTTGGTCGATGGTGGGCAGATGGCAGCCTCAGATATCAGTTCCAAATCGGGTGTTCCATTCTCAAGAGTATATGATGTCCTAGGGCGTCTTGAGGAGAAAGGATTCATCCAGATTCAGCGTGGGCGTCCCACTCTGTACATTCCTAAAGCACCTACTGAAGTGGTGCGACTAGTGCGACTCGCATGGGAGGAGAAGCTTACAGCAGCAAGTAAGACAGTCGTTGAGGAACTACAGCCCAGATATGAGAGAGAAACGCCAGCGATATCCCGTGATGTCTGGCTGCTTCATGGGAGGCCAAACATTCTCGCCAAGGCCCTTGAGATGCTTGAAGGTGCCAGAGAGGAGATACTTCTAAGTCTGCCATCATTGGAT
Organism: archaeon; assembly: GCA_024275415.1. Lineage (GTDB taxonomy): Archaea > Asgardarchaeota > Thorarchaeia > Thorarchaeales > Thorarchaeaceae > MP5-2226. The sequence continues at coordinate 12,006 of JAJRZD010000121.1, forward strand.
GTGAAATCCTTTGCGGACGATGGTGAACTTGAGGATCTCACAGCAATCATCGAATCCGTATTCCGTCACAAGGTCGCCAAGGTCTATGTCCTTACGTCATCCATCCCTGATTCTTTGACAGATATGCTCCCACACTCTGTTGAGATTCGGTTGCGTCCTGCTTTTGGCGCTGGTCTAGTTGTTGACAGGAGGGATGTACTGATTATGCTTGCTGGTGATGATGCCCGAGGTGATTTTCTGGGGGTGTTCAGCTCGGCGCCTGTTTTTGCCGCTATGGCAAGCTCGTATTTTGATTCATTGTGGAAAGAAAGCACCCCACTATAATTGATCAGTGGTAATATAGCAGGTTAAATTGGTATTCCTACACAATGTCTTGTACACTGCGAACATTATTCCTAGGAGTACCCCTGAATGACCATTGCTGATGAGAGCACAGATAAGCGGAATTCTGCCAGACATGCAATGGATTACGTTAGCAAACTTTCGTATTCGGCATCAACAATTCTAAAGATAATCCAACAGTTGGAAGAGGATCCAGATTCCAATTCATTCTATCCCAGTCAGGAGCTGGGTGAGTTGCGCAAGGCTGTTTCCACTTACAGGGGAGGCTTTTATAATGCTGTTGTCAAGAAGCTCGTCCGGATTATATCTAAGGGCGGTGTTGAGATTATCACTTCCAATGACCTCATGGCGATCATCAGGCACCTTTGGAAACACAATATCTCTCGACTATCAAAAACCGAATTGATGGTTCTGGAAGGTGCATTGAGGTTTCCAGAACTCCGATTGAACGAGCTTGCCAAGAGAATAGGGATAAGCTATAGCAAGACTAGACGAGGGTTTGAGCAACTACGTAATTCAGATGTGGTAGAGCGTATAGGTGTCCCAGACCTCGTTCAGATGGGTCTCGATAGGATCCTCATAATCATGGACTCCTGTCAGGCTGTCCCCACTAGTCCTTACCTCACACAAATCCTCTTTTCTGACAAAATTGCCAACAAGGTCTTTATCAAGGGCTTGATTCCAAGCAGGAATAGGAATGCTTTCCTGTCCACAGCCAAGTCTTTGAGGTCGCTCTCTGAATCTACATCAGTATGGGCATTGTCAAATGGTGAGCCTCATCTCAGTTCTACCTATTATGATACTGATACCAAGCTCTTCGAGTTTGATCCACTTCATTTCAAACTACTTCTACGTGCGGGCAGTGTTGACCTAACGGTTGGATCCTTTTCAATGGATCACATCCAATTCCCGAAAAGATTCGATTTATTGGATATCAAGGTGATTGAGAGCCTATTGACTGATTATGATTCTACCGTCCGTGACCTTGTAAAGCGAATCGATATGTCCGAAGGCACTGTGTTCAGACGGAGAAGCAAAATAATACGTGATGGTATTGTAAAACCCAGAATTCGGATATCCATCCCTGCCCTGTCGGATATCGTCCTAGGGATATTTTCGATAGATTCAGCTTCCAAGGCTATCAATGCTTGGAGAAGACTTCCCCTTTCGTATGTTTCACAACTTATGAATCTGGAGAACCCTAGCGATAAGCGAATATTGTTCACGGCAGCTCTACCCCGTGGAGGATCCGATGATCTCGTTAATGTCCTATCTCAAGAAATGAGCAAGGTCGATGAATACGAAATCTGTAAGATCGATGCAGGAATCTCTGAGGCATTTCCTGTGAGTGCCCTATATGATGTCCTTGACCGCCGATGGTCTTTCTCATCGTCATTCTTTGACATAAGGAGCTACAGCTCATGCAGGATAGAAGGCGACTCGGCAAGAATCACACTTGATTTGGCATGACAACGGAACTCATATCTTGCATACCTCATCTTTGCTATCATATGGTTGAAATCATCTTCTTGGGTTCAGGGGGCTCCATTCCCACCGAAAAAAGGCGACATCCTGCTATTCTCCTTCGTCATGAAGCGTACAACATTCTTTTTGATGCGGGAGAGAGCGTCCAAATGCGAATAGAACCCTATGGCATCAACCGAAAAATGGTAATCTTTTGCTCGCATAGGCACCCTGACCATACAATCGGGCTTGTAGGACTGCTTTTGCGTTTCTCACTGCTAGGACGGCAGAAACCTCTCGACATATTCGGGCCTAAGGATTTGATTCCATGGGTACGGATGGCACAAGAAGCCATTCATATTGGTACTAGCTTCCCCACTACCGTATACGGTGTCGAAAACGGTTTCGTCTGGGAACAAGATGAGATGAAGGTTCGAGCATTTGAGGTTTCTCACCGAGGACTTGCATTGGGCTTCGCGTTTTCGTATCAACGAACTCGCGGCAAATTTCTCCCTGAAAAAGCTCGGGCTCTTGGTGTTCCCAAAGGTGCACTATGGGGGAAATTGGCCTCCGGAGAAACCATTTTTCTGGATGATGGGCGGCGTATCTCCCCTCACGATGTCACGTTGTCCCCTGGTCATGGGCTTAAGATTGTGTATAGTGGTGACACGCGTCCGTGTGATAACACTCGTACCGCCGCCAAGGATGCAGACATCCTCATCCATGAGGCCATGTATACTGAGGAACACGGCACACTTGCTGAGGAGCGAGGACATTCTACTGCAAAACAGGCAGCAGAGATTGCAGCCATGTCAAATGTCAGACTTCTCATCCTGACCCACTACAGCCCTCGGTATTATGACGGAGCGTCCATCCTTGAAGAGGCACGAGAAGTATTTCCCACAACTATTCTTGCTCGGGATATGATGACTGTCAGGCTCCTGTATGATGGCACTCTGGAAGTTCGACAGCCAGACGGTCACCTCAGAAGTTTCAGCGCTTTTCGTGGATAGTGTCTGAGCATATGTTTAGCAATATCAAATCTGATTCTATTAATTGACCTGATCCCAAGTGCAAGATCCACAATGTAGTCCTGTAAAGTACTATCATTCTCAGCCATTTCGCAAATCAGATTGACATTCCTGCTAGATTTGTAAATCCTGTTAGAAACAAAATTAGCAGCGCTGAACTCTGTACCAAGCGCTTGCCCGAGTCTTCGTTCATATTCCTTGATACGAAGTGGGTTTTTATCGCGTACAGACTCGTATGCTACCTGCCCCGCTATGATGCCAGACCGAATTGCATAATATATCCCTTCTCCAGTGATGGGCGATACGAGCCCTGCGGCATCACCTACCAGCATGGTGCGCCGAGCCACGAGCCTGCTGTCTAATCGTGCCAATGGAATACGATGGGCTTTCTGCCCTGACGTGTCAATCTCAACGCCTTTTTCTTTTTCAAATCTATGAACGAAAGCCTTCCATGCAGCACGCAGGTTTCTGACCCCGTGCTTCATTTTGTATCCTATACCAAGGCTGATCTCATCCTGCCTCGGAAAACACCATCCATAACCATATTCGACTGCCCACAAGTATATCTCCAGTGCAAGTCTGTTGCTGTCCGCGTCAATCGAAAACAACTGTTGAACCTCGCTTGGACTAAAAGGGATGTCCGCTGCGATACATAGGGCGATACGGTCACTACCCCATTTTCTTCGAATGCCTGTGCTACGAGCTACAATGCTATTGACGCCATCAGCGCCTACCAATAGGTGTCCTTTGAACGAATCACCATGAGACAGGACACGGATTCCTGTTTTCAATTGCTCCACTGACAGAACCTTGATGTCATCGACTACCTCGACGCCTTCTTTCCGAGCCTCATCAACTAGCAGGGCATCGAACTCATCCCGCTTGACAGTGAATGCTCTAACGTCCTCCCGAATGATTTCTATCCTCTGACTTGGCGGTGCATGAATCACTGCACAATGAACCTCATGTTGGACTGCCTTTGAGATATCAAAGTCGACTGTGTCCATGATTCTTGGACTAAGAGCACCACCACATAGTTTGTTTCGAGGAATTCTTTCTTTTTCTATCAGAATAACATGCAGCCCCCGAACTGCTGCTTCTCGGGCACACATTGCCCCAGCAGGCCCACTTCCAACTACTACAAGGTCATACATGATCTATCCCTTTCAAATGCATACACTGTCAACACTGTTAAATTGCTTATTGATTTGATGATTCCTCAGGGATTGGGATGTCAAAGCAAAAAACAGTCTGTATCATCGCTACAGGTGGGACAATTGGCAGCGTGACCGACGAGAGTACGAAAGCTTTCAGGCCTGGCTTAAGCGTACAGGAGCTTGTTTCTACTCTCCCTAAAGGGATGAGCACAGTCAAGGTGATCGAACGAGACTTGATGCAGACGGATTCCGCAAACATGCAACCTCGTCATTGGCAGGTCATTGCCTCAGAAATTAAGAAGGTGAGCGAGGAACTCCCTGATCTCGACGGGATTGTGGTGACACACGGCACAGACACGATGGTGTATTCCGCTTCTGCCATCAGTTTCATGATTCAGGATTTCGGTATCCCGATCGTGTTCACAGGATCCCAAATTCCCGCAAGTATCCCTTGGAGCGATGGCCCCCGAAACCTCATTGATGCGATACGTGTGGCATCCAGCTCGGATCTTGCAGAAACATGTATCGTCTTCAATGGTGAGATTCACCGCCCAACAAGAGCCAAGAAAACACGAGTGAATACATATGATGCTTTTGACTCGATGGATCCAAGGCCTCTTGGTATCATGGCAAGGGACATCATTCTCTATGAGGGACATCAGAAGCGTCATAATCTTGTACCAAGATTCGATACCAAACTCGATGATAGGGTGTTCCTCCTGAAAGTTTTCCCGGGCATCCCCCCTAGCATCTTGAACAGGATTGCAGACTTGGGATACCATGGAATCGTGATAGAAGGGTACGGTGAGGGAACGATTCCCAGTGATGAGAATGCATTGGCTGCTGGCATAGGCCAAGTCATTGCGCGGGGCTGTTTCGTGGTTATCAGTTCGCAATGCACGTATGGTGATGCGGATCTCTCGGTCTATGAAGTTGGAAGAACTGCTCTTGAAGTTGGCGCCATGGGTGCAAGTGATATGACTTCCGAGGCAGCGTTTGTGAAACTGGCGTGGGTGTTGGGTCATTCGAGAAACCCCCCTACTGTTAGGAAGATGATGAACACAAACTACGTGGGCGAGATGTCGTATCACCTTGACAAATACTCTATCAGTTGAGTTGGAACACGCCGTCATCCTTAAATCCAGACCATTACTCCCTGTGATTGAGCCGAGGTAGCCAAGCCAGGTTCACGGCGACAGCCTGGAATCTACGGTTGTCTTAGCGGCCATCGCACAGACAGCTGTTCTCCATTAGGAGGCATGAAAACCGATCATTCCGGTCGGTTTGGCCAGAGTTCGAATCTCATCCTCGGCGCCACATCCCTCTTTTTTCCTCTGGATATCTCATGCATCGATTGTCGAGCTTTCCATCAGTCTTGTCAGGAGCATCTTTTGTCCTAGGTGGATTCTGCATTTCCTGCAGTCACAAGTGCCTACTAGGCGTACATTATATCCTACATTTGTGGTTCGTCGAGAGAAATGCCGTGTAGATACGACCTTCCCACAAAGTGTCACATACAAGTCTTTCTCTCTCTGGCCATGCCATCTGCTTGCGATATGACACAAATCTCCGTCCTTATAGACGTAGACCTTACCTCGTGGAAGGATCTGCATTACGCATCATATATAATATAGTAATTTGATAAAAAAGACCTTCTGTTATTTAGTAGAACATAGTTCATCTACCGACAGTTTAAATTGTCGATTTCTTAGGAATATCTTGCCATATATTTGAACTGTGTTATTCCAATAAAGCTAGGATTGCAGAAATGTAGTGATTAACATATGATTCACACAACTCTTCTAATTCGTACGGAAAGCAAACGTACTGTCGCTAGCACCAGATACTGGACAACAAGTGTTCCCCGAAAAGACATTCTGGAGTACATGGGCCTCAGAGGGAAGGTTCAACAGTTGTCTGACGGCAGAGAGGACATTCCTTTGACTATTGGTGGGAACAAATACTTCAGCCGAGAGTGTGGGAAAGACCTGTTGTTGGTATTCATTACTGACATTGATGAGCAGGATCGTTTGGTTAACTCGAAAATCACAGATGCCGCAGACACAATGACACGAATCCTTGAGAAGTTTTCCATCAGTCATGTGAAGAAAACATACGCAAAGACAATCGCCCAATTCGTCCATTCACGGTTGAAGATTGCCTTAGTTGGCGAAGGTGGTGTGGGAAAGACAACAACATTGCATCTCCTTATGGGGCGTGCGCCTCCAAAACAATATGTCCCGACGATTGCACTCGGAATGGAAACGATTGAGAACATTCATTTTGCGAACTATTCATTGGTCATCTGGGACTTTGCAGGACAAGAGCGGTTCAGGAGGCTTTGGAAGTTCTATTTCAAGGGGGCTGACATCGTCTTCTTGCTTACTGATTCGACACTGAGAAACATCCTCGTATCCAAAGAAATGTTTCAGATGATACGGCGTGATGCCCCTAATGTTCCTATCGTGATCATAGCCAATAAGCAGGACAAACCCAATGCTTTAGATCCATCAATCATTGAACGTATCATCGGAGCAGAAACCTATCCTATGGTGGCGATTGATCTGTCCTACAGGGATGATATGTTAGAGATTCTTCTGAACACAGCAGCCAAGCATGTGAATGTGACAGTCCCAGACATCCCAGCCGAAGAGCTATTGAGATTCATCGACGATGAGCAGCTCGATGACGAAGAAGCGGAACAGGTATCAGCTTCCTGATGGTTGTATCGTCCACTCGGAGTCCCTTCGCACTTTTACAAATCCTAGTATCAGGTTTCCTCTTTTCTCGTCGTATCGGAATACACTGAAGGTGTATTTTGTCGAGTTATCTCTGATTTCCAACCATCCTTTCTTCAGATAATGCCTAAACACATTCCGACACTGCCTGCGGACATATGTGAAAAGGTTACGATATCTCCTTCTCTGAGATGATCGGATACCCCACCTCTCAAAGATGAGCTGGTTTGCAAGAGTGTTGCTTGAGATTAGCGTAGACCATTTTTGTTTCTCAGAAACAAGAATCCCTGTACGAAGTTTGTGTTTCAGGATGTCCGGAATGGCTGCAAGCAGTAATTCATGGTCAGGTTCGCCCTCACTATCTCTGCTTTCTGTGTCCTCTGAGTCGCGCGGCATTTTGTTTTCTCCATATTGAAAGCAACCTCACTCTTTATAGGGACAACGCTTTTTCCTGTAGTCTGATGATAAGTATTATAAGGAGTCTTCAGAGAGCGAACCAAGCCTCAAGACTATTCACCTGAGGTTATATACCATGTCCGAACAAGAATATAGACACATCGTTAGGATGGCAGGTCATGATATTGATGGCCAGGAGAACCTACTCCAAGGGTTGACTAAAATCAGGGGTGTAGGTCTCAGAATGTCCAAGAGTATCATAAAACAACTTGGCCAAGACCCTTCGAAACGTCTCGGTTTCCTTAGTGATGAGGAGATTGCGAAGATTGAGGAGATAATCAAGAGCCCCGTCGATGCCAACATGCCTGAATGGTATGTGAATCGGCCTCGTGATAGGATGACCGGCAGAATGTTGCATTTGATTGGTTCGGACTTGGACTTTGCAAATAAGAACGATATCGATAGGCTCAAGAGAATAAAGTCATGGCGAGGTATGAGACACGCTCTGGGTCTTAAGGTTCGTGGACAACATACCCGCACCACGGGACGAGGTGGCGCAGCGGTCGGTGTATCGCGTAAGAAATAAATCCTAGGTGAGTCAATATATGGGAGATCCAAGACGCCAGAAAAAGAAGTATGTCACTCCTAAGAGACCTTTCGACAGTGAGAGGTTCGAGCAGGAACTGCAATTAATAGGATCCTATGGTCTGAGGAACAAGCGTGAACTTTGGCGCAACAAGACCGAACTCTCTAGGTATAGGAGAACCGCTAGGAACCTCCTTGCAATACCTAAAAGCGAGCGGAAACGGCTGGAAGAGGAGCTGATTAACAAACTGATCAGGCTCGGAATTCTTCGAGGAGACCCTGTTCTTGATAGCGTGCTCGA
>JAJRZD010000122.1 GCA_024275415.1 archaeon
GGCGAACTCTATGGGATAGACCTGTTCTTTGTCCCAATAGGCAGCTATTATGTCATGGGAATCGATGAGGCTGTGAAAGCAGTGGAACTTGTGAAACCAAAGGTGGCCATCCCGATGCATTACGATACTTTCCCAGTAATCGCTGCGAATCCGAAGGAGTTCTATCAGAAGGTCACTGATAGGGGAAAGACCCGAGTCGAGATACTGAAACCCGGGGATTCCAAGGAAATCACATTCTAAGGGAAAGTGGTCGATGTCTGTAGCCCCCCACACTAACCCCCAGAATCACGGCATCGGATCATATCCGGCTCCTCTGAGTTGTCTCGTGTCAGGGCGAGATGACATCGACCTGCCTGCCAATGTACGAAACGTGGGTGACCCACCAGTCATTTGAAGGATAACTCCTAATCGTGGGAGTCCGTTACGATTCGCCTATTGGTATTCGGCAGGACTGCATCCAGTGTGTAACCTCTTCTTTGCGCGCCACCTCATTGTGTTTACTCGGTGTGCCCTCGGGAAGAGGTAGTTGTCACCAGACGATGTTGTGTATGCTCATCAGTCTTTATCAGAGTTTTCAATTGGCGACTCTGACGGGAATGGTAATTCTCAGCGGTCATTAAAGGGAGCTAACGACATGTTCAAAAGGAATGAATCTGCAATGAAACATGAAGCACAGCGGTAGAATTACTCTGTGCGATCATAATCACAAGTTCATCATATAAGACAGTCGCGGAATTCCAATGTATCAGTTATTTGGATTCGATTAGGAACTGCATTGTATAAAATGGACTATTATCAATCACATGTCATATATTCACGCTTATCATTCACAGGAGTAGAGCAATACTCTAGCTCTAGGGAAGTTACAGAGGGAACCGGACAAATCGAGCAAAAAGATTTGATTCAGACCTAGTGAAGATGGATGTTACCGATAAATCCGAAGAACGATACAGGAACGCGCGGCAATCAATAGGAGACGTGCGTAGAAATAGGAACAGGAGACTTTGACTCAAGCACTGCAAAGTACGTAATCAGAGCAAAAATCGAGATTGATGGTGTAGTCGACAAGCCAGATGTGGTCGGTGCGTTGTTCGGACAGACTGAGGGACTCTTGGGTGAAGATTTAGACTTGAGGGAGCTACAGAGAACTGGCCGGATAGGTAGAATTCAGATTGTTATCAAATCAGAAGGAGGAAGCAGCAAGGGCGAGATTGTGATACCAGTATCACTGAACAAGACTGCCACTGCAATCCTTGCAGCTGCATTAGAAACCGTAGATCGTGTAGGCCCATGCACTGCCAAAGTCACTCTGCAAAAGTTAGAGGACATCCGGGGGGCCAAACGCAGGAAAGTCGTTAGCCGTGCCATAAGCATCCTAAAAGGATGGGAAGAGGAGATTTCCCCAGGCACTGATGAAATCACTGGTGCCGTTACCAAGGCGAGCAGAAGGGCAATCGAGAAATATGGGCCTGACAAACTTCCAGCAGGTCATTCTTTGACTGAGGAGTCAGAAATCATCATTGTAGAAGGGAGAGCCGATGTCATCAACCTAGGGAGGTGCGGGATTACCAATACCGTCGCAGTGGAAGGGACACATATCTCCAAGTCCATCGCGGACCTGACCCGTGACAAAAGCAAAACTGTGATTGCCTTTTTGGACGGTGATCGTGGTGGAGATCTCATCCTCAGAGAATTGATGCAGATGGCAAGGGTGGATTATATTGCTAGGGCCCCCGAGGGCAAGGAAGTCGAGAATCTTACACGAAGAGAGATTACAAAGGCTCTTCAAACCCGGATTCCAGCAGACCAAGCACTCGCTTTGGTCAGCGATAGAAGAACTGCCATGACAAGCAAAAGAAAGAAACCTCCCCGTCGCACAAGACGTGAACCAAGAAGGGCTTCGGAAAGGGAAACGCATAGACCGGCAGTGCCTACTAGGAGCCGAGTGGTAAAGCGGTCGGCCCCTGAGATTGACGAGGTATATTTGGCAAAGGTCAATGAGATAAAGGAATCATTCCGAGCGGCCCTCTTCGATGATAAAAAGCAAATCATCGTCGAGTGTGGAGTCGCAGAGCTGGCCAAGACGTTGGAGAAACAGGACTCGGTTGCTGCTATCGTCTTTGATGGCGTTGTGACCCAACGTCTAGTAGATACCGCATTGAAAAAGTCCACATCATTGTTGATCGGCGCTGCCATCGCAGACATCGAAACCCGTCCAAAAGGAATGCAGATTATAACATTCGATGGTTTACAATAAATCGACACGGATGACAGGCAGTCGTGTATTACTCACATTCAATTCAGTGAGCGTTCCAAGTAACGCACTGGTTAATCAGACGAGGTTTCTCAAGTGACGTCTTTGTTGGACACCTTCGAAACGACTGCGGAAGTGCCAATTCCTTCCAATCCATTAGACATGATAATTGGGCAGGATCATGCAATAGCTTTAATCAGGACGGCAGTAATGCAAAGACGGCATGTGCTTCTGTGCGGGGTTCCAGGGATAGGAAAGTCGATGATTGCCAAAGCCGCTCATTCATTGCTACCACCGCCACGGTCAGAAATAAGGATCTGCAAGAACCCTGACCAGCCAGACCGACCAAGAGTCAGAGAGGAGATAGTCACCGGGGAACAGAAATCGAGTGCAAGGACAGACAGGCAAGAGGTGCGTTATATACGCCCTGATGACCTGCCCTTTGATGTGGCTGCTAAAATGGGGTATCGCTGTCAACACTGTGGGTCAATGTCTGTCCCCAGTCAGTATATCTGCATGGACTGTGGGTATCCTAAGAGGGTCGAAATAGGCGGGACTGCCTCATACGTGGGACTCATGCGTGCGTTAGATGTGGTTTCCGAACCTGCACTTACGTCAGTCACACTCACTGAGGAAGATGGGACTAGACTCACGTTCAGGAGATCCTTTGACGACACCATCATGATAGTTTATGATGATGTGCCAGAAAATCAGGAGTTTGCACTGGACGAGGGCTTGAGCAGGATTCTTATTTCTCGCACCTCTGATCGGTTCGTCCGTGTGAGCGGGTTCAGTCCTGTGGAGCTGCTTGGAGATGTCAAACATGACCCATATGGGAGTGCCGAAAGTTTGGGCATGGAAGTTCATCTACGCGTTGTCCCTGGTGCGATTCATGAGGCACATGAGGGGATCCTGTATATTGACGAGCTTGCCGCACTAGGCGAGTACCAAAAACATCTACTAACAGCGATGCAAGACAAGAAGTACCCTATCGCGGGACATAACCCTCAGAGTTCAGGAGCTGCTGTCAGAGTGGATGATGTCCCTTGCGACTTTATTCTCTTTGCTGCCTGCAACATTGAGGATTTACCAAGAATCATCCCTCCATTGAGGTCACGCATCAGAGGGTATGGATATGAAATTATGCTGAATTCGTGGATGCCAAAGAACGATGAGAACATTACAAAGATAGCAAGATTCGTGGCACAAACGGTATCGGAGGACGGAAAAATCCCCCACTTTACTGCTGCTGCTGTGAGAAAGATAGTTGATATCGCAGAGGAAACAGCATTCAAAGTGGAGGGACTACGGAATGCTCTGACCCTTCGCTTGAGAGAACTGGGAGGAGTGGTTAGGATTGCAGGTGATATTGCGGTTCAGGATGAGAAGGACGTTGTCGATGCAGATGTTGTGACAAAGGCTATTGCTATGAGCGGGGCGATTGACCTCAGGTATTGTCAACAGCAGTCGTCGGCACGAAAGCACCATTCAGATGCCTACGGAGACTATTTCTTTTAGACTATTCTTACAGGTGACCGGTGAAAGATTGAAGATACTAAAACGTGTGCTCAAGGAGGGCAAAATCGCTCTCAAAATCGAATTCTTGGATGACCTCTGGGTTCTTTACAATATTATAGGCACAAATGATATAGTAATTTCAAGAACCACTCGACGCGTTCGTGTGGGTGATGATGATGCACGTAAACAGGAGAGCTTCCGAAAGCCAATGACCCTTCATATCAAGGTAGAGGATGTGAACTTCCATTCGTTCTCGAATCGAGTACGGATAAAGGGGACAATACTGGAAGGGCCTTCCGAGTATGTAAGTATGGGGTCGTACCATACAATCAATATTGAGCAGGGTGATACCCTTACCATCATCAAGGAGAGATGGCCCAAGTATCTGCTCAAACGGCTTGAGGAGGCGGAGAAGTCTGGAAAAAGCCCTATAGCGCTGCTCGTCACCATAGAAGATGGTGTTGCCGAGCTGTTCTTAGCAGCTGATTTTGGCATCAAAGAAGCAGTTCGCATAAGAACCAGTATCTCTCGGAAGCGAGGGAGCCA
>JAJRZD010000123.1 GCA_024275415.1 archaeon
CGTAAAGGATCTATCATTGACTACTATATGTCCACATGATGCAATGGGACCGCATCGATATAGGGTAGTCATCATTGCGGGTACAAATGAGCCAAGAACCCGCATATTTCAAGCATCAGTTGAATGGTGAATGACCAATGCCCGAAGGACTTGCTGTACTAAAATGGGATGATGAACTCGGTCCGGTGGTCACCGCAAAGACCCCCAAGGGACTGAAACTCGGTCTTGACCCGACGACCTCAATGCGTGTTTATGGCATTGCAACGCTGGGCGAAACAGAAGAGGCACAAAGACCCGGATTTTCCTCTCTACCATTTCCCGACTTCAAGCTGGCTGTGTATTATGGTGGTTTGAACATGCACCTGAAGGGGCTGCCTTCTATGGTATTCCTCGTGCTGGGGACTGACGAGGATCCTGACGCTTACAAGGATGCATTGCCTGAGATTGCCACTCAGATATTTCTGAACGCAGAAGGCAACGCCTATACGGCACTTGTACCCAAGCTGTACAAACAGATATCCCGGTACACTCACATGACACCCGAACAGCGTCAGGCGTCTGTCGTCAATGACCCAGTGCGTCGTGCGATTCTGCAATCATTGATGAAACGTGGTTCTATCCTTTCGACCGACCTCGAGCAGCTTATTTTCGAAGAAGTAGGTAAGAAAATCGATGTGGAGATGGTGCTTCGTCCTCTCGTAAAGATGGGAATCATTACGACTGGGTGGGTGGAGGGTCTCTCTTCTGAGGTAGTACATCTCACCCGTGCAATCCTCATCCAGAGAACTATTCCCGCTGATACAGTGAAACAGCTCCGTTCTGGATATGCATCTACAGATGTTGCTAAGCAATACATTTCTAGCACGAAACGCTATCACAAAGAGTATATCGCACGGCTCAGGATGAACCTCCATGAAACAGTCTGGCATGAAGCCGAAGAATTGGCAAGGATCATCCTTGACTTTGATTCTTATGACATTATTCAGCTCTTACGAAAAGGGCCTCAGATTCAGTCAAGTATTCCAGCTCTTCTCGACTTGAAAGAGTCCGTTGTGAAGAAAAAGATTCGTGAACTGGAAAAGAGCAATATCACTATCACAATTGCGGATGACGAAGGCATCAAGCATGTATTCCTAAAATGCAACCCAGAGGTTCTCACCGTTTACCCTGAATGGCTTGTCGAGCGAACAGTGGATCTCTACAATGAAGAAGATATCCAGTCCCGACAGGCAGTCCACTATCTTGAGCAATTGAAGATCAACCACCCGAGCAACGTTTCTGCAAAGTCAAAGGAGGCGCTCTAAATGAATACACAACAACGTCTGATTCTACTCATCGGTTTCTCTGTCCTATTCATGCTCCCCATGCTGACAGGGACACCTACCTCTCAATCAATCACTCCGAAGGTAAATCCTACAATGAGCATCGCTAATGTGGATGAAACCACCCCGTGGTGGAATGCTACGTATCACTATCGAATCCATGTCAATATCACGGATACGAATTCTACTCCTCGGGTAGATGTGCCAATGTCCATGTGGTTCTCCTTCGATAACAACACCTGTTACAAGAACTCGATTCGGGTGACAGATGCCAATGGACATGAAGTCCCATCACAAGTCTACAATACGACTTCTTGGGAGGATCCTGATTATTTCTCCGGTGCTACAGTATTCTGGTATGCTAACGTTTCAGCAGATAGCACCGCCACATATTGGATTTATTTCTCAGAACTCAAATCGATAGAGATTCCCAACTATGAACCCGTCGTCTGGTTTGCACGAACCACTGGAACTCTTACCGGTAAGTTCAGTCCGAACTTCTGGAGCTTCAGAGGCGATTGGTACAATGTCACCATGTTGAGTGCTTCTGGAGGCAAGATCACAAATGGTGCACACAAGATGGCTGATGGCTCATGGAATTGGGATTGGGGCACGAATCGAGGAAGCATGCATTGGAACCCAGACGGTCTGGGTGGTCAGACGACGAACAATCTCAACCCCATAGCAGGAACCACTTTTGTGAACGAGGAAGGGCCTCTGTTCATCAATTATACCACTCAGCTGCCATTTGGCTCCTATGCCAAGATGAACGTCACTTATACCTTCTACAGGTGGGGCTGGATAACCAGAACCTATATTCTCTATAGTGGGTCTACCAGCGGCAGTGGACGAACTGATGAGTGGGTGTTCTATCCATATATCACAACTGGCGCAATAGAAGTGGCCGAGGATTTGACTCAGACCTCATACTCTAACTGGGTCGGATCATCAAACAAAGGGAAGCCTGCTGGCTTTGGCTGGTGGAATCCTAATGGTATCTCCCACGGCACTGTCAGGATCACACACGACAGCTGGAATACTGACCCAGCGTACCCGAATAACTATGACAACTACTATTATCGTTGGTGGGATTATAGCTCCTACGAGTTCTGGGACACTGTGATTCCTACGATCTACGCACAGCCTGGGACTGTGCTTGAGGAACGGGTCGCCTTTGCTGCTTGGAACGGCAGTGAGGGTGCGGATGGGTATATGCGGGTCTTCAATGCCACCTCACGATACCTACCGCTCCTTAAAGAGAAGGGCGAAGTGTCCTCTTATTCTTTCAAAATCAATGTGAAGGACTTGGGCGGTTCGAATATCGAGGGTGTCAATGTGACCCTTTTTGATCAGAACACCGGCGAAAGGCTGATCAAAGCCTCTGGTGGTGTGTACACGGCACTTACCGACTCAAATGGCAATGTCACTTTTATTGGACTGTTCAACCAGACCTACAGGATTGACGCATGGATTGATAGTTCCACTTGGTTACAGCCTCAATTGGGTTCCACGGGCATGAACGTCACTTGGAGTGGCACTCGTGTTGCAGATGGCCCATTCACTCCTGTAGGCATTGTTCTTGACCTGGCGTCAATCAATATACACCTTAGTGACCTCATGGGAGACAGTCTTGCATCTGTCGGGGCTCAGACGATTCAAGTCCGAGTCTACAATGCCTCTGACCCAAATCGAGCTAATTGGCGGTATCTTGATTATGAGGCGACAGACAGCTCTGGAGACCTTACGTTCTTCCGACTACCAAAATGTGACTGGGTGTTCAACTTTACCTATTCAAATACGGACACAGGGCATATCTACACAGAAGCTGACCTCGGGAATTATATCTCATATTCAATACCTGCTACGGACATCACTGGTGACCTGTCCCGACCGAACTGGCAATTGCCATTGATCACGCTAGACTTCAATGTCAAGGCGTATGATGGTGCGAATGTGGAAACCGCTTATGTCCGTCTATCAAAGCGAGGAACAGGGGATCCCATTGCGACAGGTGTGACTGATTACTACAATGTCACTCGTTTCACCGATGCTAATGGCAACGTCACTTTCTACAGAATCCTGAATGGCACTTGGAACATCTATCTCTATCGCAATGATGATTTTGGTCAGACTGCATTTAACGACACAGAATCCGTTACGAATGTCCAAGGATATGAGCAACACGATCTAGTGATTCCGCTTACGTGGCTACGAGTTCTAGTTCAGGATGACAGCGGCTATCGTGTGCCAAGTGCAAAGGTCGATGTCAAGGTCAATGGACAACCACTGGTGACAGCCTACACAGACTCGTCGGGTTGGTACAACTTCACATGGATCATGGCAAATGATTCATCCATCCCAGTGGCATATACTGTGGATGTAACCAAGCAAACCAGCTCAAGTACAAACGTTGTAGTGTATGCATCTTTCGACTATCTATATCACAATACGATAACAATTACCGGGCTTGCATACGGCTCGTTATATACCGAATTGAATGCCACAACATCCACATATTCATGGAAATATGGTGACAATAGAACTTTCATTATAGGATGGTACAATCGCACTGGATCTGATGATGCGTCTGCTGTTGACACTCCTCTCACGAATTACAATCTGGGGCGGATGAATTTTAGCATCTACTGGCAGAATCAACTGGTAGGCATCGGATGGTGGAACAGCACATCACCTTCCTACATCGCACACAGTGCATCAGATGGCATTTACTTTACGCTCATCATTGATACAATCCATTTCAAGATGAACGCAAGTGGCTATCCCTATCTCATAAAGATCAACGCCTCAGCACCGGGGTACTCGACAACCGATATCTACACTATCACGGTTGTCATCACTCCTGCATCCACAGTCAGAAATGGAGTGACATCAGATGTTCAGTACTGGAGTGATGGTTTCACCTTGTTTTACTCATTGACAACATCTCCAGAAGGCAGAAACACATTCAACCTGACAGCTCTTGACTACTTCAATTACACAGTCTATGACGGCTCGAGCGCTATCTCATCTGGTACCCTATCAGACATAGGTGGTGGGATTTATAGATTCACAGATGCTATACTGAATGCATCCGATGCAGGTGACTACAGCGTATTGATATGGTTGCACAAGTTCAATTATCAGAATCATTCCTTTACTGTATCACTGACCATCAATGCAGTTCCCACATCGCTTTCATGGTCGAGCCCTCCCGGTGATTACACCTGGGGTTCTGGGAGTGAGATTACTACGCTCCTCTTCTATGACAATTGGCATAACACTTCAATTCTCACCGCAGACTCCATTGTTCTGCAGTGGATCAATGTAGATACTGGAGAGATTGTCCTTACTGATACATCTACTCTTTTGACTTACACGTATAACAGGGATATAGTCGCCAATGGGACTTGGCAAATCCACGCATATGTTTCCAAGTCGAATTTCATCGGCAGCGATGCTCTCTCGTTGGTATTTACCGTATCCCCTGTGACCACTCAGATTATTCTGACCTCCTCAAATGAGGTGACTGTGGCATGGGGCAGTGAATATGCGACGTTCGACTTCGACTACGAACATGTATCTCCCACTTTGGCTGTTGCAGGTGGTGAAATAATTGCTATCGATTGGACTGGTGAATACAGTCTGGTGGACAATGGCGATGGCTCATACCAGTTGAGATTGCTCCCTGTCCAAGAGGCTGCGAATTACACCTTCACATTCTATATGTGGATTGCAAACCGTACGAAGGCATCTGCCACCGTCACGGTGAACGTTCTCATTCCTCTTGAGGTGAGGGCTGTGGCAGGTTCATCGATACAGGATCCGATAAGCGAGTACTGGACAAGGAACTTCACGCTGCAGATCAATGCGGGTGATCTTTCGAATGTATCCACTTACGTTTCTGGGGTGACCGTCACCTACACATTCGCAGCAGGTGGCATCTCAGGGGTTATGACCGAGAACATGAGTGGCCAGTACTACTATATCGAGTTTCCTGCAAGCTCGGCTCCCGGACCAGGGATATATGAGATTAATATTGACGCAACAAGGGTTGGATGCACAGGGACGACAACCTCAATATTTATTGAAGTGATTGCCACCCCGACTCTGGCTGCTGCTGAAACTCAGCTGCTCACTGTCTACTATGCCGATATCTTGGATTTGAATTTCACATGGACTACTTCGATTGATGACCATGCTGGGGTTTCTGCCCCTGACAGCGTGACAATCTCGCTATGGAAAGGCATCAACCAGATCAACTCGGATATAGGTGGTGTTATCGACTTTGGGAACGGTTCTTACACATTCCAAGTCAACACCAAGACACTGCAGATGACTGCCGACTCCCCGCTTGCTCCAACTGGCTACTACTTTGTCATCACTATTAACAAGCTGGGCTATGGCGACCCACTGGCTGTCACGATCATCGTGCTTGTCCTCCAGACACCGACCGAGATGACTGCCGACCAGATTGATCCCGTTGTGTGGTCTGAAACCCTGACAATCAATGTTCATCTGAAAGATATTATCCACTCGGAGTACGTCTGGGAGAATGCGACTGTGACTCTGATATATGGTGGATTTGCGCAGAACTTTACTTCCCTAGGCAATGGGACTTTCACGATATCCTTCGATTCCCAGCTTGCCTTCAACTCTTCCGATACACCCCATCATGCCACCATCGAGTATACACTACCAAACTACATCGACGGCTCGATAGGTGTTGATGTGCTTGTGAACCCAGTTGCTGCGAGTATTGTCCTCGACACGCTTGAAAATGCATATGACTGGAACTCCACCTTTGCATTAACCCTCGCAATTGTTCTGGACTCCAACTCACTGATTCGGGTTAATGTCACCAGAGTGTACTTTTATTGGACTGGCTACCCCACAATCCAAGGCACACTCGTTTATGATTCGACATGGAGCGATTATCGAGGGACAGTTGATACAGGAAAAGTGCCAGCAGGGGCACGGACGCTAAACATTGTCGCGGAGAGGCAGAACTACAGCATCCCAGTTGTACAAATCAACCTGACCGTTCGCGAGTTGGACACCGAACTCACACCCGATACGGAAGCCCTCTTCGTCATCTTTGGCGTGGATCAGAGCGCTGAGGTTCGTTTCACCTATGTAAGTGGTTCGAATGTGCTTGAAGGAGCCACGATGACTTTCCTTTGGGCTGGATTGGAGCGTAGCGCGTCATGGGCGGACGGGGAATACGTTTTCCAGTTCAATCCTTCTGGAGATTCTTCTTTGGTCGTCCCTGGCACTTATGTCTTGAACTTCTCGGCGTCGTTGATGAATTACACCTCACAGACCGCAAGTGTGGTTCTCCATCTCTCGGCTGCGACTGATATAGTCGGCGGTCCATTCAGAGTGGAAGAAGGACAGAGTTTCATCCTGATCTTTGCATATTGGGATATGGTGAATGACCGTCCAGTGGGAGCCACAGCATCAGTCCAGTACATCATTGGTGGCGTGACTCATGATGTGGACGCTTCTCAGTTCAACGGCACTCATTATCTAATCCCGCTGACTGCCTCCGAAGTAGGTGAGATACGAACCGAGCCCTATCTGATACAGATTCTTGCTAGTGCTCCTGGATATCAGAACTGGACACAGTCTGTATCAAAGACTGTCCAAGTCTATATTCTCAGCCCAACAGTCAACGTGTTGGGGCTGTTCACCGTTCAGCGCGATATACTGTTCCTTGTGATTGCGATGACAGGGTTCTTTGCGTTCATTGCTGGTGCCGGAATCGGCATTCAGCGGTGGCGAATCCCCCATGTTATCAAGCAGATCAACAAGGCAATCAAGCAAATGGAGGCCGGGAAGGTCGCTAGCGTCGAGGGAATAAAGAGCATGGGACAGGTCATCGCCGAGATACTCGCTCCAGGGTTAGCTGAGCTGGACATCGAAGCCCCAATCATCGACTCGATTTCTGAAGGGATGTTCTTAGGAGCTGAAGAGCCTGAGGACATCCTGAGCGAGCTTGACACTCTGGACGACCTGATTGAGGAACCCGATGTGGTTCCCGAGGACAGTACGGTTGATTTCGAGGCTGAACTTGAGGCAGAGCTTGACACGATTGTTGAAGAAACACCAGTCGAAGCCGAGCCAGAAGTTCCCGCGGTCAAAGAACCTGAAGCAGAATCTGAGGACATGGAAACAGATATCGAGAAATCCGATATTGACGAGGACAGTGAGCCAGAGTCTGAGGAGGTCGAATCTGTTCCAGAACCCGATGAATCTCCAGAGGTTGAAGAACCCTCAGAAGACGTTGTTAAGGAGTCCATCGAGGAGTCTGATGAATCCGATGAGGTGGATGCGCCTCTTGACAATGAGGTTTCTGAACCTGCCGAGATTTCCGAGCCCGAATCTGACTCGACTACTGATCAAGAGGTTGAACCGACTGAATCAGAGGAATCTCTACCAGATGCGGATGATACAGTCGATGAACAAGAGCAGGAGGATGTAGAGGACATTCTGGATCTGGAAGACGAGGATGAATTATCCGATAGCCTTCCTGATGACGATTGGGATGAGGCCATCGAATAGGATGTGTTGTCACAGGTATCACAGAAAACCCAAGAAATGAGCCCAAAAAGGCTCATTTCCTTTTTCTATTTCTTAATTAATGTAATTCATACATGCTACCTTTCTCATTTTTAAAAAAGAGGTCACACAGGATTTTCTTATTAGTAACTGGATGTTCTATTTATTCCGTAAAGGATCTATCATTGACTACTATATGTCCACATGATGCAATGGGACCGCATCGATATAGGGTAGTCATCATTGCGGGTACAAATGAGCCAAGAACCCGCATATTTCAAGCATCAGTTGAATGGTGAATGACCAATGC
>JAJRZD010000012.1 GCA_024275415.1 archaeon
AACACATGTTTGGGTCGCCGTGCTGTGACATCAAACTTTTCAGCTAACCGCTTTACAAGATCCGTACGAAGTTTCTCTACACGGGAGAGTCTGCCTGTCAGGATTATCTCTCTTGGCTGGTTCTCGAAGGTTGTTTGCAACATTGCCACTGCCTTGATGATACCCTCGGTCATGCTCTCCCATGCCATCTGGTAGTCTTCCCGATCCAGATTTGCACTGAAGTCCTCGACCTCCAGCACATTGCCAGAGGCTATGAAGGTTGTTCCGGCCTCGAAAAGCTTGAGCTTGCTGAACTTTCCCAAGATGTAAGCTACTTCACCGTCCATTTGGCTCAGGGTGAGATAACCGGGACCTGGGAAGATGGTGCCTCCTATTCCGTCAATAATTCGTCCATTCTCGACTGCCATCGCTGCATTGTAGCCAAATCCCATCTCTACACAAATAAGACTTGTTTCGCCGTAACTGATTCCTTCTTCTCTTGCTTGATCCCAGACAGCAAAAGCTGCAACACAGGTCTTGTCAGCGGTGCCCATGTCTATCTTGTTCACCTTTCGAGAAGGGGGAATAGTCGGTAGATGGACGACTCCAGGGGCTGAGTATGCGTTCAACCCAGCCTCCTTCATCATCCACAACAACTTTCGTAGCCCTGAAAGAACAGGAATGTCAATGTCGCCAACCTTGTCAAGGGTCGTTAGAGCCACATCTTCCTTTGTGAACTGAGATATGTGCTTGAACTCAAGCCCGTATCCAGATGGACCAACAATGACATCGGCTTTAGCATCTTTGATTATGGTGAAGACTTGTTCAGGGTCGCTAGCAACCATCTCACTGGAGATAGAAGTGTCGAGGATCACATTATCCACATCATCCTCTATACAACAAATGTCGAAATTCTTTGTTCCTGGGTCAATACCAAGTGCTCTCAATTCTACACCTCTTTCAGCTCGGCTCACAGGAGTGGATTTAAGGACTTCCGTTCATAGTTGATCAGTTTTGTCCGGTATCTCGCTAACCCAAATGGACACTACTGCGAGTGTATAGGGGATGTGGACTACGAGATCAATTGACATATGGTGTAGCATCTAAACGATCCAGCACGCCATGGGATTGGGCCATCTTCTTCCAGTTCTTTTCCGCGAACATGATGTATAGTTTCTTTGGTATCCCCAGCTTTGAGATCACTTGAACCGCTCGCTCTGGAACACGTTCCTCTTTGATAACGGAGTCCGCAAGCAATTCAAGTGCATTTCTCACATTGCGCCCACGTCCACCGAGTTGATCCAGAGAAACGCCACTGACTATTCCCCCACCACCGAAGGGAAGACCCCCTGCCCATTCGAAAGAAGCCTGTTTGCAAAACAGTTCAAGGATTCTCAACGCCAGAGTATTATGCTCACTCTCTGGAAAGCCACTATTCACAATTCCTACAAACTTGGGAGTGTGACCAGCTTTACTTGTACGTGCATAAGCGATTTTCATCAGTATCTTGAGAACATGTGATGGGAGGCTATCTACATAGAGCGGTGATGTGAGGATCACATAACTTGACCTCTCAATCTTCTCCAGTATAAAGGTCATGAACTCGTCAGAGGATTCAAGCCCCGGTAGGATCTGGATATCACATGTCACCTCATGAGAATCCAGTAAAGAACGGAGATACTCAGCAATGGAATAGGATGTAGACCTCTGCCCCCGCGGAGACCCACAAAGTATCAGACAGTTCATGCAATCGCCTCCATTCGTTTCAGCAATCTTTCGAGAGACCTCTCGATCATGTGCTTGTCCGTTTCCGGTGAAAAACAATGGACATCGAAGATAGTAGAGTGCATGTTCTTGGCATTTCGTGAAATATTCTCTTTGAATAGCGCTTCACTGTCAGGTTCATTCGAGTCATTGATTCCTATGCCGACGAGCCGTGGATACTTGCCATATCGCCTCCTATGGTGATAGACCCCATCCACTTTTTCAAAGAACGGGTGAGCCATACCGATCGAGCGATCAACCTGTACCTTGAGGAATGGCGAATATGTGCCAAACAAGATAGGAGTGAGATATACCACGACATCACAACCTATGATACGTCTTGTTATCTCGGGAGCGTCATCACGGATAACACACTCTCCCGGGCTCTTTACCCAGCAACCAAAACACCCCTTGCACTCGGTCAGGTTCTTCTCTCGGAGGATAACGAACTCGACCTCCCACTGGTGATCGCGTCCCAATTGTTTCAGCACAGCATTGATTTCATCTTCAATCGTATGCGGTTCCATAAATCCATCCAATACTAGTACCTGCATCGTAATCGAGTAATGGACGATTGGAAAGAAGATAACCCTAGCTAAAGAGAAATCTTGAAATCTGAGGATTGCTCTTGAACTGCCATGGCGAGATTGGACATCGTTGCAAGCTTGTTATTCGAGCTTGCAAGCGAGCCAAGATTAGAATTGCTTTCCCGATTGAGCCAAGAGCCAACAAGGTTAAGCCTGCTTGCAAAAGAGATTGGGATAACCATCCAAGAAACATCACGTCACCTTGGACGCCTCTGTGATTCGCTTCTTGCTACCAAAAACGCGGATGGACTCTATCTGGCCACACCACTTGGGCATCAGTTAGTGGAGCTTCTCCCAATCTTTGACTTTCTCTTTTCCAACCGCGAATATTTCTCACGGCATGATATCTCTGCGTTGCCACTGAAGTTTGTCTATGGATTCGGGTTGATGACAGACTATGGTGTTTCCAATCATGTCATGGACTCGTTCAAGTATGCCGAGGATGCCGTCAAGAACGCAGAGCGATTCATTTGGATCCAGTCAGACCAAGTCCTCTCAAGCACGACTGATGCCATTAATGATGCGGTAGACGCCGGGATGGATTTCAGGCTCATCCTCCCGAAGTCACTTGTGACACCACAGGAACCTGAGAACGACAGCGCTGTGCAAGACACGCATGTACGAGTGGTAGATAGTGTCGGCATTGTGATGGTCATCACTGAGAAGTGCGCCTTGCTTTCATTTCCTAGAATCGGCGGTGAGCATGACTATCATGGTTTTTTACTAGAGAATCAGGAAACTATCAGATGGTGTCAACTGCTCTTTCAAGACTGTTGGGATAATGCGAGTCCACTAGTCCCTCTTTGATAAAATAAAATGGCTGACAATAGATAGATTCAGTGTGCGCGATGGGAACTGTTAATTGTGTTCTTCCGACTCTAGCACAATCATCATGGTGCTTGCGGAAATGTTGGGTCAGTCATTGTTGTCTGACGACCCATTCCGCTTCAGAAAACAAGCCGTTTCGCTTCGTATAACGAAACGATGCCAAAAGGATACATACCCCCGTAAGAATCAGAATGACGGCCGCTACGAAGCTTCCCCGATACGCATCGGCGTTTGAGAATCCTAGTGAGATAAGCATATCTGCAACGGGACCTGCAACAAACGTGGCTGCCATTCCCCAGCTGAGGAAGAAAGTAGCATTATAGTAGGCAAATAACCGTCCGCGATATTCTTCAGGTGCCATCCTCGCAGCGATAGAATAACTGGAAGACCCGATGATGACCTGTGAGGCGCCCGTCAGGAAGGAGGAAACCATTGCCAGCAGGAAAGAGGGAGTAATGATAAGCCACAGTATCGCAAAGACAGCAAGGAATACGCCAGAGAGCATGACTTTATCATCATCTCGTTTTGAAACAACTGAACCGACCAGTGCACCTGCAATCATCGAAGCAATGCTTCCAACATTGCTGTAGATGGCAATGGCCCCACCGTCAGCCCCAAACCCTGTAGGATCCGCAAGGAACAAGCTGGTGATAATAGCAATCGAATTCCTTCCGAAGTTTATGAATACCAATGCAACAATGAAAATCATGTAGCCTTTCAAGAGGGTAGAAGGAAGGTCGCTCAGCGGGTGGTTGTCCAGCGTCGGGGTATCATCTCCTTTGATATGTTCGGCGTGACTGCGAGCCCGAATCGAAAAGTACACTATCAGGCTTGAAAAGATCATGACGACTGCTGCAACGAAGAAGATACTCCCGTTGGCAAAACCTGCACCATTGTCAAAGAGGAATCCCCCGAGCATTGCACCCCCAATACCCCCAAAACCTCCGATAATCGACAGCTGTCCCATAAGCTTCTTTCTTTCATCAATGGTCGTCAGCTCGGAAAGTAACGCAGACCAACCGACATTGGACATACTCCAGAATATCTCGATGATACCCAAGGCAAAGATGATGACATAGCCTGCAATGATAAGTTGATTCACACCGAGAAACACCTGATAGCCAAACACCATGAAGATATGTCCGACGCCAGCCAATCCCTCTCCCAAGATAACGAACATCGTGGGCTTTCTGTACTTGTCGAGAGCACCACCCCATAAGAACGACTGAGCCCCAGCATTCGCTATCATCCCAACGGTGGCCATCAAGGTGACCTCTGTAGTTGAGAGACCCAACGAACGAAGGTAGATGGAGAGGAACGTGTATACGATTGACCTTCTGAAGAATGCCAGGAATTGGAACGTTGAAAGTCCAGTGAACTCTTTTCCTTTAAGATGCGAATAGTCTAGAAAACTCAACTTGCCTCTGTTACGAAGA
The DNA here is from genome assembly GCA_024275415.1 of archaeon. Classification (GTDB taxonomy): domain Archaea; phylum Asgardarchaeota; class Thorarchaeia; order Thorarchaeales; family Thorarchaeaceae; genus MP5-2226. The sequence continues at coordinate 4,595 of JAJRZD010000012.1, forward strand.
TGGCTTTCTTATATAGTGTTTCTTCAGGACAATGTTAAGAGATAGACCTGATAAGATCGATAGCCCGTCCTGTGTCACGCTCACTCAGGACGAAGAGCATGTCACTTTGTACTGAATACGTGGCATATATAGCCACATCATTCCGGTTAAGCAGGTCGATGATATACGCGATGATGGTTGTTTCCTCGACCAGTGGGTTATGTATGCGGAGGTTGAGGGTCGCAAACCCGTCCTTTCGAAGGAACTTGATCTTCCGTTTCATTTTAGTGGCAAATGAGTCCGCATCACGGGATGAGCAGAGGATCCTGATACATGTTGGGAATTGATGGATGCTCAGATGCTCAGGATACTCGAAGTCGAGTTCGGATAGTAGGGCAAGAATCCTTGTTTGTTGCTTAGGAGTTGTAGGCACCTCGATCTGGGTCATGCCTGTCGCAACACTTAGTCGGGCATTGCGGAACAAGTCTGATACACTGACAGCCCGCGGTTCGTCAAGCGCTTTTGCCATCCGTACAAAGTTAGCGACAATCGTGTTAAGTTCTACCTCTCGCCGCAACATGGATTCAACTTCTGCTTGGATGTATCTGGCAGCAGCACTATAGTTCAGCACGCCCATCTGCATGCTGCGGTAGAGAGTCGGATACCTGCTGAGAATCTCCCTGACTATCGAACTTGTACTCTTATGACTCATGGGCTCGTCCCTCAAATCGTGAGATTTCTATGACTAATAGTAATATTTGTGACAAAATCCCATTATTAGTGTTTTGGATGAGTAAGGAAAGTCGCCATTTATGCAGTTTTAATGCATATTTCCCGTGTTATGCCGTGTGTCATATTTATGACAATATTTATATACTTATGACGTATTAATTAGAACAACCGAAATGAAGAGGTGAACAAGAAATGGCATGGAGAAGACCCGATTACTTCAGCAGAATCTTTGACGAGATGACAAGGGAATTTGAAGAGGCCAGTCAGATGATCGAACGTATGTTCCGTACCGCACGGGCCGGAAGTCTGGATGGAACCATCAAGACAAGCGGGCCTTGGTACTATGGGTTCTCGATGCGGACTGGCCCAGATGGAAAGCCCATCTTCAGAGAGTTTGGTAACATCCGTCCTACTGCCGAAGGGCAGGTGATTGAGGGTTACCGCGAGCCCTTGATGGATGTCGTAGTCGATGACAAAGAGGAGGTCGTCAGGATAGCTGCGGAGATGCCTGGCATCACAAAAGACCAGATCAAGCTGAAAGCCACCGAAGCATCCATCACTATCAAGGCGGAAAACAACACTCGGAAATACAAGACCGAGGTGCCACTCTCCGTGGAAATCGATCCTGACACAGGCGAGGCATCGTATCAGAACGGCGTCCTTGAGGTGACCTTCAAACTCAAGGAATCATCCAAGTCGGAAGGCAAGGACATCAAAGTGAAGTAATCTCAGTTCTCAGAGGTGGGGACTCTAACTCCACCTCTCTACTCATTTCTTAACGGAGTTGATTGAAAATGACACAGATTGAATTGAAAGTAGCAGAAACACATCCAAAAGACGTTGGCAGAGGCATAGCCATTGTTGACCCAGTGATAGTAAAACAACAGGGTTGGAGAGCTGGACAGGCTATCCAGATTAGAGGGAACAAGACGACCTATGCCCTAATATGGCCCGGACAGATGAATGATAGCGGGCAGGGACTGATACGAATCGATAGCATCACACGAAACAATGCTGGAACAAGTATAGACGACAAGGTAATTGTAAGCCCAGCAGATGTCAAGGAGGCACAGAAGGTCAAGTTGTATCCCATGCAACCACTTAGGATCATGGGGGGCGAGCAATACATAGCACGAGCATTGGAAGGCCGAGTGGTTTCGAAAGGATCGGTCATCTCGACCAACATCTTGGGGCAGCAAGTACTGTTCATGCCAGCCCAGATAACCCCTGCGACAAATGTAGCCCTTGTGACACATGAAACCCAGATAGAGTTCACGGACAAGGAGCCACAAGTAGTCGAGGCTAAGGTGCCCAGGGTTTCCTACGCTGACATCGGCGGTCTCGGCAAAGAGATACAGCGAGTTCGCGAGATGATAGAGCTACCTTTGAAATACCCAGAAATATTCGAACGGCTTGGAGTAGAAGCTCCAAAGGGAGTGTTGCTCTATGGGTCTCCAGGTACTGGTAAAACCCTGTTGGCAAAAGCAGTAGCGAATGAAACTCACGCCAATTTCTACTCGATTGGCGGTCCTGAGATCATGAGCAAGTATTATGGTGAGAGTGAAGGGAACCTTCGTGAAGTCTTCCAAGAAGCACAGGAGAATGCCCCTAGTATCATCTTCATCGATGAGATAGATTCTATCGCCCCGAAGCGAGAGGACACTCACGGTGATGTGGAAAAGAGAGTCGTATCACAGTTGCTGTCGCTTATGGACGGTCTCGAAGCAAGGGGTAAGGTCGTTGTGATAGGAGCCACGAATCTCCCAGACATGATCGACCCTGCATTACGCAGGCCAGGGAGGTTCGACCGGGAGATAGAGATTGGTATCCCTGACAGGAAAGGAAGGCTTGAGATTCTCCAAATACACACCAGGGGGATGCCCCTTGCAGATGAAGTAAACCTTGAGGAACTCGCCGATAGAACCCATGGTTTCGTTGGTGCCGACCTCGAGTCCCTGTCAAAAGAGGCTGCCATGGGTGCTTTGCGGAGAGTCCTGCCTGAGATCAACCTCAAAGAAGACAAGATCCCAGCCGAGTTGCTAGAAAAGATCGTTGTCACTATGCAGGACTTTGAGGATGCACTGAGTGATGTACACCCATCAGCGATGCGAGAGGTCATAGTAGAATCGCCTAACGTGCGTTGGTCGGACATCGGAGGCCTAGAGGATGTGAAACGTGAGATCCGCGAATCCATCGAATGGCCTTTGAAGTACCACGACCTCTACCGCCATGCAGATGTCACACCGCCAAAGGGATTCCTACTTCATGGCCCACCTGGGACAGGTAAGACTCTTCTGGCAAAGGCAGTGGCAACCGAAACAGAGGTGAATTTCATCAACGTGAAAGGGCCCGAGTTGCTCTCTAAGTGGGTGGGCGAGTCTGAGAGAGGTGTCAGAGAGATATTTAGAAAGGCTCGGCAAGCAGCACCCTGTATCATCTTTCTAGATGAGATTGATTCGCTTACTCCACGCAGAGGGAGCGGGGCAGGCGACTCCCATGTCACTGAGAGAGTCGTCAGCCAGATCCTGACCGAGTTGGATGGGCTTGAAGAACTCAGGAATGTAGTTGTCATCGGTGCGACGAACCGCCCAGACATGATCGACTCGGCTCTGTTACGACCCGGGCGACTTGGAAAGCTTCTCGAGATTCCAAAACCCGACAAAGAAGCTAGGCTTGAGATCTTCAAGATTCATACCAGAAAGAAGCCTCTGGGCGATGACGTTGACCTTGAAGAGCTGGCAAAGAAGACAGATGGAAAAACTGGAGCTGATATTGCGGCAATCTGCAACGAGGCTTCACTAGAGGCCATCAGGGAGTTCATCGAGAAGTACCCAGATAGCGAACAGGCAAAAGAGAACATCAAGCAGCTCACGATCAATGCTGCACATTTCCAACGTGCAATGGGCGAAGAGCCGACTGATATTTCAGACAATAAGCACGTTTCAGAGCCGGAGTCAGTGACCGAGTCAAGCTAGTGGCTAGATGCCACCAGCTTTTTTCTTTTTTTGCAATCTCGTGATTGCCTGATTAATCACAGGAGATGTACGACAGGGTACTAGGACACCCTCCCCTGTAGTATGTTGCTCCATACCTCCTGGATGTATCGCACAACTCTTATGGTGTCCGGTATTAAGGACGAGTGGGGACGTTCCTTGTTGTGGTACTCGATGTGCTCGTCCAACCCCTTTCCCATCCGCTCACTCTTGTCCTGTATCGTCCGGTGCAACCGCTCCCTTTCCTAAGGTCGGGGGATGATCCCGCTGATACGGGCCCCTTGAGGTTCAGCTGTCACATCTTGTTGTGCCTCTTCCTTGACCATGCCCTGTAGTGCCTCCTCCCCTGTTTCTGGTGACTCGCAAGACCACTGCCCTTTCAGGCACTGTGTGGAATGTCTAGAAACTCCCGCACTTCACTTTTAGAAAAACTTATTTTACCCAACGCGTTGGGTAATATGTAGGCAAAATGAGTGAAACAAGATATTACAAAGATAAGATTTACATCCCTCGCAATATTCGTGAAAAGTTAATGCTAACAGATGGTGACATTATCCGATTTGAGATAACAGCTGATGGAGGCGTGAAATTAATTGTGCTTAGTGCCAGTGAAGCTACAGACCGAATACTTTACCGCTTGAATCATCCTCCGGATCTTGGAAAAATAAGTGGTACCTTGCGGAGGACTGAGATATATGAAGACATTGCTTGATACGAATATTCTTGTTCATGCACACAACCAGTCATCACCAAATCAAAATACTGCTAGTGATATCCTTCGTGATGCAATCAACTCACGCTTGGATGCTTACATAACTCCTCAAATATTGTACGAGTTCTTCTCAGTAATTACAAACTCAAGAAGAGTGGACAAACCACTTGATTCAAATGAGGCTCTTGGTATATGTAAGGACTTGTGGGTGAGTCCTGCGATAAAAGCTATCGAGCCACAAAGTTCTACAACACTAGCTGTATTTGACCTTGCCAGAAACCATGGGATTGCTGGAGCTCGAATATTCGATTATGCAATTGCTGTCACAGCTAAGGAGCATGGAATTGAACGCATATTCACTGAGAATACAAAAGACTTTGCTGCCTTCGGCTTTCTCAAAGTCGTCAATCCTTTGCGATGAAACTTTGCATCCTTCGATTCAAGAATCAAACTCGTTTGGTATTCCATCCTCAGAAAGCGGATGGTATCCAGCTTGCAAACAACTGGGATATCCTCAACTTCACAGTAGAAGGGTTTCTCACTTGTGCGTTTCTCATAACTCTTGGCTGTGACCAAGATATCGAGTTTCATCGCCAGACCCACTGCCGGGACATTACAATGCATGAATATTGGTTACTGTTATCATGATTGCCTGTATCAAACTTCCCTAGAGAAGATTGGCTGTCGGGAAATCAGTGATGGCAAGAGCAATTGCTGCTTGGGTGCGAAATCGGTCTTCTCAGAGATCTCCTCTGCAAGCTGCTCGATAGTCATCTTGGCTTGCTCCTTTACCCTGCGGATCCGGACTGCCAACTCACCAGTTTCCTGTTCTCTCTTGCCAACAACACAGATGTAAGGAACCCAGAGCTTCTCAGCAGAACGGATTTTCTTGCCAAGGGTCATTGAACGGTCATCAATCTCATAACGGATGCCATAACGGTCGAGTACCTTCCCCAGTTCGATAGCGTACTGGATAAGCATATCATCAACAGGCAACAGCCGTACCTGCACAGGAGTCATCCAGAGAGGGAGCATGGGCTTGATGCCCTTCTTCTTGTCCTTGTTCGCCTGCTCCAGTACCCCGTAGAGTATCCTTTCGATAGAGCCAGAGGGAGAGGTGTGCAGGATGAGGGGTCTCTTCTCCTGACCGTCTTCACCAATATACTTGATATCGAAACGCTCAGCATTCTCCACATCGATCTGAATAGTCCCTAAGCATGCAGCTTTCTCTTGGTCATCCACGACATTCCATTCGCCCTTGAACAGGAAATACGCATAGCGTTCATCGAATATCTCGATCATGACGGGTTTCCCGATCCTTTTGACGATACCCTTTACGAAGTCCTCGTTCTCCTCATAAAACTCCTTCAGGACTCGGAATGAAACCTCGTAATTGAGTTCGAGTTCCTGCATGAGCTTCTCCACGAACTGGATCTGGTTGTTAACAGCCTCTTTCGCCATCTTCACATCAGCAACGATCTCGTGGATGTCGGGCATGGTGAATGCACGGGGACGGCGCATCCCTGCGAGCTCTCCGCTTTGCTCCCTTCGAAAGCTGGGGGCGATCTCGAACATCTTCAATGGAAGCTGCTTGTAAGAAATTGTGGCCTGAGAAAGGAGCAGGAACTGTCCGAAACATGCCGAGAAGCGGGCGAAATAATCTCTCTGTCCAGATCTCACCACATATTGGCGGGACGGGAATCTTTGCAGGTAGGATTTCAGCGAGGGATGCTCATAGTCATAGATGAGTGGCGTCTGTACCACATGAGCACCGTAATCAACCATTTCTCTAGTGACACGCTCTTCTATTGCCCGTTTCAGTGTATAACCACGCGGTGGCCATCTGAAATTCCCAGCATCAGAACCGGGCTCATAATCGACCAATTCCAAGTTCTTCATCAGCTCGATGTGCGGCGGAGGTTCTTGTGCAGTGCGATCCTTAGCGGTTTCGTACTTGACATAAAGCCGAAGCTCCTCATGGCCCGTATAGTCGAACTTGTCCACTTCAGTGACAACACCATCTGGAGTAAATATGTAGAACTTCGAGTGTGCTTCTTCTTCAGCCTTGATGGCGGTCAAGTCCTCGCCTTCAGTGACCTCCTCATCAGTTTCGACGGCCTTACTGATATCAAGCACCTTCGAGCGCTCTGCAAGAGGATGTCCCTTACAGTGTATCATAAAGGACTTGTACCAGCCAAAGGGGATTCGAAGCACATCGAAACCATCCTTTACCAGTTGCTTCTCGACGAGTTTGAGCAACTTGAGCGCCGAACCCGGTTGGGCAGGGGTCTCGCTGAGGTGAACCCAAGGATATACGATGATCTTCTTCTCCTTGACCTCCTCCGCTGCCTGAGCGATCATCTGGGCCGTCATCTTCGCTGCTTGGGCAATGTTCTTTGTGTCAGAGGTCTCGGCAGCGATGAAGTTGACCAAGCAGGACTCTTTTGTAGAGTAACTCTTGGAATCTACCTTCTCAGCATTCTTCAAGGCTTTTCGTTTCGCTTCGAACGCGAACCCATCGCTGTGAATCTGTAACATTCTCATCTCAGAGACCTCTGGAGCATCAAACATCAGTTCCACACTTAAGCTTGGCGTATGGAACATGAGAAGAATGACATTTCAAGAGATAATTATGAATGGGCAACATATGTCTGTCGGGACAAAGCGCCCCATACCATCCTGACATATGTATGTTGTTCCATCTGCACGGATGCAAGTAAGAAAGTCATGTCGTACGGGATACTCGTCCACCAGTCCAGTACAAAGCTTGTTTATGTCGAGTGTGTTACTTGCTCAAGAGGTTTGATTCACCTTGGCCGCCAAGTTAGCAGGTAGTATGATATGTCAAACCGGATCAGAGGGATTCTCCGATGACGAGATTTATCTGCAAGGGTCAAGACGATAGATAGGTGCGAGCAAAATGATAAAGACGAGAGTAACTGAGATTCTGGGATGCAAATACCCGATCATAGCAGGAACCATGGCAAGGATATCCAACCCAGAGTTTGTTGCTGCTGCAAGCAATGCTGGTGCTTGTGCTGTACTGGCCAGTGCCAACTATAAGACACCTGATGACCTGCGTGATGCGATCAAGAAAACACAGTCGCTTACAGACCAGCCATTTGCAGTCAACATCAACTTGTTCCCAGCCTTGATGCCTCAAGACAAGTTGGAGGACTATGTGGACGCCACATTGTCCGAGGGTGTCAAAATCATTGAAACAAGTGGACACAAAGCTCCAGAGGACTTGGTTCCCAAATTCAGAGATGGTGGTGCAATCTGGATCCACAAATGTGCTGGAGTCAGATATGCTATGAAAGGAGCGTCCTTGGGTGCGGATATGATAACTGTTGTTGGATACGAGAATGGCGGGGCCACCGGTAGATTGGACATAGGAACGATGGTGATGACGCCATCCGTGGTCGATGCGGTGGATGTTCCAGTGATTGCTGGCGGGGGTATATCAGATGGGAGAGGCGTTGCTGCGATCTTAGCGCTTGGTGCCGAAGGAGTGATCATGGGCACACGGATGATGGCGACAAAAGAATGTCCTATCCACGACAATCTTAAACAAGCCTTTGTCAATGCCGCTGAAACAGATACATGTCTGGCTCTGCGGTCTGTCAAAAACACCCATAGGGTGTGGAACAACAAGGCGGCACAACACTTGATCGAACTGGAATCCCAGGGAGCACCATTGTTCAAGCTCATTCAAGCGGCAGCAGGAGATAAAGCAGAAGAGATGTACAGGAATGGGGACATTGACCTAGGTGTTGTGAGTTGTGGTCAAGGTGTAGGGCTGGTCAGAGACATTCCCACTGTCAAGGAGCTGTTAGATAGGATAATGGTAGAGGCTGAAGAGGTCATCTCTCGATTGTCCGAAATATCCAATTAGATTCATCTCACATCTGCTATCTCAGGAAGGCTACTAGAAGACATCCTCGTAATCGGGAAGTTGTGAAAGCACAAACGTCGAGGACTTCTCTGGGAAGCATCGACAATTTAAGGAAGGACTGCACCTGCTAGGGCATGAAAGAGGTCGTTATCGTTTCAGCAGTGAGAAGCCCAATCGGAGCTTTTGGTGGATCACTCAAGTCCATCCAGGCCCCAGAACTTGCGGCTCAAGTGATGAAAGCAGCAGTACAACAAGCAGACGTAGACCCTCACATCATTGGGGATGTGCGGTTCGGATGCTGTTTGGAACCGCCAAAGGCGCTGAATGTCGCAAGGGTTTCAATGCTCTTAGCCAATATCCCCTATACTGTCCCAGCAGTCACAATCAATAGAGTATGCACTTCTGCTATGGAGGCGATAGTCAGTGGCTCCCTGCAGATTGAAACTGGGTTCACTGAGGTCGTGCTTGCAGGTGGCGTGGAGTCCATGTCGAATGTGCCCTACTGTGTGGAAGATGCCCGATGGGGATTACGCCTTTTCGACAAGACCTTCGTGGATATGTTGACGACAGGATTACATGCCGGAAGTCACTACATCCCCCATCCTGATACGGGCAAGCCATACATCATGGGCGAAACCGCGGAATTCCTCAACGAGAAACATGGCTTCACTCGTGAGGAGCAGGACGAGGTGGCATTACGCTCTCACAACAATGCAGAGCGAGCCACAAAGAATGGCGACTTCAAGGACGAGATTGTCCCCATCGAGGTTCCAAGTAGGAAAGGCGATGTCACAATCGTTGACGAGGACGAACACTTCAGGCCCGGGTTGACAATGGAGGACTTGGCGAAGCTCCGTCCTGCCTTCAAGAAGGGTGGCTCAGTCACAGCAGGCAACTCCAGTGGTATTAATGATGGCGCGGCGGCTGTTGTATTGATGTCCATGGAGAAAGCAAATGAGTTGGGTATCAAGCCTCTTGCCAAACTCACAGGCTATGGGATGGGGGGCAGTGAACCTCATCTCATGGGCGAGTCACCAATCCCTGCCGTCGAGAATCTCATCGAGCGGACTTCGGAAACCTTCGACGACTGGGATCTTGTCGAGGTGAACGAGGCATTCGCAAGCCAGTATCTTGCAGTCGAAAAGGCACTCAAACCAATCGGTTTCGACAGGGAGAAAACTAACGTGAACGGGTCGGGTATCGGTCTAGGTCATCCGGTCGGAGCGACAGGAGCACGCATCATCGTGACGCTACTGCACGCCCTCAAGAAAAGGAATCTCAAACGGGGCATGGCCACCCTCTGCGGTGGTGGTGGTGTGAGCATCGCTACATCATGGGAAATGATGTAGAAAAAAATGGTGAGGGGTAATTCCCTCACCTATCTTCGAAACCGATAGATTAGGACAACAAACACTACTACAACAGCCAACCCTCCCACAGTGATTGCAAAGGAAAGTATCAGCATGAGGTTCGCCAGTTGGAGTGGTAGAATTCGTTGGGGGTGTCGATGAGGCTTCAGGTGTGACTGTGATAGTCACAGAATCTACCGCAATATTCCCAGATTCATCATCGGTTATCAGAACACTATCATTTACATGATGTCCGACGAAAAACAAATCACAGTCTTGGGCATGAAGTAAGAGTCAAGCCTTCGTCGTTAAGAACGAGTACATTAATCGTTGATATTGCTTCTATGAGTTAGCATATTACTCTACAGAGCCCATTTCTGGAGTGCTGGAAGATGAATTATCCTCTGGAGAATAACTTCGTTCCAACAGATCCAGTGTCACATCATAGGCGAATCAAAGAATCTTACGGATGGATGGCTGAAAAAGAAAGATGTGGAGGGAAAAATCCCTCCCTGTGTGTTTGTTCGAGGTTATCCGTATCATCTTTTTGATTTGATGAAGAGGATTATCACCACAATAATCACTATGATAGAACCAATAGTGATTACAATCGTGATGACCAGCGGGCCATCGACAGGTGGTGGTAATGTGGTATCGGTGCCTGTCGGGGTCACTGTCACCAGCACGCTATCGGAAACAGTGTTGCCACTTTTGTCGTACACGACTACAGTGAAATTGTAAGTACCCACTTCAAGTCCGTCCACATCGACCACAATCTCATCCGATGTAGAATCTAGTTTCCCTGTCGTATACGGTGTTCCGTTCTGCAACACGACATAGTTGGACGGATTGAGATCCGTAGTAGTCCAAGTGATTGTGTTACCCGTTGTTCCTTCGACGTAGGACATGTCAGCAGGACTATTAACCGTTGGTGGGGTCACGTCGAGGACATCAACCCAGACCGTGCTGACAACTGTATTGCCGTAGCTATCACTTAGGACAAGTGTGAAGTTATATGTACCAAAGGCAAGTTCTCCAACACTGTAGGAGAACGTGAGAGGGCTCTCCCAAGTAAAGTTCGCCAAGACAGTCCCGTTTCTGTACAATGTCAGTAAGTTGGGATTCATATCAGTCGCAGACCATACCAGTGTCGGTCCAGTTTCTCCTTCGTTGAAGGACGTATCTGTAGGTTCATCTACGACCGGAGCATCTACATCTCCGAATACTGAAACAATCACGGAGTGTGACCCGGCGTTCCCTGTCCCATCGTATGCGACAAGAGTGTAGTTGTAGACTCCGACATCAAGACTATCTAGCGATAGATAGAACACCTCGCCAGATGCATTCCAGACGCCAGTAGTAATACGTGAGCCGTTGAGGAGAACCTCGTAGGTAGCCGGATACGAGTCCGTCAAGGTCCAGTTTATCTCATGGCCTGACTCACCAAATTCGAAGGTGATGTCAGTAGAGCCTGTGACTACTGGAGGAGTGATATCTTCCACGGAAACCATGACTGTATCACGGTCGGAATTTCCAATCGTGTCATTCACTACCAGAGTGTAGTTGTAGGTGCCAACAGATAGTCCGTCTACATTTACTGTGATCGAGCTGCCGTCCCATGGGCCCATATCGACAATCACGCCGTTACGGTACAGTGTGTAATTGGATGGAAACATGGCATCGGGGTTCCATACAATCTGATTTCCAGTGGCTCCTTCAGGATAGCTGATGTCAGCCGGAGAATCAATCGTTGGTGCTTGGTAGGTGACAGTGACCAACGTGGTAAAGGACGCAGAGTTGCCATATGCGTCCTCCGCATAGAGTGTGTAGTTGTGAATGCCTAGAAACAGCCCATCGATACTGATTGTTGTCTTGTTTGATAGGTCAGACCAAACTTGATGGGTTGTCCTGACATCATCCACCCACATCTCAAGGACAGAGGGATACAGACTTCCGGCAATCCATGTCAAGTTATGTCCCATCGACAAATACACATACTCGTAACTATCAATACCCCAGATGACTGGGGGCTGGCTTGGCGGTGACGCTCCACCAGCAGTGAACACCGCGTCTGAACGGTCTTCATCTGTCATGCCTCGATCGACTGCAACAACTCTCACCAAATAGGTGTCCATGTACTGCCAATCTGAAGTATTCCAGACCAAGTTCGAGTCTGATATCCCTGACGCGACCAGCATGAAAGACACACCACCATCGTTTGAAACGTAGACATCATGCAATGGCTGCGAATCGCTATTCTGAGAAGTAGTAGTCCATGTAATGCTGTGAGAAGTTGTCCATACTTCGCCGCCGTTCGGAGATGTTACAAGTACTTCAGGGGCAAAGAAGTTGTTGAAGGTGATATTACTCCAGCTTCCACTGTACTCGCTGCCGCTGAGAGTATATGCTGTAGCAATTATATCACGTGTGGAGCTTGATCCCAAATTTGAGGTGTCGTACCATGCTGACCGCCCAGCAGAATTGACTTCAACGCCCGTCCGTGTATCTACTGTGAGTGTGTACTGAGCACCAATGGTACGGTCATAGTTGAAAATGCCAATAGCAAGTCTACCATCTCGATCCGCGGTGAAAGAGGTTGCTTCCGGTTTAGCAGCGGTTGCCATTTTGCTTCCAACCAGATTGTTGCTATATGACCAAGTAGTGTTGTCAGTGTCAGCCCACCACACCATGATGTCAGAGTCGCCGTTAGTAAAGTCCACAGTAATCTGTACAATGTCATCCTTCATGATGCCATCAACAAACTCCCAGCTTAATTGCGTAAGATCGATGTAGCCAGAGAATGGGTCGTATGCAGCATCTGGTTCTACTATGGTACCACTGTTCTGATAAAGAATTCCAGAAAGCAGTTCCAGTTTGACAGTGTTGATTTCAGATTCAGGGAAATTGCTAGCTCCTACAGGAGAGAACGTCACGTTCACAACAATATGGTCGCCATCAATCACATCATTGTCAGTGAATGGAGTTGGAGTCATGTTCCAATTTGAGTAGTACCTTGGGTCAGGGACTGGTGTTGCAATGTTCTCGTATATCATGACATTGATAGTGTAATTGACTGGTAAGGTCACCGATCCAGCAAGTTCCGTGGGATGAACGAGTAGGTAATACATCCCGACTGGATCAGCTGGAAGTGACACCATTACCACTGTAGCGTTTGATGTGGTAGCAACGGCTGATGATAGAACCGTTCCATTGGCATCAAGAACATCCAGACTCATATTGTTACCAAGAATGTCCCATACGACTCTCACACCCATATATTGCACGGTCGGGTATGGATTGAACAGAGCATAACTTCTGAAATCCCAGTCGTCAACATCTCCTTCCATACAGCCATATACAGGACTGTCATATGGAGTCAACTCATTGCCAAATCCGCTGACTATTCTATTCTCGTCGCCAATATTTGCTGAAAGATTGCCAATGATGCTGAAACTCCAAGGCACTGTCAGGGTTGTGGCACCATCACTGATTTCCACGTACCCCTGATAGATGCCAGCATCATCTTGTGGGGCGTCCAACTGCCAGATGTAGGTTGCAGCAACACCCCCATCAGTTGCAGAAAGTATTGAAGTAGGAACCTTTTCCCAGAAGATGACCGTGCATGTGAACGGATTACCTACGTATGCCAGGTCGCTATCAAATGCAGGGTCATGAACCACAAGTGTTAGGTTACCGCTCATAGCAGCAGACAAGCTTCCACTATTTGTAGCATAGGACATCATATTCGAGTTCGAGGGATCGTAGGCACTTGCAAGCCGCACTAGCTCGTTACCTTCGGCAGTTGTGGAGTTCCAAAGATTCGGCATTCCATCATTCGGGCTCCCATCGGTCCAGTCATAAAGGAATGACCATGGAGCACCATACGTGCTGATGTTAGCGTTATCAAAAGAAATCCCAATGGTGACATAGCTATACGTAGAAACCAGCGAGTCATAAGTGGTTGTTCCAATCTGATCTCTAATGTTGTACCAGCCATACATCTGAGCTCCGGGCACGACAGTATCAGTGTATGTAAAAGTCGTGGCAGAGAAAGAGATTGATTCTGCTTTCCTCCAATAATATGCAGATGTCGTCCAACCGGTAGTATCGGTGATCAATGTGCCTGACGCAGTTCCATAGATGTTCTGTGAGATGGTTGTCACTGAGCCGGGTACTACCTGTCCGAAGTATAAGGAGCCTTCAGCAAACCCTCTTGGAAGATTGCCTGTAGGAAACGGCGTGGGCAGTAACGAGCGGGCGGATCCAATATCTGAAGCCCAAGCACCCTCAGATATGCTCATCAGGTTATCAAAAGAGTCTGTCGATTCTGCAATCAGTCCAACGTCATTCTCAACAAAATCGCACGCAGCCTGAGCATCGATTCTTCCGAATCCTTCAGTGGCAGGATCATAGCCCAGTCGTTTGGCCGTGTTTTGTATTATTGTCTTCACACGGTCAGGAGTCCAAGATACGCCTCGCGTGTTCAGGGATTCAATGACTAGTGCAGCTACTCCAGCTGCTACAGGAGCCGATTGGCTCGTTCCGCTAAACAGTGAAACATTGAGTTGTGAGCCATAATCCATCTTTGAACCGACCCAATATTGATGCAGGTATGGAGCATAGACAGGTCTGGGTGCGTAAGCTGCTAGCCCCGGTGCAACAACATCAGGTTTGGAATAGCCCAAGAACGAAGGCCCTTTGCTTGAGAAGGGTGCAATCCCTTCAACATCTTGCCCTGGTCCATAAAGATACTCGAGATATTGGTAGCTTGTGGACGCTCCCACTGTCAGAACTCCAGCAGCAGACCCAGGTGGCCCAATAGTCATAAAGCCCGAACCCTCATTCCCTGCCGAGAACACTTGGAGTACACCCGGATAGGATGGGTCGAGGTATCCAGGGGTAGATAGTATTGTCCAGACCAGCGATAGATAATCCAATTCGCTGCTAGGAGCAACAACCCATCCCCAAGAGTTGGTTACAAGATCCGCTTGATGGTTGCCAGTGTAATAGAAGTCACCACTCTGTTCATTGTAATCAAATCCACAAGCCCAAAGGTATGCCCCCATCTCTGTACCTGACGACAGCGAACGTATAGACAGTATTTTGGATCTATTCGCAACTCCGGACATATAGAAGTAGGAATCATTGTTTGGATCGTAATATTGGTAATTACCACGACTGGCAACATGAGCTGCCGTAGCGGTTCCATGTGTGTCGGCGTCAAAATACAGACTGACAGCCGCGCCATCCGAACGGAACCCGTTGAAGACAGTTTCATCAGCAAACCAACCATAAACGTCATAGAGCCAACTGATAGCCCCCAGACTATAATCATTGATTCCGTCGCCGTTCAAGTCAGCAGCCACAATGGGGTTTGTGTAATTGTAGGTGGCAACGCTGATGTCATCAGTGAAGTCCCAGTCGGATAAGTCGAGAATGGGCTGATAGTCAGCTGGATCTGTAAGGTTGACACTTTCATAGTAGAAGCCTCCATTCCAGAACCAAGACCAAGCTTCAGCTCCTTCCCAGTCGATTGCAAGATTCCATTCGTTTGTTGTCGATGAGTTGTATACCAATGCAGGAGCGAATGCCTTCATGTAAGGACTATTTCTTTGTTGGAAGATGAAGCCAACCCGATAGTCACCTATCAGTTCAGAAGTGTCTGGCAGTTTGATGTCCTGCCATATATCATCTGCCATAGTCCCTACATCAATACCCCAATAATAGGCGTACAACCAGATAAAGCCAAGACGATTGACATAGGGGGTCGTTTTATTTCCATCTCCGATTAGATATCTGGAACTGCCTTGGTTATTCAGCAGTGGATCCCACCCTGTGACATTAAGATAAACACCGCTGGCATTCTGATAGGTCAAGACATTCCCGTTAGCTACCCATGATGCAGGGTCTGCTACGTAGGATGAATTGGCAAGTACCAGTGGATTCAAACCCAGTCCCGTCGGGTCATATGTGCCATTGTCATATGCATCCATCAGGTCAGGGACACCAAAGTCACACCCTGTGTCTATATGTCCAACTACGACACCTTCACCGGTATAGCCAGACGCTACCGACCCTGTGGAGCCTACAATAGCACGGATCTCGGACATGTCCAATGAATACTCAGGTGATTGTGTCCCATCAAAATCCGGCTTTGCAAATTCATCAACTCTGGGTGAGGTCAGCTTGTCAGCCCAAATCGCAGTCACACCGTTCAAATCGATGATTTTCCTTAGCGATTCTGCTGAGGGTAGTTCCACCTTGACCAACTTGAAGGCTTTGAAGTCCATTTTCCATTTTATATCTGCCAGTCCATCTAGTGTTTCCATGTCCGCCCATGGTGCAGAGTATATCAGGGCACCTGGGTTTCCATCGACGAGAGAGATTGAACTATCGATTGTCCCATCTGTAAGCCATGTTTCGAATAACGGATCAATATCGGGTCTGAAATCAGGTTCTGACCATGTGTCCCATAAGATCTTTGTAGTATCTTCGACTTCTTGAAGTGGGGAGTCACTAGACCCGGTGGATGTTGGCTCCGAGGCAGTCGGGCTCACGAACGATTCTAACTGTGGCCCTCCATGTCCAGAGAGTCCTCGGAAATAGTAAGGATTGCGTGTGAGCTCGATATATGAGCCTTGGACATAATCAGAGATATAGTATGGCCCCGATGTCACCATACGTTCTGCCAGAGGATCGGGATCCCATGTATTCCACCCATCAGTCCCGATGTCCTTAAAGTAATGTTTGGGAATTATGGGCAACTCCGCAAACGACGAGAGATGCCAATATGACTCGGTGTCAAATTCCACTACGAGTTTGTAATCTTGGGGAGCATAGGCAGCATATACTTCTTGCAGGTCTTCGTAGAATGGATTCCCGGAAGCCTCACGATAGTAGTTATATGAAAAGGCAATATCTTGAGCGGTAAGAGGGACTCCATCTATCCATGTGGCATTTCGTACAATATTAAATGTAAACCGTGTATGGTTTACAGGAACCTCTGGGTTGTCAGCATGCGTTTCAGTGATATAGCTCTCACAAAGCCAGTTCATTAGATTACCATCAGGATCTCTACGCAGGAGTGGATCATAAAGCTCATTGAGAACATTCCTCGTATATTCACTGGAGGTGGTCATGAAGTTGAAGGTATCTACATCAAGCGGAGTACTCCAACGGAAGGTTCCCCCATATGGACCACCGGACTGACTTTGCAATCTGACTTTCTGATTAGTCCACCATGAAGGAATGCCTTTCACTGCGTCGTTGACATGTCCTTCAAATGCATCATTACGATAAGCAGAAACAATCTGGTTCTCATAACAAATGACCATCGGACTCTCATATACCCAGATTCTTTGCATTTCAATTGCAGCCTCATAGACCTTATCGTAGTCAGTTGAGTGGAGCAGCTGGTCGCGCCATGCGTCATAGGAGGCATTCCTAAAGTTCGGGAAGTTGTAATATGGCTCATCAGCATATTCTGACCAGTACTCGTATGCCAGCCAGTCTACATCAAAATCAGGAAAGGTCATGCCCAAGAAGGCCATATCATAGTCATCATGGAAATAAAGTCGATTCACGTAGTCGTAGAAATCGGTAAGTATGGATGTCGCATTGACTGATATTGCAACTAGGGAGTCTGCTGCTTTCTGACCAATATTTATTGCAACACTCGATGATGATGCAACCTCAATTCGAACGTTAAAGTCTGAACCGTCGGGAGCTTCCCTGATGCCATCAGAATCGATATCTAGGAACCCAGCTGCATCAAGTAGCTGATTCGCCTTTGCTAAATCAGCCGTGTAATAGTTATATGATAGTTGCCCTTCAATCGAAAACGGATTGACTTGGGCAACTACACTGTCCTGCGGTACAGCCAGTCCATTCCATACATCAGTAGTGATTGCTTGTTTGTCCAGAGCAAAGGCAAATGCTCGTCTGAAAGAAGTTATATTGAATGGATATTTGGCCGTATTGATAGTGAGATAGCCATAACCATTTCGAAGATACGTTGATGTATCTATATCTGTAGCTGCAGACAGTGTATCTAGAAACACCGGGTCTACACTATCACCAATCAGATCAATCTCGTTGTCCAGAAGTGCAAGTACCTGCTGGTCATCTTGTGCAATCACTTTGAACAAGAGCGTGTCAACATACGGACCTGCACCATCATAGTATCCTGCGGCGCTGACACCGGGTAAGGTGCCCATGCCAGAACTCAGTATCATTACCAGTACAAAACATATTGATACAATTACTTTACGTACCAAACCGAACCCCTCGTCTATTTGAGTTTTTCATATTTAGACTATGTGCAGAAAGTCAACCAGTAATTTCTATTTGGACTTAGTACGAGCGATTGCACATTAGAACGCAAACACCTCAACCCTTTACCACCATCGATTTTATGATATTCGATTGGACTTTCCACACGAGCCCTCATGCTTGAATGTAGATAAACCCTTCGCCTTTTTTGCTATGCACATTTTCTATTTCTATCGATATACATAACTATGATGAATGGGATTATCCAGCTATGCAGAAATATGACTTACTGGTCTTGGGATCTGGTGCAGGAGCGAGTATTGCAGCCAATGCGTATCAGCAGGGCCTTTCTGTCGCGATTGTTGATAACGGACGGTTTGGTGGCACCTGTCTAAACAGAGGGTGCATCCCCACGAAAATCCTCACATACGTCGCTGATGTGATAATGGAGATCGAGCATGCTGAAAGAGTGAATCTTCGTGCTAGCGTACAAGAGGTGGATTTTAGAGCGCTGATGGAGCGGATGAGGAAAGAAACATGGGGTGAAGCTGCTGAGATGGAACATTCCATCGCGCAGGTCGAGAACTATGATTTTTACAAAGGGACTGGCGAATTCATCAGTGATTACACGATGGAAGTGAATGGTGAGGAGTTGAGGGCGGATCATGTGGTCATCGCCGCTGGGGCTAGGCCATTCATCCCGGACATCCATGGAATAAATGAGGTACACTACCTGACAAACAAGACGGTTCTCGAACTTGACGAAAGGCCAGAGTCTATGATAATTGTTGGCGGAGGATACATGGCAACTGAGCTTGCACACTTCTTTTCGGCAGTAGGTACGGATGTGACGATTCTAGGGAGGAACCCCTATCTTGTCAAGAACGAGGACACTGATGTTTCTGAACTCCTGAAAGAAGAGCTGTCAAAAAGGATGACTGTCCTGACGAACCATGAGGTCGTTTCTGCTAGCCAAGATAGCGAGACAAAGAAGGTTGTAGCAAAGGATAGAGATACTGGAAAGGAACGGAAATTCGAGGCTGAAGTGCTTCTGGTGGCAGCAGGACGAATATCCAATGCAGACCTCTTCAAACCAAAAAAGACAGGAGTGAAGGTTGACAAGCGCGGGTGGGTGATTGTGGACGAGTATTTCAGGACGACAAAGAAGAACATCTGGGCGTTTGGTGATGCAATTGGAAGATACCAATTCAGACATGTCGCCAATGAGGAGTCCTCAATTGCATGGTACAATTTTGTAAGCAGCCTCAACGCCCAACATCAGGGTGAGAAACCCGAACTCCGTTCAATGTCATATCATGCCATTCCAAGAGCAGTGTTCTCCTATCCTACAATTGCTACTGTGGGAATGACACTGGCCGAGGCCAAGGGGTCAAAGAGAGAGCTGCTTGTGGGGCAAATAGGATACGATGGCGCAGCAAAGGGAGCAGCAATGGGATATCCACCGGGTTTCCTGAGAGTCATTATTGATGCTAATGAAGGAACCATTCTTGGAGCGACCATCATTGGACCTCACGCGCCCATCCTGATCCAGGAGATTGTCAACCTGATGTACACACAGGATAGGACATACTTTCCCATGTTCGAGGCGATCCACATCCATCCAGCACTTTCAGAACTTGTGCAACGAGCTTTTGGTAGGATGGCCCCACTAAACGGGGGTCACACACAGTCACTAGACCAAAGATGAAACGACAATCTGAAACATACGCTGGTAATGGATCCTAACGTTACCACACCATAGGGACATAACCTTCCTTCAACAGGTCGGCGATTCGGGTTCCTACGTAATCAACCGTGACCCCAAGTTCTTCAATCTGGGGAGAAATTTCATCCCTATCGGCGATGAACTTGCAGGCTATGGGCTCAACAACGTCAGCAAGGATTTGTGCCTCGTGACTAACGGCTTCATCCGAAACAAGCAGATTTTCTGCAGGTCCAAAAAACATCACTTTGACATCCTCAAGCCAGCCGAATTTCACCGTGTTGCGCGCATACATTAATGCTGTAAGAACCTTCTCTCTGTCACTCGATGCAATGATGACCAGTAGTTTCTGATTTCCAACCATGGTAAGTCTGGCATCCAAACACAGGCGAAAAGATAAAGCCTTGGAAGCGGGTCAGCAGCCAAATAAGGAAATCGGGGTCTTTACGGGTAATGAGGGCGTTGCAAATAGAACTCGACATGCATATTAGGAAATCCAGCGGACTCGACAATCATCCATGTGTACTGAAGTATAGCATCTGGTTTCAAGACGAATGCACAGCCTGTTTGATTTCATTTTCAACATGTTTTTGTTGGTTCACGAGGAATACGTCGTAGAAATATAATGGGCGGTCATGGAGAAAACGACTCGGATAATAAGGACTCATCACTGGCTAGTGCGATTCCCGCGAATGTCAAAGTGAAGAAAGAACCCTCAAAGCAAAAAACAGAAGGCAAGAAACAGAAGCGCAAGATCAGTTCGAAGAGGCTATACAGGCTCATATTGGAGTCACCGGAGTACGAGATTTACGGGGTGCCGAGTGGAGTAGGTCATCGGCAGATAATCTGCGGTATTGTGTCATCCATGTCCCTCGGATTCATCGGGTTGGTACTGCTGGGGCAATTTATCCAGCAAGGGAATGACACTCTCCTCATAGGAGGAGTCCTTCTTTCAGCGATCCTGCTTGGATTCACTGTAGGCATTCTCCTTCTATCACTTGTGCTTGATAGTCGTTCCTTCGACAAGCTAACCGTGAACGAACTTGGACTTGGAAAGGAGTATCGTGGGAGGGGATTAAAGGGCCAGCCAACAAGAGTGTTAGGACATCGTGCTCTTAGGTGGGTGGACATTGACCAGATCGAGATGATTAGAAAAGGTGGCAGGGTCGATGCGTTCGTCGTGAAAGGAGGTTCACGCGAGGTGACATTCTATAGGAGACTTCTTTGTCGCGGTTTTCCGATGCGCCTCTTTAGAGAACACATCCCCGACTTCGAACTTTGGAAAGTCACCTGTGAACCAAAGCGCACCTATCCCTACAGATACCAGCGCCCAACCGAAGGTCAGAATTCCAATTGACTCGTACAGCTAAGGTCACAACACTGAATAGCAGGGAGCGGTCTTTTGGCAACGACATATTATGGTGAAATGCTTTGTTACAGGAGGCAACGGGTTCGTCGGATCACACATCGTAAGACAGCTAGCTGAAAAAGGTCATGACTTGACCTTGCTCTTGCGGGGAAACTCGAACACTGATCTGATAGAAGGTGTGGAATTCAGAAGAACCATTGGCGATGTGACGGATCTTGCCAGCCTCGAGAATGCAATCCCCGACGACTGTGAATGGCTGTTCCATAATGCTGCAATAATGTCCGAATGGGGGTCGCGGGACCATTTCTACCCGGTGAATGTTGAAGGGACTCGTAACATCCTTGAAATTATGCAGCGAAAAGATATCCCTTATCTGATCCACACATCATCAACAGCGGTCTATGGGTTTCCCGACAGCAAAGATCCTGTAACTGAAGAAAGGGAATGGAACCCACCGGGCAACTATCAAAAATCCAAGACTGAAGCGGAAGCACTCATTTTGGAATACGAACAGACCTATGGGATAAAAGCCACGCGAGTACGTCCCCCGACTGTGCTAGGACATGGCGACCTGTATACTGGACCTCAATTCATCGAGCGAGTGAAGCAGGGGTCAATGGCCGTGTTCGGGAAAGGGGATGCCCTCCAAAGCTATGTACACGGAAGCGATGTTGGTAAATGCATCGTTCTGGCAGCAGAGAACCACGATAAATCTATGGGAAACGCATACAATGTAGTATCCTTTATAGCTACTTTCCGAGAGTTCTTGGAGCAGCTCGCAGAGGAACTCGACGCGCCAAAGAAATTCAGGAGCATTCCCTACGGGGTCGCAGTGGGGATTGGGAAAATCGCCTCTGCGGTGTACAGCGCGTTTCGCAGGAAGAACCCTCCGGTGCTTACGGACTTCCTCCCAAGAATGTTCGGCTCAGATTATGTGATCAGCAATCAGAAGGCACGGGATGAACTTGGGTTTGTCCCCGACTGGGATCTTGATTCAACAGTGAAAGACATGGTCGCGTGGGGAGGTTACGTGAAACCACGATGACCAAAGAAGAGAAAAGACAGCGTTGCAGTATTCTTTGTGCTGTATCATGGAAATATTGAAACATGACGAGTCTGATGCGGAAAGCCTAATCCAGAAAATCTCTTCAAGAATCCAGAGTATTCTCAATGATGGCACTCCGTTCTTCCTGTTTGTTCAGGACGCACGGGTAGAAGGCCTATTGGTCATTAGACATGAACCTACATACCTGCTGGCTGAGGCAGGAGCAGCATATGGTAGCGTCGTCTGTTTCGTTGAGGATACAGAGTCGCTCCGAAAGGTGCTGGATGCCTCAGTTAAACTGATGGATGATAGGAACCTGTCATATCTAATCCATTCAAAACAAAAGTTTACCACAGAGGAACGAACTTCTCTTGAAGAGCATGGACTGAAACTGATGGATCACTCGTATGAGATGTCCGTCGATATACACGAGTTCCTAGAAATTCCAGAGGGACTCGTCCTGCGACCAATGCGAATAGAAGAACGCGATAGGTTCCTGAGAGTCGAGGAGGAGTTCTTTGAAGGGTCAGGTGATAGGCTGTCGTCATTGATGATACATAACATCAGGACACTCTCCCAAGAAACACTAGACATCATTTACAATGAAGATACATCATACTATGTGTTTGAGGGTGAATTGTTAGTGGGGATTGTCGTCGTTTTTGTCGACAACGGAGGGATAGCATCTATTGCCGTAGAGCCAAACCTGAGGGGGAAAGGGTATGGAAGAAAGATCCTCGCCATGGCATTGAATAGGCTAAAGGAACTTGGTTGGGAACGGGCTTGGCTTCGAGTCGACGCAGAGAATGCACCAGCAATCGCGATATATGACGCTCTAGGATTCGTGAAGACAAACGAAAGGTTTGCCTTCATCCGGTTCGGGCAGCCAGTTCCTTGAGTACATAATGACCTATTGCTGTGCCGATTGGGCACTTTCATAAGTGTCTGTATGATGTTATTTAGTGGCGGTATCAATGAGGCATTAGGTCTAATTCGGAGCTTTGGCAATGAAGAATCGGTGAGCAGCTGAGATCCGCCACTATCCAGATACCATTTTGTATGCTTCCCTTGTTGGGATTGGCAGTATCCTGTGTGCTCAAAAAAGTGCATTTACTTACATTTATAAGCAAATAATTTAACCATATTTAAGGAAAAAATGGATATGAGAACGGTTGACGTTCTATCCGTCCCTGAAATGGGGCGGCTGTGAATGACTCGAACCAGACAGAAACCAATCCGACCTTTTTTCCAGCAATCTGTCTGGTGCAGTGGTGAAATAAAATGAAAAAAGACAACAAATTAGTAGATTCCCCAGTTGTAGACAAAGTGTCTGACAACTACAACACTAGAGTGAACAGGATAGCTTTTGATCCGCTTCCAGAACACATCCATCTAGTGACAGCAAATATCAAGTAATAATCTGGAGTCGCCAAACTGGTAGAAATGGCATGATTAAATCATACGCCATCGCCTACCTACATTTGGCCTGACACCAGTGTCTGGTCAGCCCGACCGGACCAACGAAATCATTCTTCGACTAATTTTCCAAGATTCTGTTGCAGTACCTCTAATTCATAGTCTGAATGAGGATCAACTACAAAGCAGGACATGATGACTCGTTTCTCGCCAGATGGCATAATCCGTGAATTGCCAATCACTCCAAGTATGGTCATGCTCTCGATCGCCAGACCCATGACACTCGGCCTTGCATCCGAGTGAACCAATGCAAGACCTTCACTCACTCCATCATCACCCTCATTATGTATCCACAGGATATTGTTTTGAGGCATGGACATGGATGGCATACCCATCTGATAGTGGTCTGTCATACGACCGCCGACCTCTGCACGGAATGCGGTATTTGGTAGTCCCCCGTTGAACCCTGGATCAACCACAAAAGAAGGCGCTGCTCCTAATGGTGATTCCGTGGTATTATCGACAATCCACCTAGTCAGCACAAGGGGACATCCTGGGAGCGTGAGATACTGGACACTCATCCGTACACCACGTGTGGATTGCTGCTTGGTTCCAACCCACGAGATTTCAACTCCTTTCCACACTCCTACTGCAACAGGTTTCCCTTCCATGGTTTCCTTGTTCGTGAGAGCATTGGTGAGTTCCTCGTCGAAGGATTGATCCCATATAATTGGCTGTATCCCTCCATAGTAATTACTGAGAAATCCTCCTGGTCTTGCCTCAGCGGTGGGAAACGTCGAGATTAAGAGTTCAGTGCCTCTGGCATTCTTCAACGAGTAAAGACATCCTCCATACTCGTGCGAAACCTTGAACTCAATGACACCATTCTTCACTAGGTAGCTCTTGAGTCCTTGGTCTTCAATCTGAGTTATCGCGACCTCTCCTTTTGATGTGCCAAGTCCAAGTATGTGAAGGGGAAATTCTTGATCGGTAAAGCCTCTCAGACGAACCGTTCCTTCTTGGACGAAAAAACCTCCATCCTTGTTAGCCCTTTGTGAAACACTGACAATGAATTCCTGAGAGTCTTGAAGAACCTGATTCTCTAGTCGGTTCGTCTTCGCCCCTTGGGCGCCATCTTCGCTTATCTGAAGCGTTGCCTCCCACCCTTCAGGGACAGTGACCTCGATATCCACAGGCAAGGGAATCTCTATCGCCTTGTTGAAGGTCACCTTTGCTGTCGCATCTGACCCGTTATGAGAGATGGCGGAATCAACTGATAGGTCGATGATGCCATGCGTTTCTGGTGCTGGGCGGTATGACATGTCGGGGTATTCCTTCGCCACTCTCGACTGCCATATCGTTTGTATCGAGAGCCAATCAGGCTCTCCAAAAGCCATCCCAATCTGTGAAATCATGCGTCTTTCTTTCGGGGCAAGTTTCACATGAGGGTACTGGAGCATATTGAGCTGGTTGGTTCCAATTCGAATCTCCTCAACACTGTCCTTGTCCCAGAATTGCCCTTTTGTCGAACGCCGACTTGAGATTGCAATCCATCCTTCACTGAATGCACTGGGAGAGGATGAGATAGCAGGGTATCCGTACGCCATCTTGACGGTAGAGTCAACAATGATTCGTTCCTTCAATGGAAGAACTTTGGTTCCTGTGGTGAAACCGATACCAGTTCCCCCACCATAAACACGAAGTTGGAAATCATGAGATTCGTCACCTGTATTTGTTACCCATACCTGATGAATAATGATACCTGTGCCGTATTCGAATATGACACGATCCTCAACTGTGAGGGGGCGTTCTGGATGCTCTCCGACCATTGTGAGAACAAGAGATTCTTTCTCAAAGGACTCGTGAATCTCACGAGGAGCGAATCGAAATGAGTCGAGCCCAAAAGGAGGACCAATCTGAGACCGCAGCTGAAAGGCACCTGCAAAGAGATCCTCGGAATCGTTGGCTGTAAGGATACCCCCCTCATAACTTGCTGATGCAAAGTACTTGCTTGTAGCAACTACCTTCCTCAGCCGAATCTCATCATCGCTAATAGCGACAGTACCATTCTCAAGACAGTAGATGGGGAACCGGAACCTTCGAGTGCTCAATGACAGGTCGCGAGGCCCCTCCAACTCCAAGTGCATAAGCAATTCATGAGTACCACTGGGCAGTGATGGCGAAGCATGCGCCACAATCGTCGCCCCAGAGATGCCCTCGGGCTGGACTGTGATATCCACTGATGAGGGCTGCACCTTGATCAGGTCGGTCGAGCTTTCAATAACAAGCCTTCCTGATATCGGGAAACTAGCAGAGCTGATGATGGAAAGGGGGAGTGTCGTGTCACCACCAGCAGCAATCCGACTGTGTCTTGCGACGTTTCTAATTTCGGCAGCCGGCTTGATGACGAGACCCGTACGCAACAAGGATTTTGTTCCACCGAGTTCGACCTCTGTATCAATTGTAGGAGTCCTGAGATTTCTTCTGTGGATTGGGGCATCCGAAGAAACTGTGAAGGGAACCTCCCATACCGTTTCGCTGCTCGCCTTGACGACAAGCCTTTGCTTGGTGGTCTTATCAAAATGGATTGCATCAATACTGGAGATGCTCACTCCAATCTCGATGTCATCATGTGTGTCGTTCTCTATCTTTAGGAAGTACTTCGAGGGCACACCGCAGAGAACAATGTGATCTAGTACACTACAGCGTACCGCAATCCTAGCACCATCAACGATTCTGTCAATGGCCGTGATATGACGGGAGTGTTTATCGACGACGACCGATAGCACATTGTCTTCGTACATGAAACGATAGGGGAATATCTCCATGCCGTCCTCCTTGAAGTCGTCGGGTGCTTGCACGATATCGCGCTGGAGGACATCATACCATATCAGATGTTCAGGGAGTGTGTCGAAGAAAGGCTTAGTGAGAGGGTGTTCAAGGATGCCAGGAATATAGCTTTCCATCTGGACTCCATCACCGGTAGGATTCCACATCATCCCCACTTTCTTGTAGAGTGGTACAGCCCGCATGTTCCCGGGCCATGTGTTGAGATCAACCCGAGTCTTACCATGTTGCTGAGAAATCTCGATTGCTCGCAAGAGGAGCTTCTTGCCTACTTTTTTGTTCAATGCTTCAGGGGAAACGCCAAGAGTGCCGACATATGCTGCATCATTGTCCCTCCAGTGGTGATGCAATGTGCAGGATCCTACTGGTTTGTTCGTGGCGGTGTCAATTGCGATGAGGATAGCTATGGCTGCCATCGTGCCAAATTGCTTCTTGATCCTATCCTCGTCGTAGGGGACGCCTTGAGTGTAACCTCCGGGCCAGAGGTCGTCCCAGCCATTGTACATTTCTGCAAGATCCTTTGCCAGATCGTCGGAATATTGGACTATGCGGATATCCTTCTGTTCACTCATGATAGGTTGCACCATTCCCATTATCAAAGGGCTTTTGGTTCAAGCATGAACCACTGATAATGATGGATGGTCACCTGATATTACTCTTCTGAGCAAAAGTGACCACTGCGATGGCGCTTGCAGTAAGAGTTATCCCCTGATGGTACTCTAAGTGTTCTGAGAGATGACTACCAAGAGATACTATTCTGCTTGTGCGTTGAATTGCCCCGACATCTGTGCTTACGTCGTGCATGTCGAGGATGGACGAGTGGTCAGGATAGAAGGTGATGAGAAACACCCGTACACGTTGGGGCGTTGTTGTCCGAAGGGATATGCTCATGTGTTGAGAACATACTCGGAGGATAGACTGCTATATCCCATGAGAAAACAGTCAGACGGGACATTCAAGAGGGTTTCATGGAACGAAGCATTAGACGAGATAGCAAAACGAATGAGGACAGCCAAACAAGAGCATGGTCCCATATCAGTGGGTGTCTACTCCGGCTCAGGAAACGATGGGATGGCTCCAAGGTACGCCGCACGGTTCGCTAATGTGTTCGGTTGCAGGATGATCCCAGGGATTGTCGAGATATGCTTCGAGGGAGCATACGAAGGTGCTCGGTTCAATGTGGGCGCATTCCCGCCCCACGAACTCAGTGACTGGGCGAACTCGCGTTGCATTGTCATATGGGGAACGAACAAGTTCGAGTCAAGCATTCATAGCAAGAGGGTTATCAACGAAGCAATCTCAAAGGGTGCAAAACTCATCGTTATCGACCCAAGAAAGACACCATACGCAAAGATGGCAGACATCCATACCACCATCCGTCCTGGGACTGATGGGGCTCTTGCATTGGGGATTGCGAACGAGATTATCCGAAGAGGTCTCTACGACCACGAGTTCGTGAAGCAGCATGTCCTTGGGTTCGATGAGTACAAGAAAAGAGTATCTGAGTATTCCAAGGAGAAGGTCAGTGAGATTACATGGGTCGATGTCAACATGATAGAACGGATCGCAGTAACGTTTGCGACTCATGGTCCTGCCCTTATCACAACTGCTCCCGCAGGAATGAATCATTATACCAATGGCACATGGGCGGCTAGAGCAGTCCATAGCCTACTGGCGATTTGTGGGTATCTCGGGGTCTCAGGAGGAGGGTTCCAATACCTTTCCTCGGATAACAGCCCCTTCAATGGCAAGGCTATCACACTTGATCATCTACTTGATGAGGGTGTCAAGCCTATCGTCCCATCGGGAACTTACATCCCTGATTACGTACTGAACCATAACGACCCACCACTTGAAGTCTTGGTCATTCAGGCAGCTAGTCCGCTCACTCAATGGCCCAATACAAACAAGGCGATTGAAGCGTTAGAGAAGATTCCATTCAAGGTCTGTATCGACTTGGAGCTGACAGACACTGCAAAGTTGTGCGACATCGTCCTGCCTGCAACGTTCATCTTCGAACATCACAACCTCGTTCACAGCGAGTTACATAGGATTGTCCAGTATGCACCAAAGATAATCGAGCCTGTAGGAGAAGCGAAAAGCGAACTGGATATCTGGAAAGGATTGGCGGAACGTCTAGGTTTCGCAGACTACTTCAAAATCACTGAGATTGATGCAATCAAGCTGGCACTCCAATCAGAAGAATGCACACATATCACACTGGAGAGCCTGATGGAGCATCCAGAAGGGATTCGGACAAGCGCCCCTTCAATAGTCTTCGAAGACAGGAATTTTGGCACTCCTTCGGGAAAGGTCGAACTGTACTCCGAGTCATTGGAACGGTTGGGATATGACCCGCTCCCATTCCACGAAGAACCGGCTGAGAGTCCTGTTGCGAACCCGGATGTTTTTAACGAGTTCCCTTTGATCATGATATCAGGGCGACTGCGTGAAAGGCTTCATTCTCAATATACAACTGTCGAGGTCGGGGGCAAAGTGAAGAGCTTTGCCTATTGTACGAGCTGCCAGAAGTGCATCAAGGAGTGTCCGGATAAGGCGATAGCACTGGTTCCTCCCAGTGTGAAACAGATCTCAAAAGTTTCAGGGCAAGAGATGTCGATGGCTCCAATGCGTCAGACCCTTGGGGATTTGGTGAGAAACCTCGCTGTCAGAGTACATAATGCCACGATTGACATACCATCAGACATCACAAGTCTACAAGTGCCGGTCTGGGACTCTAAGAAGTGTATTGGCTGTCGAGAGTGCGCTCTGGATGTTTGTCCATACGATGTGATTGAGCCACCTATTCGAATGCCCTCAAGAAAAGAATCCGAAAAGAACCGCATGTATCTGCTGATGCACCCTGCAACGGCGGAGTTTCTTAGGCTAAAGGATGGTGATAGAGTGGATATAAAATCTCGACGAGGGCGGATAGAAAACGCACGATTACGTTTGACCAAGGACATTGACCACAGAGTCGTGTGGTCATCAGATGGCTGGTGGCATGAAGACGGCAACATCAACTTCCTGACGGATGACAAGCATACAGCCTTCGGACATACACCAGGGTTCAATTCAGTCCTAGTCATGGTTTCAAAAGCGGAATCATTGGGAACACAGAACCCTTCCAATTCATAACTAAGTTCAGAGGTCGGTCAGAAAAAACCTATAGGATGGATCTCGGATAGAAAATTGCAGAGCTTCACAAGGGCACACCTAGAAACGAAATGAGGTATTCTGGGAGATATAAGATGGGACATGACAGATTAGGACACTATAGCGTCTGTGAGAAGTCATTGCAGGTGACAAAAAAGAAGGCAGAAACGGATGATGACGTTCTTGCACTCGTTGTATTCGGGAGCTATGCTAGAGGCAAGCCCTACGATGATGTAGATATGGCAGTTGTCATATGGCCCTCAAGAACCGATTCACGTTGCATCTCATTCGCTGAGAGAATGGAACGATTTTCGCCTTCGATATTATTTGTATCTGGAAGGGATTCTTGATGAATGAGCGACTCTTGGTTCAGATAGAAGAGGATGACCCGGCACAGGATAGGTAATCTCGTATGCCTCCTTCGGGAATCCGTAATAATCGTAGAACACGTGCAGGTTTCGTGCTCCCAGCAAGGTCGCTTCACTCTCTTCCCAATGGGCACTTGTCACGACTATTACATCAGGTATGGTCAATTGGTCAGGAAGACGCTGCATGAACTCAATCATCATCACATGGCTTGGGTCGCCAAGTATTGACAATGGGCCACCACCATGGGAGAGGTAGACTATCTCGACCATTTCAAAAAACAAAACTCCTAGTTGACAGATTAGTCATTCGACCAGTCTTCCGAATCATTACTATTTGTCCATGTGGCAGGAGGTTATGCAATGCACTCACTTGCGGTGCTCACATCTTAGTACATTGCGACCAAGAGTTCATGCCTGCTTCAAGATTGACGACCTTGCTCAATTCACTCAGAGTCCCTTCCAATATCAGACAGGACAACTGTTACGTTCAGTGCTACCTCGATTCAATTGTAGAATTCGACACCTTGGTCAATGTCGGAATGTACATTCGTGCCGTCCTTTGTCCTGCCTTCTTCGTAGGTTGTACGGGATTCCATCGGAGCAACCGAGATGATTTTCGCAATCCCATGATATTCAAGGAGTTTCCTGTTAGAGATGTCGTTCCCTTGCTCATCTTGGATAATCCATTCATGTCCAGGCTCTATTGAGTCAAATTGCCAATCTTTCAAGCACGCCTCTCGAAAAGTGTCATCATCATCTTGAAGTATGTTCTTTGTTCTGTTCAAGTAATGTGAACTTTCAAGCACGCCTCTCGAAAAGTGTCATCATCATCACCATTGACAATGACTTCTTTGCCAGTGTAAGCATCAATAACCACCCGCTGAATCAGAGAAGGATCTCGCGCTTCAGGAACCCGTCGTCTGAACCGAAAATCATCGGATATGAGAGTACTCTGTCCTGTTAAGAAAATCAGTAAAACTGACAGTGCCAGGCCAACTGACATCAGAAAACCAGTATATACCGGCATTGCCAATGAGATACCAGTTGTTGTCACAGCAATAACGACGATACACATGACTAGATAGCCAAAGTTTGTTTTTCTCGCTCTCAAAAGGTCATAGGCCCCCTAAAGGTTTAATGAGGTTGTAATATAGTTCCACCAAGTTTCACTGTTACTTCGTTCACTTGAAAGGTTATATAATTTTCAATGCCGAGCGAGGAATAATACAATACAACGAGGGGTTATATTTGATACACACAGCCACAGATGAGGATGTGCAAGAAGCGCTATCGATTGTGACGCAGGAGCCGCTTGAGAACATCACACTCATCGCAGACCTCACACAGCTACGAGATTGGTGCGACATTCGAGCCTGTAGACAGGATGGCAGAATAAGGGGGATCTTTGCTCTATACCATGATCTAGACTTCCTTGCAGGAGCGTTCTGGGCTGAGAGCAGCAGTATCCTAAGTGCGCTCGTCAATGATTACGGCCAGAAATTGAAGAGAGCCCAGATGGTCTTCATCTGCACAGAGGAGCATCTCGAAACCATCCGTCAAGTAGCCAAGAGTGTCGATGCCATCAAGGAACGACAAATGGTCATGGATTGTCACTCGCAACTAATGTGTGACAGTTCCATCCGAGCCGACCTGCTGACCTTTGAGGATACGGAGGATCTCAGGGAACTGTATCACCTCTCGGGAACCCCTGCATGGACTCCCAATGCATTGAAACTTGGGCCGTTCTTTGGGGTGCGGGATGACAGAGGAAAGGTCGTTTCGGTAGCGGGAGTGCATTTCGTCAACCAATACAGTGCAGAGATTGGGAACATCGCGACACACCCTGAACATAGAAGGAAAGGTTATGCTCAAAGCTCGGTGGCTGCTGTGACGAAAGAATTGCTCAATGAATCAGATACAGTAGTTCTTCATTTCTTCGATGACAATATCGCAGCCCAGAAGCTCTATGAGAAAATGGGGTTCAGGTACTCGTCTGCCGACCCAATCTACTTCACTAAGGTGGAGTTCTAAGGGACATCTATCACATGAACACGAATGCGACGGCGATACAATACACTGTGATGATTACCAGATGCAGGAGTGCCAGAGGAAATACAACTTTGGTGAACTGCTTGAATGAGATTGGACGACGCCCTTTTTCTGCTAGATCCATCGCAATCATGTTGGGAGCATCGCCAAAGGGAATCGTGTACCCACCGATGTTCGTCCCTGCGAGAAGAGCCATCGGGACAACAGGATTCAGGTCTCCGAGTTGCAGCGCCAGAGGAGAGAGGACGGCTGCGATTGGAATGTTATCGACTACAGACAGGGCAAAGCCAGGAACCCACACCATGAAAATGATAGCAATGAAGATGTTACCACCAGTCAGATAGCCCAGCCCGCTTGCAAGTCCATCGACTATGCCTGTGATGTTAAGTGACACGACTAGCCCAAACAGACCAATTAGGAAGAAGATGGTGTCCCATGAAAGCTGCCTGATGAAATCCTTAGCCCGTTTCTCTGAGAATACCAGCATCCCTGATGCTACTAACAACGCAATCATCGTCACATCAATTCCAGCTCCAGGTGCGAACATGAATCCTGTCAGCAGGACAAGCATTGCAATAAGTGAAAGGTAGAAATCCCTCCTCGAATTGATCATGGTTGCAGGCGGGATAAGGAAAATGAAGTCTGACTCATGCGAGTCATCATCGACCAATGAATCTTTGAAGATATGAAGTAGGATAGGAATGGTGATGAAGAACAGGATGAGGGCAAGGGGCATCAGGATGATGAACATCAGGCTCGCATTCACGCCAGTCCAGAGGGCAATGACCAGGTTGGGCACAGATCCTACGATTGTTGGGATAGATGCAAAGTTGGCGACCACGACCTCAGAGATGAGCAGCGGTCGAAAGTCCATATCGATTGCCCGACAGATTTCCACTGTGAAGGTGCCCATTACGAGCATAGTAGGTAGCGGGTCGAGGAACAGGGAGATGCCAAACACGAAGCCTAGCATGGTAAGGAAGACTTTCTTTGGGTTCCCTTGCGTCCGGTGTAACAGGACTAGGGCGAGATACTGGAACATCCCCGAACTTGCTGCAACAGCAACGATGATGAGCATCGCAGCAATGAACATGATGGAGTTCCATTCTATCGCAGCAAGGAAGCTCCCGAAGCTTATCCCGTCAAGCGAAAAGAGCACTATCCCTGCGAACGACATCCCAAAGAGGGCAACTGCTGTCTCGTCAATTCGCTCTGACATTATCACGATTAGCGTGACAACAAATATGATCAGGATAAGAACCGCTGAAAGCCCCATCGTTCCTCAAAACCTGAATGCTACCTCATAGACCTATAAACGTACGCGAAAGGCATTAGTCGCAGAGTGACGAAAGGACTGGTTCTTGCATGGGAACGCCATGAGGAACTTATATGTTGAAGTAGTGTTCCTGTGTTGCTGGGTACAGACGATGGATCCCAGAGTAGAGGAACACGCAAGGATAATTGTCTAATGGAGCACCCAAATCAAGAGAGGCGAGATGGTAGCAATCGTTGCAAGTCCACTCTCTCATGATCTTGCGGTAGCGGTGACACGTGAGGTCGCTAAGGCAGGTGGTGTACCACTGGCACTGATGGGTAGCGAGGAGATAATGAGAGCATTCTTTGATGGAGCAGATGACGAAACACTCGCAATAGAACCTGCACATACGAGAGCTGCGACTGAGAAGTGTGATGCCTTCATCTTCATACGCTCTCCGATGAATATCAAGGCAATGGCCAATGTAGACCCGAAAAGGATAATCTTGTACAGTAAGACCAATCAAGAGATACAGGCGATACGTCTATCAAAGAAGTGGTGTCTTACAGTCCATCCATGTCTTACGCTTGCTCAACAAGCTAACATGAGCATGGATGAATACCAAGATTTCGTATATGGTGCCACACTCATTGACTGGGAAGAGGAGAGCAAGAATCTCTTCCTGATGAAGGAACACCTAGAGCGTCATAGTGACATCAGGTACGTCGGGCCTGAAACTGATCTTTATGCAAAGACTGAAGGGCGCATTTGGATCGCATCAGACGGGAAACGTAATCTCCCAAGCGGGGAGGTCTTTACGGCTCCGATCGAGGACTCGGTGGAGGGTAAGATCTACTTTGACATCCCATTCCTCCAGCAGGGTAAAGTGATAGAGGGTGTCCGCTTGACTTTTGAAAAGGGCGAGGTCGTTGATTTCTCTGCCGAGAAATCTGAGGGAACCCTCAAGACGATAATCGAAACCGACTAAGGGTCAAGACGGCTTGGGGAGATTGCCATCGGCACCAACCGTGGCATCAAGCAATACACCCTGAACATGCTCTTCGATGAGAAGATAGGTGATACCATACATTGTGCATTAGGGAGAGCATATGCCGAGTGCAATGGCACAAACAACTCAGCCGTCCATGTGGACATGATAAAGACGATGCTTGAAGGAGAGATTATTGCAGGCGACGAGGTGATCTATTCAAAAGGCAAGTACTTCTACGAATAGGTTGTAAAATTCCAATGGAGCAGTTTCACTAAGATGCCGAATTGGGAATGACTTTTCCTGGTTTGGGGAGTATAATGGTGAATTTCGCTCCGCTCATCTCAGTTTCACCTAGCTTCGGTTTGAACTTGATAACCCCACCATACTTCTTTACTATGCGGATGGACTGGGCAATCCCGATACCACCAAACCTGCGACTAGTGTCAAAGAGGCTCCCAATGACATGGGCAGGGATACCGGAGCCATTGTCTATTATGTGTACTGTGTAGAGGTCATCATTCGGTGTGGCGTGAATCCAAACTACCTTCTTAATTGAATGATTATGTATTATTGCATTCTCTAGTATGTTTAGAAAGAGATTCTCAAGAAACGGGTCAGCTTTGATGAGAGCATTTTGAATCTCGATTCTAAGATTGACCTGAACGTCCGGGAAACGGAACCGTAGGATTTTGACGGCATGCATCAACGTGTCTTCAAGATAGACATCCTCAAGGGGCATGTTCAGGAACCCCTTTGTGGAATGCACCTTTTCAATGATAGTGCTCAGTGAGCTGATCGAGTCGAGAATGACAGCGACGGCGGCTTCTGATGTTTTATTCCTACAGATGTCCCGAAGAATTTCCGCGCCCAGCAGTGTCGCTTGAAGCCTGTTCCTGAGGTCATGAGCCATGATATCAAGAATGGCTTCGACTTCCTCTTCAGCACGGTAGCGGGCGGTGACATCTGTGGCAATGTGAATCACTCGTTCAATCTGGCCGTTGTCATCAAGTATTGGGGTGCATGATACAAGAAACATGCCTCCCAATGCTTCTATGAGCATGTCATTCGTTTCAAGTTTGCCAGAGTCAGTGAGGCTTTTCAAGGGACAGCCACAAGCAGGCTCGGTAGAAGAGTGAAAGACCTCATAGCAGTACTTCCCAATCAATTCCTCTTTGGGTTTCTCCACAGCTTTGACAGTAGCATCATTGACCTCGAGAATCCTGTGGTCTTTATCAAGTATCATAGTTGGATGACCAATCGCTTGAAAGATATTCTCCCACAGGATAGGATGTTCATTCGTTCCTTCCACAATGTCACCCTCCGGTTACTTCATGTAAGGCCAAAGTTCCTTTTGACTTTTATCAGAGAACAGTACGCAAGAGTCATATGTTGAGAAACGCGTGATCTCTTACAAATCCAAGTGTTTCTGAAAGCATAATGGTACAGAGTTCAAAACGAGTTTGCCAAAAGTATAGAGATAGCCTTTTTACAAAAGTGGAGAGTCTGTGTCTATCTTTGCCTGCAAGAAGAGATGAGGTTAATGTCCAAGCGAATCTATACTGGGATAGGTGATAAGGGCAAGACTGGACTTCTATCTGGTGAGAGGGTGTCCAAGGATCATCCAAGAGTGGAAGCCTATGGGACAGTGGACGAACTCATAACAAGTCTGGGGGTCGCAAAGATCTATTCTAGCGAGCGCATCGCCAAACACATCCATGCGATACAAC
This sequence comes from archaeon, assembly GCA_024275415.1. Taxonomy (GTDB): domain Archaea; phylum Asgardarchaeota; class Thorarchaeia; order Thorarchaeales; family Thorarchaeaceae; genus MP5-2226. The sequence continues at coordinate 40,472 of JAJRZD010000012.1, forward strand.
AGATCCTTTTCTATATTGCCGCCGAGCTTGCGACTGATAGTGATACGCTTCAAGATGATGACCCCATCCTGAATCTACGCAGGGTGAACAAGGATGATGTCATTGGACTCGAAAGGATTGCAGACGTACTTGTGGAGGAACTTCCCCTGTTGAAGAATTTCGTCATCCCCGGGGGCACGAAAGGTTCAGCATTCCTGCATGTTGCCCGCACTGTTTGTAGGAGGGCTGAGCGCAGGGTCATCTCACTATCAACAGAGGCTCAAGTCAATCCGGAGATTGTGAGATTCGTAAATAGACTCTCAGACCTACTGTTTGTAATGGCACGCTATGAGAATCGTGAGTCTGGTGAGGGCGACACGCTGATCTCACGAGAGAGTGATTAGAAGGTTCAAAGAACGAATCAGGTTCTATTGGCTGCAACGAACCGCAAGGAACCTGAGATACGCCTGCATCTCCTCTGAAAGATGAGGAGGCTTCCAATCTGAGCCATAGTCGCGGATATTGAGAGCATCAATGCCAGTCCTTTTTAGTTCCAGCTCGATACGTTCAAGCCCATTCAAGTCTGTAGACAAACCAATGCCCAACGCATTAAGTACCTCACAGCCATACACTGTGTACCACAAGAGGGTAGTATCATAATACTCGTCCTTTTTCACGATGTGGGCGCACTCCAACTCCTTTCTTCTTGCCTCAATGATTGTCGGAGAAAGCAATGCGATTGACGGAAATCTGTCTGCTAGGCTGAGATCGATGAAGTGTGTGGAACCTCCCTGTTTCACTTGCTTCACCAATGCGTCAGAGAGTCGTTCCATCAAGACTGCTCTCGCGTCTTCAAATGAGGACTCAGCATCAATGTCGTCAATGTGATCCAAGAGTGAGCCATCGTAACCTTGGAGGTGTTCTAGTTTCATGATCTCCAAGAAAGATATTCTAAGATGGTATCGAGCAAGATTGTTGAGCTTTGCATGGATCTCCCTGAACCTCGCTCTCACCACTCCAAACTCGTGAGCTCTCCATTCCTCACGCTGAGCTGAGGTGGATATTCTAGACCTGATACTTTCAAGTCCCAGTGGCCAGACTGCTGAGCTAAACGGGAATGAGTCTATTGAGATGCGGGGCGAGATGTGGGCTTCCTTCAAAAAGGGGAGCCCAAAGAGCGGCCACAGGTCTATTGTGGTAGAATCGATTCCTGAGATGTTGACCTGCTCTAATCGCTCACATTTGACCAAAGGATACAGGTCTAGGTCGCGAACCTTATTCTGTGATATTCCAAGAACTCGTATGTTCGGGGTGGATGCAAAAGGCGAAAGGTCAAGCATTTCGATTTTTGTCCAATCCACTAACAGTGTGTCGAGATTAGGACTGGTGTGCAGGAATGTGAGGTCTAGTGATGCGATAGGGTTCTCATTCAGAATGACATGCCGTAATTGCGGTTTGTTAGATAGGGGTGTCGTGTCAACTGCGCGTATCCAGTTGTGCGAAACATCGATGCTTTCAATCAGATGTGCTTGTTCAAGAGGTGAAAGGTCGAGCTCTTCCAATTGGTTGTCGCTGAGATTCACTTTTCGAATGCCAGGGCACCTGCGAAGAGGATTGAGATTTACAGCATGAATGTGGTTGTGTGAGATATCAATGGATTCCAAGGTCTCACCATTGGGCGAGCAAATGAATTCAGATAGTTCAATTCCCTCAAGGCGATTGTGACTAAGGTTCAGTGTTCTGAGATGAGGCATCCTTGCTGCCTCGTTCAAGTCGACCTCGATGATGTCCAGACCAGAAAGGTCAAGGGTCTCATTATCAATTGGAAAAGAAAGGGTTTCTTTTTGCCGAGGTGAGTGTAAGATTTGTATCTCGATATATGGCATTGAGGCTGCAAGACTCCGCATCTTCGATAGACAGGTTGGCTAATGAGTCTTACATTAAGGGATAAAACCATGTTGCTTGGATGACACCGGTCACAGCAGGTAGCGTTTTACGGCCTCCAGCCCAATCCAGCAGGAGGAGTTCTAATTACAGAATCAAGCACATACTCGGCCAAGACCGACTTGGGAATCTCATTGTTCATAACATAGAGGGGCTTCCGCATATCGCTGAGGTTCGGGATTCTCTTACAGATCCGGTTCTCTGTAAGAGTTGAAAGTGCAAGTGTTACGGTTCTAGGAGAGAGTTCTACTTTCTCGCATATCTCGTGAGGACTGATTGGCCCATAGTTTGCTACGACTTGTAGGACTGTAAGGATTCCTGCTGAAAGTTGAGTCGCCATTTCTAAGTATGCACCCCGATGATTCTTTTAGCACAGATATATCCATTCCATCTCATATTGTGCATCAGAGATAGTATATCCACTTGTGTAAGCCGACACACAATGATTGAGATGATGTCGGAATCATCGGATTTATGACTAGGAATTTGTAACCCATATCTCAAGTATGTAGTATGTACACGGAGGCAGCAGGATGGCTGATGCCAAAGAACGACTGGTTGACCTAGTGAAGAACCGAGACCTCAGCTCAATACAGGTGATGGCGTCGGAGCTGTCGCTTGACGAGGATGAAGTAAGGAGTTTCCTTGCCGAACTTGCAACAGAGGGCAGACTCAACGGGTATATCACAGAGGACGGAAAGCGCTTTTTCAGGTCTGACATAACGGTACCAACACCGGGACATACTACTCCTGAGGACGTTCCTGAATTCCTGAAGTACGACACACTACCAGGAAAGTTCTTGGCGTTCGTAGGGCTTATGATAATGGTCATAGCAGGTGTCTTACTGGCAATCTTCTCAGGTACCATATATTATGAGAATCTTGGGACTGCACTCCTGCTCATTGGATTGGTCACTACGATGGCTGGGTGCTACCACATTGGACGCAGAAAGACGCCTCAGTGAACGATGTTCATACAAAGCTGTTTAAGTAGGAGACTTCCTCGCCCAAACGATGAAGGCGACGCTAGAATGCAAGACATGGTCGTAGAGATACTTATGATTGCAGCTTTCGCAGTTGCTGTGGGGACTATTTCATCAATGGTCGGCATTGGGGGAGGCATCATCAACACCCCGCTTCTTATCATAATATTTGGGCTGACTGCTCAGACCGCGCCTGCTACGGCACTTGTAGCTGCGCTCTTCGTTGCGGCAGCTAGCACTGTTGCCTATTATAGGCAAGAACCGAGACCTATCATGTTCAAGCCTGGGCTCTTTCTTGCCATTACGACTATCCCCGGATCTTTTGCGGGGGTAGCTCTACGGGAGTTCATCGTGGATGATTATGTGCTCCGTATCATCTTTGGGGTCGCGTTGTTTCCTGTGGCGTTGAAAATGCTTTTTGCCAAAAAAAGAGGGAAGGCAGATGAGGTTACTGCATTCAAGTTCTCAGACATCTCTAGCGGAAGGCTTGCCCTCACATTATTTGGTGGATTCATCGGTGGCGTATCGGCAGGGCTTCTCGGAATAGGGGGCGGTGCTGTGGTCGTACCCGTCCTCACAATACTCATGGGACTTCCGATCCATGCAGCAGTAGCGACATCGATGTTCACAATGGTATTCACCGCATCAGCAGGCACAGCTCGCAATTTCATGGGTGGACACATCGACCCGTTCTATGCCTTGGCGCTTGGCATGGGGATGGTCATCGGTGCTCAAATCGGTCCGAGGCTTGCATCTAAGGTAAACGCTGTACAGCTCAAGCAGGTATTCGGTCTTGTCCTTGTGTTCCCATTGGTAAAGATGATGTACCTAGGACAGATGCTGCTCGACCCTGCTGGTGAGAGCTTTGTTATGGCCACCATTGGAGACCTCATCATATGGGTCATCATCGTAGTCCCTATCGGGTTGCTCCGCCTATATCAACTCAGGAAGTCAAAGGAGTTGCGTGTCGTCACCAAATAAGGTTCACAATTGCAAGTCCATTGACATGAGTTGCAGACGGGCATTCGGCTAAGGCTACAGCCTCCGTTTTATCAGCAGCAGGATGATGACCAATACAACTACACTATCTTTGTAAAGTGGGAATTATGACAGCCTCACCCAGCTCAGTGCCTGCACCAATTAGGCAAGACTCTATCTGCGAAAGAACCATGATGTAGGAGCTATTTTAAGAAGTTTTGATATGTAATAATGTAAAATCAGAGTAACTCGGCGGAATGAATTAGAGTGGATGAGTCTAGGAAGATTCGATACAAAACAAAAATGCGATACGTTATCGACAGATTATCCCTTGCAGAGGGATTGATTGTGAATCCGACTGAAACCGAATTGATGGCACTATATTATTCGTTGCTCACATCTATTGAGAGTGTAATGGATATGATTGCCATGATGATAAAAGACTTGGGCGAAATTGGTAAAGGTGATCGACACAACATCGAACTGTTAAGAACAAAGGACCACATCACCGAAGAACTCTCAAAGGATCTAATGGCATGCAATGGTCTGAGAAATGTCCTTGTGCATCAGTATAATGGAATAGATAAAACAATAGTCATCGAGTCGTTTGCTAATGTCAAAAAAGCACTTGGAGGAATGATTGAAATTGTCGAGCGATTCATCGAAGAATCTTGAACTCATAAGAGAAGATCTACAGGTGATTTCAGACAGAGATGTGCTTCTGTTTGGTTCCTTCCTCACAGGTGAGTTTCGAGATGGCTCTGACATTGATGTTGCTGTTCTTGCATACTCCGAAGATCAAAATATCATGAAGAACCTCAAGATGCAGATAATCCAAGAAATCCCAGCAATCTATGATGTGTCTATCTTTGAGGCACTTCCCACCATAGTAAAGAAAAACATCCTTGAAGAATATGTAGTGGTGTTCGGAAATCCTGTAGAGATTGCAGAATACCTGAGGAGGTACTGGAAAGAGTGTCGGGATTATGCGTTTCGCTTGGAATTGCCATCTTTAGAAGAAATGAAACGAAACATTCGCTGATCAGGTGAGCCCAAAACCACTATTCGTTCGTACTGGATGCAATAAGTCCACCTCTAGTGACAAGGACACACTTTCCTCATACACCAAGGTTACTTGATGCAGCTAATACTAATATAGAAACTAACAGGAATATAAACGGCAGAATGTGAATTGGTCTAAGTGATGCTAGACAAGTCGGTGTTTTGTCCATGTCCATTGGTGAGCAATAATGCTACAAGGAGTAGTCGTGCTGAACGAATCTGGTGAAACCGTCATTTCTCTAGGGAAGAATGGCATGGGTTGTAACACCGAGATGGTCGGCGACTTGGTCGGGGCAGTCCAGATGTTCATACAACAGATGACTGGCGATACTGTGAAATCGATAGCCTTCGGTGAAATTACCCTGTATCTGTGCCAGACTGAGAATGGTCATGTGATAACAATGTACGACTTGGATGATGACTCTGGCAAGGTACAAAGCCAGCGAATTGCCGAACTCGTAACGGACAACCGAACTATGGAAGACACTTTCAGGTTCATCAATCAGATCTCGCAGATGCTTGATGAGGGCAATGACACCTGATTGTTGTACCAACCCAATCTGCAACGCCGCATTCTAAGGACTCTGACAATCCTAGAGGACTCGTTGACATCCAATACATGGGACTTCCTGCTACAGGTAGAATCTCTTACAATACGGCGTTGAGTGCCTTGACTGCATTTCATGTGTCCATGAGGCAGGCAGACTGAATCCTGAACACTTGTACGCGATATCAGATAGGATCCAGGGGCCATTCAATGGCTGAAGAAGCCAAGGATAATCAGACATGTCTTCCGTTAGCAATGGTTTCCATTGGTACAGCTGTGTCGATACAGGTCCATCCTGTGTGACTGAATATATCGCATTGATCACCGCCCCGTCATTCTGCCATTGATGTGCAAAACACCGGATATTCCGCCACTCAACTGTATCGATGACGACTCCGGACATAAAGCGACCAAGTTTCTTTCCCTGTACCCAGTAATAGCCGTTCTTGCCTGCTGCAAATAGAACGCCATTCTCGATGTCATTACCGTCCCGCAGCGATTCCTCCAAGAGGAATGGTTCCGATCCTAAGAACTTCTCTGCCTCTCGGACAAGCATGTCATGAATGGGTCTGTCACGCAGGACGGTGTTCAGGTCAAGAACCGCGTTGTAAGTCAGGCTCGCGGGCATTCTCTCAAGATATGAGAGGCCCCTCATGATAGGTTTCTCCTCTGTGAAAGACTCGCCAGTCCTGATGTCCTCAATGATGTCAAGACACAGACGCATCGTAGACTGGAAATGATCCCTGATATCCTGCTTGGTCTGGCCACTTTCTCCCCTGGGTGCCTTGACTTCGAAGGAACTCGTTTCAGTAGTGTGACAGCCGTATTGATCCAGCGCGATGCCCGAAATCAAAACCCTATCATCCTTCTTGGGCTCGACGCCTCGGATACAATCATAGGGAATTACCTTCGAAATGCGGTATGCTTGCTTACGATTCTTTTCTAAAAGCACAGTTCTTCTGCTGGTCAGGACAAAGAACCCATTCTGGATCTCACAGACAAGGTGGACTTCCTCATTGGGCAAAAGGCACTGCCGAGCAACCTTGAACATCTCGGCTCCAGAAGGTGTAAGGGTTTCGATTGTTTCGACCATGCACATACCTCGCTATTTTAAGAAACTACGTTTTAGTTTGTCCATGGGACATGCCTTCGTCTTGAGCATTACATCAGGGTTGGCAGCTTGTAGCTTCTCCTTGAACACACCATCTGGGAGCCTGACATACCCGGACTTCTCAATCTCGATGAACGCAATCCACGGGCTTTCCTGAAGGGTTTCAATCAACCTCTGGAGATTCTTTGCAGGCTCCTTGGCAGCGGTATCAATCAATGCCTTGCAGTTGTCACACATAAAAAAGAAACCAGGAAGCTTTACGAGAACCTGCGTGTGTCGCTTGTCTTGACGAGTGGTCTTTTTGTCGACGTGAAAAAGACCTATGATTGCATGATGGGAATCCACAGTGTCTGGGACATCACATCCACAGGACAGACACGCCTTTGGCCATCTAAGGGCTATCACATCTTCGCGATTCTTCATATCTGAGAATTTGTACAATGGTATACTCCAAGCCCAACAGGGACAACTATCTTGATATGAAATTTTGGGAAACTAGTGTACATAAACGCAACATACTAGTCCACCGCCTGTTCATTTTTCACAGGATGGCCCCCGTAGTGTCTACTGGACATCGACCTCGGTGGAGGTCTTGCCAGTGTCCCCAACAGATTCTTTGAGACGTTCGAAATCAGGGTCTATATTCGTGTACCTCAGGATTATCGCAGACACGATCAGAAATGGAGCGAAGAACGGCCCCCACCAAAGATATCCAAAGAGCTCACTGCCTGTGTTTATCACAGAGTAGTCCATGAACCATCCCAAGAGGAATGCTGACGCAGCCTGAAACAGATTCAAAGGTACTCCCTTGAAGCCCTCGTAGATTCCAGCCCTGCTCTGTCCAGTGACCAGCTCATCGACATGAGCTATGTCCGCAGGAACGATGTAGCTCATCAGATAATAGACCGCCATGCAGGCAGCCAGTGGGACAAAGTACAATGACGCCACGAGCACATTTGATATGAATGCCGAGAACTCCCCGAGGAATGGTGTCAATGACATCAATCCAGCAAGTGCCAAAAGCGAGTAGAACATTGGTTTCCCCTTTCCTACTTTTTTCACAAGCTTGACCCAGATGTACAAGAACACCATTATCGAAACAAGCAAAGCCATTGCTGGTGGAAGGAGCTTATCGATGCTGTCCAGCAGGAGAACCGACTGGGAGTATCCTACCACCTGAGAGGTAATAGCAGAGTAGCTGAACGACAGGAATCCTATAATGAACATCCATTTCACATAAACGTCGTTCTTCAGTACCAGAGAGGTCTCTGCGATGAGGCTCCTCTTAGGTATCACAATATCGGGTTTTTCGCGGATGAGGGCGATGGATGGCAAGTAACAGAGAACCGTGATGATAGCAAATACCAGCACGATCATGAAACCAATCGAGGTTAGACCAGGCGTAGGGGACAAGACAAAGAGGAGAGGTGTCACGAACCCAATGACCACGCCCAGACCATTGGCAATCCAGTTCGCAGTGTTCTGCATACTAGACACCAGTGGACGTTCATCCTCATCGGTTATCTCGGGCATCCATGCTTGGAACGCTGTAAGCAAAAACGCATAGAAGAACTTGAAGGTGCATATCATCAAGAGATAATATCCAAATACCAACATCTCATTGGCTGGATCCGCAGTATTGATGAACCAGTTCGGCACGAACAGCAAGAATCCAGTCACTGCAAGACCAGGGGCTCCTATCACAACGAAAGGCTTCCTACGGCCCCAACGAGTGTCAATAGAGTCACTGAAGTATCCCGTGAGCCAGTGAGTCAGACCAATGACCACAAACGAAGCAGAAATAGCAATCCCATTGAGAAGCCAATTCAGCTCAAAGATTGTTCCGTAGATCCAGAAGGTAGTCAATCCAGCTAGGGACAAGAGGAAAGAAGAACCGAATCGACCCATGCCATAGGCGAATTTCTTGTAAAAGGGGAGCACTCTACTACACCTCATTTGCTGTACGCTAATCGATGAAGAAATGTTCTCGAAGATATAAATCTACGGAGTAGCAATCCGTGACCAATGAGCGGCGTAGAACTCGCTGTCCAGGTATATTAGGTATGTCTATGCCCATTATGAAGCTCATTCTTGTATGCCCTTGCACAGTGGACGCAGCAGAATCCCAGTGTCACTCCATCAACCTCCTCATAATGCGCCCCATCATAGACCCTCGCACCGCAACTTGCACAGGTGGACAGTGAAGGTTCCAGTGCGGAAACCGTTATGGCTGCAAACCGTTTGAATAGCCGATTCGTGAACTCGACTCCTTTCTTAGTCAGCGAGTATACAATCTTCGGTCTCTTTCCCGATGATGCATCAGACTTGGTGACAAGCCCACGAGCCTCCAGCTTCTGTAAGAATGGGTAGAGCGTGCCCGCGCTCAATGAATTGCCTGTGCGGTTCTTGAAGGCTCTCATTATCCCATAGCCGTGGAGTGGGCCTTCATGCAATAGCATCATGATATAGAACTGTGAGAAGTCTGAAAGGATTGAAGAGATCTCGCTACCGGAAGAGTCCTTTGGTTCACTGTCATTCATTCTTAAGCCTCATAGGAAGTCACACTGATAGGATATATCTATACGGATATATATATCGGTATTGATGTGGCACCTTTGATGGTGAGAAATATCTTCACCCAATAAAATGATTGCTTTCCTTCGTTTCTTGAGATTCAGACATCATCCTTAGAAGGTCATTGAAAGTACTCTCGATATTATATCCTGTCTTAGCTGAGGTTTCCTTGAAGACCGCAGGAACGCCCAGTTTCTCGATGAAATACTCTGTGAACTTCCGTCCTTCGTCGGCAGTTACACGTTCCTCCTCTGGAACCGTTTCACGAAGGTCTGTCTTGTTACCTACAATGACTGTAGGTGGTAGAGGTCCCATATTCTTGTAGGCCTCTACTAACCACTTGCTCGCGTTGTCAAAGGAGTCCCGATCCACTGTGGAATAGACTAGAATGATACCATTGCAGCCGTGGTAGTAATGTCCTCGAACCTGTTTAAATGATGGCTGACCAGCAAGATCCCATATTATGAATTTGACGATCTCATTATCGAACAGGACTCGTTTCGTGGCGAGGTCAACACCAATGGTTGCGATGTGTCCTTCAATGAACTCATCTCCGAGATAGTTACGTCTAATCGATGTCTTACCTACCGCACCATCCCCAATTAGGACAGCTTTCATTATTTTTGAGCCATCATCTTGATCTCTCATATGGACGAATCCTCTCTCAATTTGGATACCCTTTCAAATATATCCGGCATAGCAATCCTTTGTACTATAGCTTTGGCATCCTACAAAATAAAGGTTAGTGTCTTTCAGTCCGAGCTGTAATATTACGAGCCTATTCCTTCCAGTATTTTGCCTATTCTCTGTGAGAACCTTCGAGGTGTAACTGAATTGCACCTGACATTTGTGCATTTGTGAAATGTAGCAAAGTTCTCAAGTCCCTTGCACAGCCTTGCAACCCCATCATCGGTCTGCAGTCTGTCATCTTCAAGGTAGAGTGATACAAGTTCGAGGACGCCAGTCTTTCTGTGTACTTTCGCGTCAACACGCCCACGCAATTCGTCTTGGTCAAGGATTGGCAGAACGAAATAGCCATACTTGCGCTCCGCAACAGGCACATAGCATTCGATGCGATAGTCAAAGTCCCATAAAGTCTTGGGATAGTGTCTTTCTCTGAGGATATTATCAAAAGGGGTCAGAATCTTCACAGGCTCATCCGCCACGGGGACAGGATCTTTCTCGATACGCGAAGTATAGTTGCTGTGCACAAAATACTTGCCGCTTTGTCCAAAGTCAATCTCTTCCAAGAGGTCGCCGCACAAATCTGCGAGGTCTGCTTCGATGTTTGCTTTTCTATTCTGCCAGAGATGTCGTGCGGTCAACCTGCCCGTGTAGAGTTGTATATCACGATAATCAGCCACACCCAACGAGCGGAACACCAAATCGATTACAAAGCGGGGGATATCCTCTAGCGGCATCGGTTCAGTATCTATCCCTGCAGGAACAACGCGTTCTGTGATATCATAGTATTTCTGAAATCCCTCTCGATAAGCAACCATCAGTCGGCCTATGTTCATCAGGTATTCCAGAGCACGCTTCTCGTGTTTCCAATCCCACCAGCTCTTGCTTTTTGACTCTATACGACCAATATCCTTACTTCGTGTAGGCCCATCTTGCTTGACTTTCTTGTAGACTGCCTCGACGATATCGCTGTGCTCAAGACCCCACCTGACGAACCAGCCAGTCTTCTGCTCTCGCATCCTTGCCATCTTCCACGAATAGAAGGAGAACGTATCCATCGGGAGAAGGCACATAGCATGTGACCAGTATTCGAATAGATTGCCCTTTCGTTCTTCTTTCCAGACAGCACCTTCTTCGTAATCTTGGAAACGGTTGAAGACTATCAAATTGTGGCTACGACTCACGACCGAGATTGTATCGATCTGGATATTGTGGATGCGGCGCGCCACCTCGATGATTGAGGTACACGGCTTCCTAGTCCTGAGACCCTGTGTTTCTAGAATGAGCCTTCTTACCTGTTCAGGGGATGCCACAATCATAACAACCTGAAAACGAAACCTCATTTAAGTAGAGTTCTCTCTGTAGAGGCAAGTATTCACAGACATTGGCTGAAAAGTCGCTCGCGAACGGACATAGGTGAGTCTTGCCGGATACTAAGTCTGATAGTATTCAAGATGGACATCAATGGCTTGCAAGCCCTGTGCCGTACTTGTTGCCTCACAGCCCAGAACGTAATCTTCGAATTCGGCAATATCAGCAGGGGAGTCGCACCAAAGACCACCCGGCCCGAGGTCACGAAGCTGGTGGGTTGGCTCGTATTTTAGTGTCAGCGAAAGTTGCCATATTTCGCTCTCAACCGATGTCCCATATTCGCTCGTGTGTTTCACAGGAAAGATGAACTGACGAGTTATGTTGTAGTCGAAAACCTCGCCTTTCCCCCAATCATATGTCCCCCACTGGAACAGCAACATATCGCCGTCATCTTCAATGACGCAGTTTTCAGCTCGGATCTCCTTGTAAAACTCGATTATCAATTTGACAGCATCGATTGGCTTCAACGCCTTTAGTTCAGCACCCTTCGTCTTCATGAATACCTGAAACTCTTGTAATGCATTTTGCGCTAACATCTATCTCACTCATCTCTAGAACCAATGGATTCTCTATACATCCACATCCTATTGGTGCTTCAATCAACGTAGTGATATAAGGAATGTTATGAGGCGACTCCAGACCTTGTATCAAGCGATGATATCCATTTGGTAATGATATCAAAGCATTTACCGACACAATGTAACCATCGTCCGAAAGCCAGATATGGTTTCGAAAAATGGAACGCATTGAACACGGAGAGTCTTATATGCTGTGGGGAATAGCCAAACCCAGAGATATTCAGAAGGTCGTTAGGTGAAGCGTGTACTGTTGCTCCTAGGGCTAGTTCTGTCGCTAGTAGCCCTAGGAATACCTATCTGTCCCGACAGAGTGCCCGATGAACAAGTTGCCAAACCAGTCGCCACCCCAGAGGAGTTTGTGGATGTCGGCGAGAAGAAGGATGTGACGATCAGGTTCGAAAGGGAGTTGACTGTAAATGAGATTGAAAATTTCCGGAGGCAGGGAATCTATTTCGATGAAGACCCGAAACACATCGGGGATGTATACCTAGCACGGGCATCTGATGTGGCTCTGGAATATCTGGAAAGGAATCCTATATTTGAAAGGGCCGAACCTCTCAAAAGATCATTCTACCAGTTGCCTAGGGACGTTTCAGCAGGTGAAACTTTTACAAATCTGACTTGGAACATAAAAGACGGCCAAGGACTGAATCTCACGGGAAAGGACATCATGATTGCCGACCTCGATACTGGGATACAGTGGAGGCATCCGGACTTCCTCTTTCCTGATGGCGGCGAATACAGCTGGTTCGATGTGTCAATCAATTGGGTCTTTGATAATGGCACGGACGGGATCGATACCAACGGTGACTTGTCGATATCTGCGAAAGAAAAGCTCTATTCCATCGACACTGACAACAACTCCGTATTTGATATGGAGTACGATTGGCTCTGGATGGACAACGGGTCTAGCATTGGTGTGATAGATGATGGTGACTCCTTCTTTATCGTGAACGATACGAACTCTGACGGTAATTTCGATTCAGGAGATACCCTCGTCGGACTGAAGACGCCAAAGACGAAGTACATCGTACACAAACCAAGTGGGAGCATCCAAGTCTGGGATCGCGACGTCAACTTGACCTCTAGCACATACTACGATACAGATGGCCATGGCACAGGGGTTGCCGGCATATTGAATGGGGGACACCTTGGATTCAGTAGGCAATTCGTCGGCATGGCCCCAGATGCGGAACTCATGGCAATCAACATATTCGGCTCAGATGGACTCTCGGTCGAAGAGGGTTTGATATGGGCCCGAGACCATGGTGCAGATGTCGTTCTGATCGAGGTCGGGTCGTGGACATACGACTTCTTGGATGGCTCAAGTAATGCTGAAGCTATGATAGACTCATTAACGGAACAAGGAATCCCAGTGATTGTGCCAGCAGGGAATCTAGGTGGGGCAAAGAGACACACTGACACGGCGATAACTGGTAATGTCACTCTTACAGAGCAGTTCGGCGCACCAACTGGGACAGGCATCGGCACTTTTTACATAACGCTCCTGTGTGACCAGTTGCTAGATAATGCAAAGGTCAATATCACTGAACCCACATCAAGTGGCTCGCTGACCCATCAAATCTCCTTGGGAAGCGGTTATAATTCGTGGTCGTCCATATCAACACCTAACGTAACTATCTGGGCATTCGTCGCTAATTCCACGAAACCTGGAAATCACATGATTGCCATTGCTATATCGGGCACAATAGAAGATACACAGTTGTGGTCTGTAGATATCCAAATCCAGACGACCGGACACATTCATTTCTATATCTCTGATGATGCAACCTCGTGGAGCGGAGGTGCATATTGGAACACTTCGACAAACACGCATTTGATCACATGGCCTTCTACAGCAGACACTGCAATATCCGTGGCATCATATATGTCCCGAAATCTGTGGATTCCTGGCTATGGTCAGATTGCCCCCTATTCAGCTGTCGGTCCAAGGATTGACGGGACGCCAAAAATATCAGTTGCGGCCCCGGGTGGATGGGACATTGTTTCGGCATGGTCCAATGACTCTGCATGGGCAAGTTGGATGACTGGGAAAGGAGGACTGCCCCTATATCCACGCTTTGGCGGGTATCAGCTCTTCAGCGGCACATCAGCGGCAGGACCACATGTCGCAGGAGCTGCTGCATTGGTTCTTCAGCTCGATATTACCCGAAACCTCAGAATGAAAGATATCATAGAGGCATCTGCATACCAGGACATCTACACAGGAAACCTTGCAAGATACCCGGCAATTCAAAATTCAACAGTCTGGGGTTATGGCAAGCTCAACGCCTGTGCAGCTGTAGAAGAAGTGATGCAATATCCTGTCATTAATGACCTCTTGCATTCACCTTCAAGTCCAGAATACAACGATACAGTCACAGTGACAGCGAATGTTTCAAACGCGGACTATGTTGGAATTCATTGGACGACTAACAATTGGACAACAGGCTACGACGCTAACATGACATTCACAAATGGTTTGTACGTATTCGACATACCAGAGTATCCGTACGGGACTCGTGTTGACTATAAGATCACCCCGGTGAATACGTCTGCCCTGATGAATCCAGAACAGTCGAGTTGGTATACAGTTGGGGACATGACCCCACCAATAATAGACCTCTTTGCTCACAATGCTTCAAGTAGTGTGTTCGATAATACTAGCGTACACGTATCCGTGCTTGTATCAGAACCGCCCGGGTCGTCAGGAATAGATTCAGTCGTCCTTGAGGTTTCAGTGGACAACTGGGTCACACTGACGACTACAGTCATGGTATCCAACGGGACACACTATGAGGGGACGATTCAGCCTCACACGTATCCTGCTACTGTCACGTTCAGAGTCGCTGTCAACGACTCTGCTGGAAACAGTAAGGCAAGCTCAGAAGTCACCTATACGATTGAGGAGTCTGGCTCTACTACGACGACTACCACTTCGACCACTACTACAACTACGACCACAACAGATACCTCGACTACAACAACGTCCGACACAGACACGACTGGGCCTGGCTCGACAACACCCACAATTGGGATAACTGACTGGATACGTGAGAACATGCTCGTGATGCTTGGAGCAGCATTTGCAGTGTTCATCATCGTGTTAATCATGGTAGTTCGCAGAAGATAAAGAATGGTCTGCCTCGCCTTGGATGGAAAATCGAAGGAGAGGAGATGCTTCTTTATACCAAGTCAAGGGTGTCGAGTATGAACGCATAGATAAAGGCAAAGTCCTTCATGTAGTCGTATCTGCCACTTGCGCTGAAGTGTCCCGTTTCCATCTTGGTCTTGAGCAATAGCAGGTTGTTGTCTGTCTTCAGAGCACGGAGCTTTGCAGTCCATTTCGCAGGTTCCCAGTACTGCACTCTGGGATCGTTATAGCCGGCTGTGACGAGTATCGCTGGGTAGTCCTTTGCCTCAACATTATCGTATGGCGAGTATTCAATCATCCAGCTGAACTGTTCTTCGACCTTGGGGTTCCCCCATTCATTGAACTCGAAGGTCGTGAGTGGGATCGACTCGTCCAACATGGTGTTTATGACATCGACAAAAGGCACAGAAGCGACGACACATTTGAACAGGTCGGGACGCATATTAGTGACAGCACCCATTAGGAGACCTCCGGCACTCCCACCATAAATTGCCAGTCTGTTGCTGGACGTGAATTTCTGTTCAATGAGATACTCAGCACAAGCAATGAAGTCTGTGAAGGTATTCATCTTCTTCGCCAATTTGCCTTCGTGATACCACGGTTTCCCATATTCGCCGCCACCGCGTATGTGAGCGATGGCAAAAATAATCCCCCTCTCAATCAATGATAGGCGCTTGAAGTCGAAATGGGGATCCATCGGGTACCCGTAAGAGCCGTACCCGTAGAGAAGCAAAGGGTTCGAGCCGTCCATCTTCGTCCCACTCTTGTAGGCAAGAGAGATTGGTATCTTTGTGCCGTCTGGAGCTGTTGCATACCTACGCTCAGTGATGAACTGTGAAGGGTCGTAGTTCTTAATCTCCTCGACCTTCTTCAACTCCAGTTCTCGGGTTGCCATATTGTAGTCATAAGTCGTCTGAGGGGTGACGGGCGAGCTGAACACAAATCGATAGATGTCAGACTCGAACTCATAATGACCGATGGGACGGATGCCATAGATGTCTTCAGGAAACTTGACATCATGTAGTTCGCCATTCGAGAGGTCGTAGACCATCAGGTTCGCGTAGCCCCCTTGTCGCTTCTGTATCACGAGGAAGTTTTGGTACGCCTCTACAGAGTTCAGGCGGACATCGGGGTCGTGTGGGATGATCTCATCCCAATGCTCAGGTGCCACCTTTGAAACGGGGGTTCTCATCAGTTTGAAGTTGATCGCACCGTCCGCGCTTGTCAAGAAATAGAAATACCCGCTGTGGTGGTCAATATTGAACTCGATACCCCGAGTCCGCGGAAAGAAGACTTCCAAATCCAGTGAAGGCTCTGACAGGTCGATGTACCTGATCTCATTGGTTTCAGAGCTGGATGCTGAGATGGTGATGAAGAGATACTTCTTGTCCTTCGATTTGGACATTCCCAGAAGGAAGGTTGTGTCCTTCTCCTCGTAAATCCTGATGTCATCTGATTGAGAAGTCCCCAGCCTGTGAAACAATACCGCATAAGGACGGTGGATGTCGTCAAGCTCCGTGTAGAAGATTGCGTCATTGGTGAGGGCCCATTGGATTTGTCCGCCCACACCTGTTATCGTGTCGAGGGTTTCACCACTCATCAAATCCACAATCCGAGTTTCGTAGGTCTCTCCACCTGTGAAGTCAACAGAATATGCCATCTTTGATTGGTCAGGACTTATCTTCCATGTGCCAACACTCATGTACTTCCTGCCTTCAGCCAAGGCGTTCTCGTCAAGGACGATCTCCTCCTGCGCGTCAAGACTTTTATATTTCCGGCAATGGATACGGTAGTTCTTCCCTTCCTCAGTTCGCGAATAATAGTAGTAATCACCATACCTCATGGGCACAGACTCATCGGTTTCTTTGATTCGCCCTTTCATCTCTTGGAATAGGAATTCTTGTAGGGTTTCGGTGTGTTTGGTCATTTCCTTAGTGTAGAAGTTCTCGGCTTCTAGGTACTCGATGACCGCAGAGGTGTCCTTTTCTCGTAGCCAGTAATAATCATCAGTGAATGTTCGTCCGTGCAGCTCGAATGTACGAGGCTCTTTTTTTGCGATAGGCGGAGATGTCATGGCACCGCAATTGTCCAACTAGAAAGATAAACGTTCTTCAAAAGGAGAAACAGGCTATACTATCCACTCTCAGGCTATCAGAGAGATAAAATAGTGCAAGGGGAAGATATAATTGGCTTCCCTCAAGCCAGAATACAACAAGGTGTTTTTTATGCTCAGTAAAACGCGCGCCATAATGATATTTGGAATTATCATATTCCTTCTTGGCTCTACAATC
The DNA here is from genome assembly GCA_024275415.1 of archaeon. Classification (GTDB taxonomy): domain Archaea; phylum Asgardarchaeota; class Thorarchaeia; order Thorarchaeales; family Thorarchaeaceae; genus MP5-2226. The sequence continues at coordinate 57,728 of JAJRZD010000012.1, forward strand.
TCCGTCAATTTGACAGACAATGCCAAGACAAATCAAACTCAGGACAGCATGGATGGTTCCACGTCGGATGAGTTCTCTGCTTCATCGGTCAATTTGCAGACTGACTCTTGGAAAATGAACCATCTTCCAAATGGGGATTTTGAGGGGTGGACAAATCCACATAACCCACAGTATTTTACTACCACACGAACCACTGAAAGATATGTGTGGTACGCATCGTCGCCGTATCCTGTCAACGAGTCCAGTAGGTCTCTAGGGATGCAGGTACGCGCTGTAGACAATGCCTATCCTTCCGAAGCACGGTTATCGCCACAGAATCAGGTATTCTGGAATAACCCCACGAATCTCACGATGAGATTTGACTACTTTTTGGATGCTTTCATGAACCCATCTACAAACAGCTATTTCAAGCTTGAAATCACAGTTAAAGCGCTTTCCAACATCCGGCTGACATATTATCTGGCTGGAAATACGACCCTCTCGAACTCTACATACTACGGATATTATGTCCTAGACAGTCCACTATCACAATGGAATCGTTTTGATAGGAACGTCACTCAAGACTTGATTGCTGCGACTGGAAATACTCCTACTCAATTCAATACGTTCTATTTCTATCTTAAGACTAACGAGAGTTCCTATCAAAGAACATTCATTGATGACTTTTATCTGGTGAATGGCACAGTACGGATTGGAGGAAGCGTGAACAATGGCAATTTTGAAACCTCAGGGACATGGTATTGGCTGACAAACAATGATCCAGGGGATATCGTTCAGACTTCGGATCGCCAGAACGGTGATTGGGCAGCTAACATGACCGTGGTATCACGAGGGAACATTAGTAAAGCAACAATCTCCCAGCGAGCAGGTGTAAGACTTGCAGACCAGAACCCTGACCGTTTCATGTTCTATTGGAAGATTGATCAGTGGATTAATCCCAATCAGTACTCATATGCTTACTTGTCTGTGGAAATGGAAAATCAAACAAGTTCATTCTATCTATACTATTGGTTTGCATACGCAGGGACACCGGCTCCATTCTCATACAGTGGCTACAACCATGTCCAAGTAGATGGCTTCAACACTACGGGTTCTTGGAACCTGTTCGACCGCAGCATATGGGAAGATATAACGTCGTTCAACTCGACTTCAGAGGTCTTTGTCAGGGACATCGAGTTCATCGTTTATGCTGACAGATATCCAAGCACGGTCAGTCTCTTTGTTGATGACTTGAAGGTTGAGGCTGCTATTCTGAACGACATGAGCTACGAAGATCAAGGAGATGTTGGAGATTATGTCCGTTCTTGGGGATCATGGAATATCGAAACAGCAAACGAATTCAGAGTTACAGACTTCGCATATACCGGCTCTAAGGCTGCAAACCTGACAATGACACCCTCAACCTATGTAGGTTTTTATCGGAATCTGAAAGCCATGCCCTTCAACGCATCGACTGAGGTTATCCTAGACTTCAATTGGTACTTAGACGAATTTACATCTACTGGGAACGACTACATCGAGTTCTATTTTTACTTTGGAACCGATGTAGGAATTCATTACTTGATTGCTGCTGGGCCTGGTGCGTCGGTGTCCAACACATCTACTGAGAAGTATATCTATATTGAAGGCGCCAATATGACGGGGGCATGGCGCAACGCAGAACTGGATCTCGCGGCGGATTACTTGGCCCTATTTGGGACTGTGCCTGATACCACTATTAGCGACATTTCTCTGATTGCCGAGGGGGATGCTGGTGGCCGATTGGAACTCATTCTTGATGACCTGTACCTTGTTGAAGGGACATGGCCCAGAGTGTCTGGTCTGACTCAATTACCAGCACTGCCAGAAACAGGGATGGATGTCAACATTTCTGTATCAACATACGATAAGAATCTAGATTCTGTTCTCTTGCGGTATCGGGTCGATGGCAGTTCGTGGAATTCTCTCCCGATGAGCAAGGAGGGTGCGTCCATATTCACCGCTACTATTCCCGGGCAAGACTGGGCGTCATTGGTAGAATACTACATCTATGCGAATGACACCTACGGACATGAAACTCTAGGAATGTCTGGCTCGGAGTACTACTCGTTTACCGTGCAGGATACGATAGCTCCGACAATGCAGGTTCAAGGTCTTACCAATGAGTCGACAGTTGGCGGAGTGGTAGACATGACCGTTATACCAGACGATAACAGTTCAGGCATCCAACGAGTCGAGATATCTGTTGATGGAACCACTGTATCGAATGATACCACATCGCCTTACGAATACAGCTGGGACACGGTTTCTGAAGATAATGGACAGCATGTCATCGTGATAAAGGCTGTCGATAATGCTGGGAACACGTACGAGATGAAGTACATTGTCACAGTGTATAACGCTGAGACCTCAACACCAACCACACCGACTACCTCAACGAATACACCAGAGCCTCCTGGTTCACCGGACATGCTACTGATCGTTGTGATTGGAATCGCAGTTGTTGCTGGCGTGGTCGTCATTCTCTTCGTTCTCTTGCGACAACGAACCTTGAGCCATTAGATTCGCAGAAGGATTCAAGTCCCTCACCGTTCTATTGAGGGCTGAGTCCTCCTTTCCTTTTTTGCTAATACTCATGGCAGCACAGAAGACGATATCGAAACGTCATGTAACATGAGGAGATCCACCATCACGAAAGCCGTCAAATTCTCGACGACCGGGACAGCGCGAGGGACGATACACGGATCATGTCGTCCAGTTACCCTCAACTCTGTTGTTTTTATTTCCGCCAAGTCAATAGTTGTTTGAGGCTTAGATATGCTTGGAGTGGGTTTGAAGGCGGCTCTGAACACGATTGGAGCCCCAGTGCTCAACCCACCTAGGATACCGCCTGCGTTATTGCTCCTCCAAACGAGTCCATTGGATGTGTATTCCACCTGGTCATTGTGGTCAGACCCGTTCATAGAAGCAGCCTTGAACCCAGCCCCGAACTCGATGCCCTTCACACCGGGGATACTGAACATAGCGTGGCTTATACGACTCTCGATGGAATCAAACAACGGCTCACCTACTCCTATAGGGAGATTCAGTACACGACACTCGACTATACCACCAACCGAATCACCTTCACTTCGCGCCCGAAGGATCTCCTCTTCCATAAGTCGAGATACATTGGTATCAATGCATCCAGTGGAGTTGGAATGCTTGCATCGAGCAAGCTCGTCGTCGGTAGGGTTCTGCTCCAAAGCGATATTTCCAACTTGGACTGTATGAGCTAGGACACTAATGTTCCGTATAGAAAGGATTTGCTTTGCGACTGCCCCTGCCAACACGTACACTGCGGTCATGCGTCCAGAGAAGAATCCGCCACCCCGATAGTCGTTGAATCCATTGTATTTGTAGAATGCGGTGAAGTCTGCATGTCCGGGTCGCGGAGTGTTTTTCATACGCTCATATGCATCCGACTGAGAATCCCTGTTCTGAATCACCATCATAATCGGCCCTCCAGTGGTGACTCCATCAACGACACCTGTTTTCACATCGAACTGGTCTGTTTCATCCCGTGAGGAACTTGTGTGATACAGTCCGGGTCTTCGCCGTGCAAGCTCGTCCTCGATTATCTTGTAGTCCAGTTCGAGACCTGCTGGACAGCCCTCGATGCTGACCCCGATACACTCTCCATGACTTTCCCCAAACACATGAATCTTGAAGTGTCTACCCATGCTAAAGGTCATGACGCATATCCACTCCTCTGGATTAGGGTCGCACGAGCGCCCAGGGTCAGCATATCACGCATGAAACTCGGATAGCTTTTTGTGCTACACTCGAAGCAGTCTATGGTGGTGGTGCCCTCAGCAACAGTACCAGCAACGAATGCAGCCATAGCAATCCGGTGGTCATTATGGGGATTCACACTGGCACCATGCAGTCGTGTGGGTCCCTCAATCCGTAACGAGTCCTGCTCGTGTGCGATATCAACATTCATCTTAGACAGTTCGCTGATCGTGGTCTGGATCCTATCGCTCTCTTTCAACTTGAGCCTGCGGACGTTCTTCAAGACCGTAGTGCCATCAGCCTGAGATGCCACGACTGCGAGGATCGGGACGAGGTCTGGAATATCGCTGACATCGACCGTGATTCCTTGCAGGGGACGTTTCCTCACAATGACTCCTTTCTGATAACATTCAACGGATGCACCCATCTCTCTGAGAAGCCTCACAAACTTGGAGTCGCCTTGTACCGAAGCCTCGTGCAGTCCGATGACCCCGACACTCCCTGTAAGGGCACCAAACGCCTCAAGGAATGCAGCAGATGAATGGTCACCCTCGATATGGATCGTCTGTGCGTGATATCGTTGACTGCCGGGAATAATGAAACGGTCTGATGAGTGATGGACGTATGCGCCAAACATCCGCATCAGTTTCAGGGTCATCAGAACATAGGGCTTTGACTCGAGGCGTGAGGTAAGGACAACCTCACATTCATTTCGTGCCTTTGACCCTGCCATGAGCAGCGATGATATGAACTGCGAACTTATATCACCACGGATTAAAGTAGAACCCCCTTCGAGACCGTCACCCCGCACCTCTATAGGTGGAAGGGCGTCACCATTTACTGAGTGGATGTTTGCGCCCCAGTCATTGAGAGAGCGAACGAGGTCACTAATGGGTCGCTGATGCAATGAGGGGTCTCCAAGAAGTAGTGAAACGCCATCAGCGAGAGAGGCAAGCCCAACGAAGAGCCTGAATGTCGTTCCCGAGCTCCCGCAATAGATGATCCCGGAAGAGGGAGCCGAGTTTCCAAGTCCTTCAATACTCAAATGACCATTCAGATGGATCCTTGCACCCAGCAGACGGGCAGCATCAATCGTGGCTTTGGTGTCGTCACATATCAGCGGATTAGGTATGTGTGTCTTGCCTTCAGCCAACATACCACATACGATCGCGCGATGAGTAAGGCTATTGGAAGGGGGGGCATGATGCCAACCAGTCGCGCTAGACCTCTTGACACGTACTTTCAAAGGTGTAGCCTCCTACAAATCTCGGTGACGATACAGTTGATGTCCTTTCCATCTGTGTCGATTTCGATGTCACAGGCTCTCGCATAAAGATTCTCTCTGAGTCGCATCAAGTCAATAATTGCCCGCAGCCTCTCATTTTCAGTTTCCAGTAGTGGACGGCTATTGTCCCGAAGTAGTCGTTCATGGATTGTGAGTGGGCTGGCCTTCAAGAGGATGACTTTGGAAACCCTCCTGATATGCTCGATGTTCTCTTGAGAAAAAAGAACACCGCCACCAAAGCTTAACACATGATGTTTCCTCTGACAGAGGTCTCTTACAGCAAGGGATTCAAGATGTCTGAAGTATTCTTCTCCATTCTCAGCAAATATCCTTGAAACCTGCTTTCCAGCCATCTGTTCTACCATGTCGTCCGAGTCTTCAAAATGCATCCCTATCTGCCTTGCCAGTGCCTTGCCTACAGAGGTCTTTCCCGTCCCCATGAATCCGATGATACCAATGTTGGGTTTCATGACTTCCGGACTCTCCCCTTTTCATGACTCCTTCCCTGCTCATCGATTGCAGCCAGAGCAGCCGCGCGCATGACACCTATGGAAGGTTCCCTACCAGTCCAGATGCGGAGCGATTCGGCACCTTGATGAACCAGCATCATCACTCCATTGATGGTTCTGCACCCTTCATCTTCTGCCATAGCGAGGAGCTTTGTACGGGGAGGGTTATAGTTCAGATCCATCACTGACAGCCCATTCATCAGTTCGCTATCAGTGACAGGTGACTCGTTCTCGTATACGCCTCGCATCCCAAGAGGAGTGCAGTTGATCACCATGTCACTGTGCCGGACATAGTTCGGAAACTCCTCAAGTCGACCGGACACAACAGAAGCATTCCCTCCGCTGCGCAAGACCCTTGCAAGATCTCTCGCTCTCTCGACATTACGGTTCAGGATGAAAAGGTTCGGCACATCATGCTTGAGAAGACTGTGACAGATAGATCTGGCTGCACCGCCAGCGCCAATAACAATGCATCGGGTCGATGGTATGTCGATGCGTGATTCTTGCAAGGACTTGATGAACCCAACTCCATCCGTTGAACACCCAACAACCATTCCTTTGTGGGAATAGAGCGTGTTAACAGAACTAGTTTGCACAGCGTCCCCACCAATCCTGTCAATAAAAGGGACTATGACTTCCTTCAAGGGTGCAGTGATGTTAGCTCCCGTAATTTGACCATCTGCTATATCATCAATCAGCTGTTGGACATCCTTTGGTCTCATCGGGTTCCTGTCGTAATGATATTCCCTTGAAAGTCCCAGATCTGCGAGGGCTGCATTATGCATCTGGGGACTCACAGAATGGGCTATATGGGTTCCCACGACACAAAGTCGCTTCACGTATTGAACACCTCCATAATCTCCTTCATCTCTGGTAGGGACAACTGACCTGGCGCCGTTTCATTTCCCGAATTGGTTGCCACATAGGCAAAGGGAGCCCCAAAGAGCGTCGACAAAATCCTCGTGTAGGTGCCAAGAAACCCCATCGAGAACGCAATAAGGTCGCATTTGTGCTTTTGATTATACGAGTACAACCGTAGAATCCTATGTCCATCGTCAATGCGTTTAGCGAATGTCACGATCTTGATGATATCGGGGGCCAGAGATATCATGTCCTCCATCGTTCCTTTCAGGTACTCGAAGGGAGGAGTTCCCTCGAAATAGTGCTTTGACAAGATGACCCCGCATCCTGCATCGTGAGCATAATCGATGATCGAGCTTCGAGACCACATTGGACTCTCATACTCGATATCGACAAAGGATGCTCCAGAGCTAATGGCGGCCCGAAGGAGCGATATTCGGTTTCTTTCACTGCCAGCAAAGTGTCCGCCTTCTCTAATGGGTCTGTTTGTGGCGATGACAGGAACATGGGTCGAGGAATATACCTCTTCGATCCCCTTAGTGCACTCGAGAAAATCAATTCGATGTTCTACAAGGTCTGCATCCAATCTCTCAATTGATGTTATGCAGTCATCTATCGAGGAATACCTTAATGATACACAGAACCTCATCGACCTCATCTCCTATTCATGCCATGTACGCAACCATGCTTTACTGCGCTAACGAATTCCTGTATTTTGTTGAGCGAAACGAATGGGTCATGCAAACACCCTTCATACATCTTACATATCGCACTGCCGACAATAACCCCATCTGCACCAGCCTCCACGAGAGCCTGTGCATGATTTTCGCTTGATATTCCAAACCCTACAAGGACAGGGATAGAACTGAGTTCCTTCACTCTTCTTACAAGCCCAAGTGTACCCGTCTGAACATTGTCACGAGTCCCTGTCACACCAGAAACGGCCGTCACATACACAAAGCCCTGACACACCTGAAGAATACCGTTCAGTCGCGCAGTAGAAGTGCTCGGGCTGACAATCTGAATCAGGTGGATGTCGAACTCCCTTGTTATCTCGTACACATAACTGCATTCCTCCAGAGGTAGATTCGGAACAATCACCCCATTGGCACCAGACACTGCAATCTGCTCAATGAAGTCCCTTGCGCCCATCCTATGAATGATATTGTAGTAGCTGGTGACGACCACAGGAGCGATGATTCCCATGTCACGAATCCGCTCTATCCCTTGGATTGCCCTGCGTGGAGTCATTCCCGCTTCAAGTGCTCGCTTGCAAGCCCTTTGGAACACTGGGCCATCCGATGTCGGGTCGGAGAACGGGATTCCGAACTCGATGATGTCCACTCCGTTCTTGGTCATGGAGTCGATTAGACGTAGCGAGAACTCCTCTGAGGGGTCTCCAAAATAGGTATGGGCCATGAAAACGGGATTACCTGAAACGAATAACGTGTCCAGTTGGTTTGAATATGATTGCATCATGTACCCTCCTCCAACTCCACAATCATACTGACATCCTTGTCACCCCGTCCTGAAAGACACACTACTATGATGTCATCGGACGAAAGAGAGGGGACAATCTCCTCTAGGTATGCAATCGCATGGGCACTTTCCAAGGCCGGTATGATTCCCTCTAACCGTGACAACTTCTTGAACCCTGCCAGTGCCTCGTCATCAGTGACACTGACATACTGCACTCTACCGATAGCATGTAGGTGCGCGTGTTCAGGGCCTACGCCAGGGTAGTCGAGCCCCGCGGAGATCGAATGGGCTTCCAGAATCTGCCCATCGCTATCTTGCAGGAAATAGCTTCTTTGCCCATGAAGGACACCGGGTTCTCCTGCGGTGATAGAAGCACCGTGCATCCCTGATGTGATCCCTTTACCGCCAGCTTCCACACCTATGAGTTCCACTGGGTCGTCAATGAAGGCGCTGAACATCCCGATTGCATTGCTTCCTCCACCGACACATGCCACGATATGTGTAGGAAGTCTCCCAGTTTCTGCAATGACCTGCTCACGAGTTTCGGTGCCAATCACAGACTGGAAGTCCCGAACGATGGTCGGATACGGATGTGGCCCGACTACTGAGCCAATGACATAATGTGTCGTGCTGCTTGTGGCCGCATAGTCACGCAGGGCTTCGTTTATAGCATCCTTCAGTGTACGTGAACCAGATTCGACAGGAACGACCTCTGAACCAAACAGCTTCATGCGGTAGACGTTCAGCTTTTGGCGAGTAATATCTACAGCCCCCATGTACACGACGCATTCAAGACCGAGTGCTGCACACGCTGCGGCAGTCGCGACACCGTGCTGTCCTGCCCCAGTTTCAGCAATGATACGGGTCTTGCCCATCATCTTTGCTAAGAGGACTTGGCCGATAGTGTTGTTGACCTTGTGAGCGCCGAGATGACACAAGTCTTCTCGTTTGAGATAGACCTGCGCACCACCCAGATCATCCGTAAGCCGTGCAGCATGATAGAGTGGCGTGGGTCGTCCGACCAGATGAGTGAGATACTTATGATACTTTTTTCTGAACGAAACATTGGGTGTGATGTCGCGGTAAGCGTCTTCGAGTTCCTTTATCGCAGGCATGAGCGTTTCTGCAACAAATTGGCCACCGAATTCACCGAAATAGGGGCCGTGTTCCGTGTTCTGTGTCATCTCCGTGTTCCTCCTTTGCATTGCGAGAGAAACCTCCTCACAAGCATCCGGTCCTTTTTGCCAACCTCTTCCTCCACACCGGAGGAAACATGAATGGCGTAGGGCCTTGTCGCAAGGGCATCTGAGAGAGTATCAGGAGCTAGACCGCCGGCTAACGCAAAACGTCCATTGCAAAAAGGTAAGACATGCTTCCTTAACATCGAGATGTCTATGCAGAAGCCCCGTCCACCATATACTCCATGTCTGCTAGGTTCGAACGAGATAATGTCAGACACTTTACTCATCTCGGTCAGGTTCGGGATAGGGCATCCTGACAGCGAGTCGTCCTGCGGAACTAGCATGACACTAGTACACTTGAACCCATGATCGTGTATCGTTTCGACTGCATCGATTCCTAGGTTGTAGACCTGCACCATATCAACATCAGCGGATCGTGCGTCATCACAGACTCTCTCGATGTCTGATGACGTAAAGATGCCAGTCACATGGACAAGTGGACCAAGCTGCTCACGTATCTCCTTAGCTAGCCCAATGGGTATCTCTCGCGCCCGGTCAGCAGCAAGCACCAATCCGATAGCATCAGCGCCTTCCTCTTCGCACATTAGAGCGTCGGCTAACGATGTGATGCCACAAATCTGCACCCTGGTCATTCTTGCACCCCCGCGAACTCGGTCACGACGCTGCGACCCGTACGGACTAGGTCGCCCACTGCTTGCTTGGGGTCTGATGACCTCATCAATGACGTGCCAACAAGTACAGCATCGACCCGACACCCCGAAAGAGAATAGACTTTCTCTATGTCAGAGCCAGTGGTGATCCCTGATGCTGCTACAAGCACCGTGTCTTCTGGTAGATTCTTTGCAATGGCAATGTTGGAAAGGTCAATCCTGAGATCGGAGTAGATGTTCCGTGCGTTTACTAAAATAATGTGTGCTCCCGCGGAAAGCGCAGATTCGAGTTCTTTCTCGTTTGACACTTCAATGACAGCGTCAAGTCCAAGTCGTTCACCGATGTCTATGAGTTCTCCCAGGTCGCCGCCAACAGATTCCACGACACGAACCATCAACAGGAATGCATCGGCTCCAGCAGATACGCAGTCTGCCAGATGCTGAGGTGTGAAAAAGAAGCCCTTTGCCAACAGTGGCAGTCGAACAACCTTCCTTGCAAATCTCAGCAGGTCAAATGAGCCGTTAAAATGCATCTGCTCCACGAGAACCGAAATCCCTGTGGCGCCACCCTCAATATAGGCTCGTAAGATAGGATCAGGGGTAAGGTCTCCAGCGGATAGAGGACCATTGGAAGGTGATGCGGGTTTCAGCTCAGATATTACACGAACCCCTGTGCAGTGCCCATGCATCAATGCATCACGCAACCGAATAGAGACCTCAGTTACATCCGATAGCTTCGACTCGACTATCTCCCCAACAGTTTCTCCTAGCCGTGCTCGCAACATGCTCATCCCTCCTTGAACAGCTTCAGGCTGTAGTTCCTGAAGGACTCGAACTTCGCCTTTGCATGCCCTTCGACAATTGCGTTCCGTGCGAGTTCGATACCTTCACCTATGTCTTTGACCATATTACTGACATAGAGCCCAGCCCCTGCATTCAGGAGGACTATGTCCACATACGGGGAAGGGTTGCCATCCAGCACCTCAGTCAGTATCTTTGCATTGGTGTCTGGCGACCCTCCTGCTATGTCTCGGACATGCACACGAGCAAGACCGAAGTCATCCGGTGTGATCTCGTAAGATTCCACCTTGCCATGTTCCAGTTCCGAAATCCTTGTGGATCCAGTAGTCGTCAGCTCATCAAGCCCTGAACCATGTGCGACGATTGCGTGTTCCAGTCCGAACCTACCAAGCACCTTTGCGAGAGGTTCCGTCAACTCCGAATCGTAGACACCCATGAGCTGGTACTTTACGTTAGCAGGGTTTGTCAGCGGTCCAAGGACGTTGAAGACTGTACGCAACCCCAGCTCTCGACGTGGGGCAATGGCGTACTTCATCGCATGATGGAACAATGGCGCGAACAGAAACCCAATCCCGATGTCGTTCACGCACCTCTCGGTCTGCAGTGGTGTTAGGTCTATATGGACTTTCAGTTCCTCAAGAAGATCCGCAGAGCCACATTTGCTCGAAACGCTGCGATTGCCATGCTTTGCAACAGGTGTGCCAGCTGATGCGATTACGAAAGCGGAAGCCGTGGATATGTTGAACGTGCCCAGTCGGTCGCCCCCAGTCCCACAGGTGTCGAGCGTGTTCTCAGGCACAGATATGCCGATTGCCTTCTTGCGCATGGTCTTGGCGAAGGCATAGAGTTCTTCCACAGTTTCGCCTTTCATCCGCAGAGCTGTGAGGAACCCTGCAATCTGGGGAGCGCTGGTCACGCCATCCATGATGTTCGACATCGCGAGTGCAGCCTCGGCCTCGTTCAGATCCTTTCGTTCCACAAGTTTCTCCAGTACATCTCGAATCATGTAAGCACCTCCTTGACGAGTCTTGACCGTACAGGAGTCTGCCGCACCTCGGACATGAATTCTCTGAACATGTCGAATGTCAATGACTGCGGACCGTCTGACACGGCCTCAGCAGGGTTCGGATGTACTTCGATGATGAGACCGTCAGACCCGACAGCCAAGCTCGCTCGTGCAAGGGGAATGACAGTACTCCGCTTGCCTGCCGCATGGCTCGGATCAACGATGATCGGGAGATGTGTCAAGCTACGCAGCTCAGGTATCGCCCCGATGTCCAGAGTGAATCGCGAGTGATTACTGTAGGTTCGGATCCCTCTCTCGCAGAGGATGACATTGTAGTTCCCTTCAGACATGACGTACTCCGCAGCCAAAAGGAACTCGTTGATCGTTGCAGATATCCCTCTCTTCAGTAGGACGGGTTTCTTGGAGCGTCCTGCCCTCCTCAGAAGCTCGAAGTTCTGCATATTCCTCGCACCTATCTGAATGACATCGACATAACGTTCTACAAGTGGGAACGACTCGATATCCAGAGCCTCTGACACGACTGGTAGTCCGGTTCTCATTCTGGCTGCATTGAGTATCTTCAGACCTTCGAGACCCATGCCTTGGAAAGAGTATGGAGATGTCCGTGGTTTGAAGGCACCTCCTCTAAGCATGTCAGCACCCATCTCTGCGACAGCCGAGGCAGTCGTAGTCATCTGTTCATATGATTCAACCGCACAGGGTCCTGCAATGATGACAGGGTTCCCTTCACCAAACTGTGCATCTCCTATCTCGATAACTGTTTGTTCTGGTATCATCTCTCGGCTCGTCAGCTTGAATGGTTTTGTCACATGGATGATTTCTAGCACGCCTGCCATGCCCCCGATGTGGTCTGCATTCACGCGGCCAATGTTTCCAGTGACACCGATCGAAGTTCTCATCGAACCGGGTATTGGATGGGGTATGAGGCCAATCTTCCGGATGGCATCAACAACCCGATGTATTTGTTCGTCAGTTGCGTCCTTTCTCATTACTACTAACATACTCTTCCCTCCTGAGTCATGAAGAAGCAATCTGGATCAAGCTCCCTCACATCAGCTTTCCCTACCTCTATGATGATAGGGGCTTTTAGTCGTCCATTGCGAAGCTTCTTGTCGCTCCTAATGGCGTCATTCACGTCCTTTGATCCTACAAACTTCGGGAGCGTTGTAGGGAGCCCAAAGGCCCTTAATATCTCAACAAGCTTGTCATGGTCTTCCGTGCAGGTCAGACCCATCTCTACTGATAGTTTCGTTTCTTCGACCATCCCGATGGCAACCGCCTCACCATGAGTGAGTGCATGTGATGATGCATATTCGATGGCATGCCCGACAGTATGACCGAAGTTCAAGATCTCCCTTATTCCTCGTTCCTCATGCACATCGGCTTGGACTATCCTCACCTTGTTCCGGATACATCGTTCAACAAGGGTCAGCATGGCAGAACGCTTCCGTTGAATGATGTCAGTGCGATTGTCCTTAAGCCAAGTGAAGAGCCCCTCATCCATCGTGAAGGCATACTTGATGGCCTCTGCAATGCCATTCAGGAGCTCGTCATGTGGCAGCGTTTCAAGCAACGTGATGTCGTTCAAGACGACTGATGGCTGATAGAAGGTGCCAATCATGTTCTTGGCACCTCGAAGATTCACTCCTGTCTTCCCGCCCACTGAGGAATCCACCTGTCCTAGCAGGGTCGAGGGGACTTGGACAAGTCGCATCCCGCGCTTGAATGTCGAGGCAACGAACCCAGCTGTGTCTCCCACAATCCCACCACCAAAGCCCAAGAGCGTGTCAGAGCGTTCGGCTTGATGATCCAAGAGGGGCAAATACACACGCTCTACAGTGCTGAGGGTCTTGTGTCGCTCGCCACATGGGATCTGTATCACTACTGGCTCGATATTTGCACATGTGAAAGCGCTCACAAGTCTGGAGCCGTATAGTCCCATGACGACGGGATCAGACACGATAAATACTCTATGCGTTGTTTGCCCGAGCAGGACATCTATCGCATCAAGCAGCTCTTCCCCAAGTTGAATCAAACTCTCACTCTCACCAAGAGTTCTAAGAACCAATGCAGTTTTGGTCATCGATCACATCTCCAAGAAGTTCCGGAGAAGCAATCTGCCACTCTGGGTCAAGATAGACTCGGGATGGAATTGCAGCCCGATGAGCGTCCTTCTCCTATGTTCGATTCCCATGATCTCCTGCCCTGACCTTGCAATCACCCTGAGCTCATCCGGAAGACTTTCAGGATCGATGACCAGCGAGTGATAGCGTGTCCCGCGCAGAGGATTCGGCACATCTCGAAAAATCCCTTGTCCATCGTGCTTGATCAACGAGGCCTTTCCATGGACAGGTGCCGCACCTCGCAACACATCAGCTCCAAGCACATATCCGATAGCCTGATGCCCAAGACAGATCCCCAGTATAGGGACATCGAGGTGTTTGATGACTTGGTTGGTCACTCGTGCGTTTCTTGGATGCCCTGGCCCGGGCGAGAGGATGATGTGGTCGGGATTCCTCTGCTCAATGCGACCAAGCGGAGAATCATTTCGAATGACAGACACATCGGCTCCAAGAGCCCCAGCATACTGAGCGATATTGTAGACAAAGGAATCGAAGTTGTCAACAATGACGACCTTCGTCATCAGCCCACACCTCCCAGCGCCTTCAATATCGCACCCATCTTATGCTCGGTTTCAAAGAACTCTCGTTCGGGAGCTGAGTCTGCGACAATCCCTGCTCCTGCCTGCAAGTATGCGTCCTTTCCTCGTATCAGAAGAGAGCGGATTGTGATGGCAAAATCCATGTTCCCATTGAAACCAAAGTATCCGACTGCACCTGCATATGGCCCTCGACGAGTCGGCTCAAGAGCGTCAATAATCTCCATGGCGCGTATCTTTGGAGCCCCTGTGACCGTGCCCGCAGGGAACGCGGCCCGAAGTGCATCAAACTGGTCACAGTCTTTCCGAATCCGACCGCGAACCTGAGACACGATATGCTGCACATGGGAAAACTTTTCGACACTCATGAAATCGTCAACCTTCACCGAGCCAAACTCTGCAACCCTTCCTAAGTCGTTCCTATGAAGGTCTACTAGCATCACATGCTCTGCTCGTTCCTTTTCGTCGAGCAATAGCTCCACCTTGAGCTTCTCATCCTCTTCAACGTCATTTGACCGCGGTCTTGTACCTGCGATGGGCTTGGAGGTGAGAACCCCGTCACGCAGCTGGACCAGCATCTCTGGCGACGATCCAATTAGGCACGCCTCTTCGAAATCGAGCATGAACATATAGGGCGACGGGTTGATCTTGCGAAGAATCTGGTACATCCCGAGTTTGTCACCGTTGAACCTTGCACTGCACCTTCTGGAGATGACAGCTTGGAAAATGTCACCATCGACGATGTGCTCGATGGTCTGCTCAACAGCATTCTCGTACTGTTTCCGTGTCATGTTCGAACGGATTCTTCCTATCGATACATCGGGCTCAGGCATCTCGTTTTCGGTGGTCATTGTGGATACCTCGTCCTTCGAGAAGAGGTACAGATCTCTATGGGCATGATCATAGACCAAGACGACCGCTGGCACGACTAGATGAGCGTCCGGTAGACCGAGGTCATCCCTTGTTGAGGATGGAATATCCTCGAAGAACCGTGCCATGTCGTACGAAAAGTAGCCTACCATCCCACCCGTGAAGGGAATTGGTGCCTCAGTTCGATAGCTAATCTGTTCAAATGTTTCTCTCAGGCACTCGTACGGATTCTCGCACACCAATTCGGTCTCGTTGATACGGACCTGATGACCTTTCGATACAAATGTTAACTCTTGCCCAAAGCCCATGATGGAGTATCGGGCTGTCTTCCGGAAACCTTCCATGGACTCCAAGAGGAAGCTCTCACCTGAAAACTCCTGTTTCAGCGAAGCATAGGTACACACCGGATCAAAAGATGATGGTTTGAGTTTTCGTACGCGAATGCCAGTAAAATGAGTTTCTAATTCAGCCGTGACTGCATGTGCCCTAGCTGAGCCAATGGCAATCCCGCCTGTCGTAAAGGCAATCCAACCTTAACATAGCATTCACCAAGTGGAGCCCTCAAGGACATGATATAAAGCTTGTGCATAATCGGGGCATGATGTTCAAAATTGAGCATCGGGATTTACGATAAGCTGGTTCAAACATCGATACCTAGAGCTATATTGGTTTGCTTGTATGCGTCTTGATAGTCCGTCTTTGAGCTCAGCGCTCTGATCGCATCAATCGTATCAGGGATATGAACACAATGAGAGTCGATGACTTGTACCAATGACAATTCAGGGTCTAGCATTATGCTCTCCGCCCATAATGCGGTTTCATACAAGTCCCCTGTTCTTCGAATAGTCCTTCGCACATACTCGAACACGCCATCAGTAGTGAGAAGATCCGGCCATGTTGGCAATATGAGTGTCCGATCTTGCAGAGAGCGAAGGATATCCGTCTTTGTCGGCATTTGCTTGAACTCTACGACCACCAAAGATGTGCTCATCAAAAGTGAAGGAATCTTGAAACTTGTGACATGAAATCTTACTTCGGAAAAGACCTTTTTCCATTCGTTTGACAGCAATTCCGGAAATCGGGGATAGTCATACTGGATAGCATCTATCGCCCCTTCAGGACGCATCAACTCACCACTGGCCCTGACAAGTGTGCAAAACACTCGTGCGATCCCGAAATCAGTGTCCAGACGATACAGACATCTCGTCAACGAAACCATATATGGTATTGGTATCCTCACCGAATCTCTACCTATTGCATGTGCATAATTCGCACAGGAGATGAATACAGGCACATCCGCTACTGAAAAATCCTCACCTGCCTGAAAGACTACCTTCTTTTCTAGCTCAGCGTAAAGTGGCTTGTTCTTTCTTGCCATAGGTTGGTCTTGGTTCTATTCTTCAATTCTTAGTACGATTGCATCCAATGCAATCAAATCGAAGATAACAAATCCAGGCCCGCAGGCTTTCTTGGATGCAGCAAAAGATAGGTTCAGGAATCTGGCATCATACCTAGAATACTCCATCTTTGCGAATGCAATCATCATTTCGATTGCATTATTCCTGCTTGCAAAATCTGCATGGCATTTCATGCAGCCAACCTAGAGCTGTCTGTCTGCATAGGGGACAAAGCAAAATGATTTTCAAGGTGTTGAAGATGAATAATCTTCTCTATCATATCCGGATAGGATGTTTGTAGAATAGGAGATAATGAGATGGATGGTATAACTAGCCTGATTGTAATGCTACTTCTTCAGGGAATAGCAGCAATTCTATTCTTACTGATGATTAATCATATGAGGTTAGTAGGGACTATTGGTACGGCTCGCGAAACAGTACCTTTAAGGGAGAAGGTCGCTGTTTTAGTTGCATATCTCGGTTCTATTTCTTTGCTAACCATGATATCGCTAATTATTGGTTTGGACTCAATCTCAGGTCCCATTTATGGAGGTTCATTTGCCCTCGTAGCCAGTGTGCTTGTAGCGCTTCTGGTTCTTGGAAGGGAGTACCTGGACTCTGAAGCCGATACAGAGCAGTAAACATGATAATTGGTTTCACTTGTTTGTGTTCTTTATATAAAGGAAATGAGAACAGGTGGATCAAGTACTACTGGCGTGTAAAATGGCTTGTTGGAATTATGTACCTGCTCGCAATAGTTAAGTTTTCGTTTATTGTTATGTTACTTATCTTGATTGCATTCCTTTGGGGCAGAAGCATTGAATACTATACATTGCACTAATGTAATTGGCAGGTGGTGATTTATATGATAGGAGCTATTCTACTGGCATTGGGTTCGTCTTGCCTCTTTCTAGTCATTGCACTTGACACATTTTCAGAGAAATTCGAACACACATTCATGCGGGGCTTATCACATAGGATCTCGAGTTCTCCTACATTCAATCTCGTATCATACGAAGGCACCATTCCCTTCTTCCTTCTTGGTTTGCATCTACTCATTGAAAAAACCCAAAATCCGATGCTGCTTGATGGATATCCCGACCTCTGGAGTCGAATAGTGACTTGGTTGCCTTTGGTATTCGGTTTTGCTCTTGAATATGGTGCGTTTCGGACGATTTGGAATGGCTCGAAAGAATGAGAATGCCATTTATGATATTGCAGAGGAAATTTTAGAAGCAAATGACAGCCCCCTGAATGGTTTCGAGGAGGCTATGCAGTACCTTCAGGGTTGCAAAGGGAAATATCGTTTTGTTGATGAGGACACATTTCTCAAACGACTATCTGATCGAGATGACGATATCGGCATTCTTGCGAAACAACACATTTCACCGCCAGATGCAGATTAGTCTTTCTCAATGCGATTTCTCAGATGTCTGCTTATTCGCTGTTTGGTTATCTTATCACCGATTAGAATAAGTTAGTTGGGCTTCGAAGAACTCCGGCTCAATGCAGCTACATCATGGTGGATGTGCGCCTCCACGACATCAACGTCGTCACAGACCTCGACCAGCACGACCCTAACTCGTCCACTCCTGATGAGCCTGTTGAATATGATGGTACTGTAACAGGTCAAATCACCTCTGAGGCGTCTATATCCCAAGGTGATGATTTGAGTTCAGCCGGAGAACTTGTAGTAATATGGTGGGAAGGGTGGTGGCCAACATTGCATATCGAGATTCTTAAACCAGGTGGCTCAGTGGCCACCCAAATAACAGGTCAAGAAGGTATTCTTGTATATCTCACTGTGGATATTATTGGTTCTGTCAATATAGTCGATGGGTTCATACTAGATTGGGTATTGGACCTGTTGAACATCTCAGATGCACAATGGCAGATTCTGATGGGAGTGATGTTCTTGATCACTGGTTCAATAATTGGATATGTTCTCACAAAGTTTTTCATGGCTGCATTACTCGCGTTCATGGTTGTGGATGCGTCGTTCAACTCTGGTGTATTGGGAGTTGGAATTGGATTTGCAATTCTGACCTTAGTAACTACTTGGAAATTGAGTGACCTTGTGTATCAACAACGCCAGCAATACGATGCTCCGGTAATCGTTTGGTTAGTCCTCATGATGATGGCATTTAATACATTCAGAAGAAGAGGTTCCGCAGACTTCCGAGAGGATCTCAAAGACAAAGCTTCTGACCTGTTCATGTTTGCAGCTGAAATGCTTGGTTACAGTTCTGGAACAAAAATAGGAGTTTTATTCGGAAGATTCACATATATCTTCCTGGGTGCTTGCATAGCAGCAAGTGCACTTGCAATTCTCAGCATCTGGAATGAGGCTGGTAAATAGAGGAATGGCCGATGATACAAGATGTCGTTAATTTCATTATGTGGATTTGGGACTTGATCGGAATCGAGATTGTCGTATTTCTTCTACCAGGCATAGTACTGCAAATCACCAGCCAAGAGCTGGAAAAACGCATTCGCAACAATCTGGATAATGCTGTTCCGAACTCGGTTCAAAGAAGGCCTCTATCTGAGAGATACTTGAGTAATAGGAAACTCTGGGGTTTCACTTTGAACATCCTACTGTACGCCTCTCTCATCTTGAAGGGCATATTTGGATACATATTCCTTGGGTTTCTTGGAGCTTTTCTATTTACAATTCCAGAGATCATGCTCGACAAAACGCGATATACAGTGTTTACAATAGAGTCCCGTATGAATCTGCTAGTACAAGAAAAGAACGAGTGATGGCGGAAACTTGAGAGCACCGCAGCTGACGCAGGATTTGCCTGCCGGAGAGAACCCTCCTCAAACCGGATTGGATGGCACCAATAGTGGCCCCGGTGAAAAGTACCTAATAATGTTGGATAACGAACTAGTGTCTGCGTTGGCTAATATAGTGACATATTGGATCGGGTGGTGGCCAGTCCTCCATATTGTGATTTCTAAAACATTCAACCCGGATGTATCATTTAGTCCACATGGTACAGTAGATCTCTTAGATCCTGGTTCGTTGGAAGGCTTTTCGTATGCTTTCTATGGTGCTCAGAGCATGACGCAATCAGATGTGGCTGAATTGATGGCTGGTGGGCTTGGAGCTGCAACCACTCAATATCTAATATTGTATTGCGTGGCAATCATTGGACTCCATTTCGTCTTTCTGCTTTCTGTGATTAATTTTCTTAGAAGTATGACTCTGACCGAGATCGAAGTTCAGCAAATGTTTGTTGGGATTGTATTTAACTCAATATTGGTTTCTGCAGCGGCTCTTCATACACTCAATGGAATGAAGGAAGGAATTCGAGGAATGTTAGAATACTTTTCATCCCGATACAAAGCATCCAAACCTGGCCAACCCGGAGCCATAGGGAGAGGCAATGTTATTGTGCTTCTAATGAATTTCATTCTAATAGCAATGACAATATGCGCTTTTGTTGGTCTCACACAAGGGTGGTGGTAGATTGGGTGAAGAACTAAAGCATATAAGACCATCCTCAATGTCATCATATCCCAGTATTTCCATCGAAAAGGAGGAGCAGGAATGGATATCGTAGTATTATATTCAGTGGGCATCCTTCCTTGCGTAATCGGAATCTTGTATGCAATCAATGCCAATGGCAAAATTGGAAAATATACACGAGGTGAGATTGAGGGAATCTCAGGTTTGGGAGTCTGGTATGCAGACAATATCAATAGCTTTCAAAGAATTGGTGTGTTTTTTTGGGTGCTGTTCACTTCCCCTCATTTCTTTAGCCTTCTACTTGCATATCTGTTCTTTCCTGAACTGGCGACTATTACTCTTGGTGCTGTTTACCCTGGGATACTTCTCAGTACGCTTGGAGCGTTCGCGGTTACTTACAATCAAAAACAACTATCCAAAACAAACGATATATACCGATAGGGGGAAGATAGAGATGATCCAAGGAAAATCTCTACTCATTCTCTTTTGTTGGTACGCTATCAGTCGAACTACTACATTTAACTTTCTTGATACTTGAGGCTTTGTAGAATAAATCACCCCCCGTTGAGCTTTACTTGCCAACATGGGTGTTCACCTTGATGGAAATCACAGACGCACAGTGGGACATGATAATGTCTAGCATCAAGTGGGAATACTACCAGTCACACAATTGACCTGATTTTTGGGCTCAAAGAATCGTCAAGGACTCATGCGGGGTTGTTAGTTGTGAATGTCATTTGTTTCGCAGCTATAGTTGTTATTGCAAATGGCATAGCATTCTTAGGTTGGTAAAGTATATTGACACCCAGTACCGCCATTGAGCCTTCGGAGGAAGCGACATGAGTGAGCTGGATCTCGTATATCTATTCTGGATATTCTGTGCCACATTGGTCACATACCTTCCACTACTATACTATCTGATGGCTGGCTCAACCATCAAGGGTGAAGTGGAAAGAGGTGCCATCCGCACTCCTGCTGGGTTTGGGGCGAGGTATGCGATGTTCCTTCTATCGGCATCCCTGACAAAGAGGAAATTGTTTAATGCCATTGTGTTGACCAGCCCTCTAACCACCTATTGGACGTTCTCACTCGTACTGGTTCCTCAGGCATTCCTGAAACTTCTCTATTACTCGTGGTGGTTCTGGCCTCTTCTCGCACTTCGAGGGTTGACAAGTGTCAGGCCGCCTGAAATCGAGGGGTTCGAAGAGTTCGGCGAGGAAACATATCGACAGGTGCTCCAGCAGGAGAACCCCATTGCGGAAGCCCTCGTGCTCATCAGGCACTACGAGAAACCACCTGTCCATCGTCAATATATCAAAGCAAAGGAGAGCCTCCTGCGTAGGGATGATGAAGTCGGTGACGTGTTTCGTGCCGCGTATGCTAGATTCGGGGATGAGTCTAGAGGGTTGTAAACAGCTGCGCTAAACGTACCCAAACGTGGACGTCCCTTAGATGGACAGCCGAAGTAATGCATAGGGCTTTATAGACCCGACCACTCCTACAGGAGTATGAGGACGACATGGCACACAAACGGCCTCGCAGAGTCCACCCAGTGCCGTTCTCTTGGAGTACAACACTCTGGTGACCAAGGTTGTACAACTAAAAATGAACGGTAAGGCACATTCCTATCCTCAATACGATAGACAACCTCGACCAGCAGAACCCGAACTCGTCGACACCACCCCCAACGCAAGATCCGCCTACGGGAGGTTCGCAAAGTACTATCGATTATGATGGCACAGGTTTTGGAAAGATGACAGGTACACATTATTTATTTTCCACAAGATATGCTCAGCAACAAGCCGATTCAAGTCTGTCTAGCTGGTGGACTGGTTGGTGGCCAGTGTTGCACGTTAAGGTGTCTAACATGGTTCTAAACAATCCAGTCAGTTATCACTATACTGTTGATCTGCTAGGCAGTTACAACATCATAGAATCAACGGCACAATTAACTGATGGTGAAGGACTATTTGATATTATTGATGGTGCTGTCGCATTTGCATCCGCAGCCCTGTATGGTGCTTTATACAGTGTTGGTTTTGGTCTTATTGCAGTCGCCGAGAATCTTTATCTCTCCCCCGATCCGTATACTAAGACCCTTGTGATAGGAGGTGCAATTGCCATAAGTATAACTACATTAGCAGCAGTAGCATATTGCGAGTACCGTGTATCCACCGGTGATTGGACCCATGCAACAGCGGGTTGGTTCTATGTTGCCCTTATGTACATGTTTGCCAGAATGATTGTAGGATACAAAACAGCGAAGGGAATCCTATCCACTCCAATACTGACCATCTTACTGACCCAGCTCTCAATGGTTAACCCGCTATGGTATGCGGTGGATGTAGGACTTCTGGATACCTATGCTGCAATATGCAAATGGACAAAATTGGTGATAGCTGCTACGTTTGCTTTTTATATTCCATTGGTAGCATACCACTGGATGACTGCCCTCGGATGGCTGTAGGTGATTCCTATGCAAGTGGACATCAATGTTCTCCAGATATCTCTAGCCCTCCTCTTTATTTTTGGAGGGCTAGTATTCCTGAATCGTTCGACCCGCGTATCAAGAAAAATGGTTCATCTTGCTGTGGTGTACCCTGACGACGAAGACTATCAGGCGAAGATATCTCGACGTGAGAGAGAAACAAGACGAGTAGTGACGGAATGGAAACTGCTGGTCCTGCTGGAACTTGTATCCTGCGCCATTGGTGGGTATCTAGCAATAGGGTTCTTCGGATCGTTGTTCTTTGTAACAATGATTCTTTCGTCTCATTATATCAATAGAAGGAAGATTCCCCGTACAGATTATGATCCTTTGGTCGAATTAGCCAATAGAATTTTGGTAGTTGACATCCACGGAAACACGTCCTTGCACAATGCCAAGAACGCAATACTCCAGTTTATTCAGCAGCGCAAACTGACTGGACAAGAAACAACAAGACTATTGGACTATCTCATTCAATCGATGGCAATAACCAATGAGATCGAATCCGAACTTATAGGAAGCATCGGAAAGAGATGACACATATAATGCAACTACAGCTCTATGATCCGATAGTGTATGTCTGGGCCTTCAGTGCCCTTCTACCTCTATTCTACTGGCTGCTTTTCAGTTAAGGAAGCAAGCTTGCTGGGGTCGGAGTGCGGTTCTTTGACACTGCTCCGCGGACAGCAATCCTCTCAGAAGCAATTGGTATTGGAGGAAGCATCATCCACATCATAATTGTTCCAGAAAGCATCTTGACAGTTGTCTTTCTGGCCGTGTGGGCAACCCCACTCATGATCGCAATGGCATATCTCTCACAAGCATTACGGCATAGTATTGAGTCCCATCAATCTAACATATCCTCCTCAGAGAACATCCCTGACAGAAAATCCTGATTAATGATATCTTCTTTGTCGTTTCCTCCCGGGTCATCAAGTACGTGGGGGTCCTGGGCTACCGCATGGACGGTTACTCCCTGGTGGACATGCGCGTCCACGACGTCAACGTGGTAGCAGACCTAAAAGCACCAAATTCAACATCACCTAATCCTAGTGTTCCAATTGAGAACGACGGCACCTTTACTGGTGTGTCTGAACATTCTGAAAAGAAAGTGGTTGTGGAGGATACAATGACAGTTTCTCTAGGTTTCATCAATATTGTGTGGACTCTGAATAACTTCTGGCCTCAACTACTAATTGATGTTCTGAGTCCAGATGCGGATAATCAACCATCAGTGGTACTACCCCCACTGATTTCCCTGAGAATTGATTTGCTTGGTGCAATAACAGTGAATACATTTACCATCTACGATTTCCTTATTGATTCCGTTGGTGGCGACATCGGTGTACTCATAGGATGGATAGTCGAGTTCGTTAAGGACTTCATCATAGTGGTAAATTTCGCAGTTTTAGTTACTATGGCTTGGACTAGCTTTAGATGGGCAGATGGAGCTAGAGCGACCCAGCAATACTATGCAATGGGTGGTGCTTTAGCTGCAGGGTTGATACTTCTTGTAAGTAGTTTCACATTGGTAGAAGGTTTTCATCAGGCATCTCGAGAACTTGGCCTTGATGATGCATGGAGTACATACTTTTATCTCACAGTTCTAATAGCTATCATCACGAGTGTCTTCCGTTCGATTCCCCAAACAAATGGAACAGTAGAAAACGCACTGACACGTAGAGGTGGTGATTTCGCATATATTGTGATGACGAAGTTAGGCGTGGATATTATAGCATTGGCAGGTGATTTTAATCCTGTTACAGGGCTAATTACTAGTTCATTCATAATCTTGACATTCGTGTTCTTTTACGTGCGATTTTTAACTCACCTGATTGCTACGTTTTCATAGGAGGAACAAAGAAGTCTATGCAAGTTGTAGAATCTCTTTCAGGCTTCACAATGTCTTTAGTCTTCATGTTGCTTATTCCAATGCTCGAAGAAGAACTGTCAAAGGGATATCGTTTGGAGTTCTATAAGTTAGATGCTCACGAAGGAAATCGAGTATATGGGGCATTTCAAAACAATCAACTGGCTGTTGAACTTGTTCACAAGATGATGCTTTTTTCGATTTTGTTCATTCCAAGCTATCTAATGTGGAATTACATTGGCTATCTTTATGCTCCACCGATTTTCGTAATGTTGGTCTTTCTCTATAGACGGAGTTTTGGCAGACTTGTCAATTTGCTTCCGATGTGGGAAAAACAAAGAATCGATCAATTGGTTTCAGGACTAATCTAACATCTACAAACATGGATGAAAAGGGTTGATACATCCCCGTTTGAGATACTGAAGAAACAAGTAGAATACCTTCAAAGTTCAAAAAAGGGCAGTCCTACTCTTTCATCAGTCGAGGTCGGATATATACTGAAGTCGTTGAGCTCCAGACCTGATAAAATTGGCCTAGCTGTGACTCGGCTTCTTGAAACGATGGGTTGCTGACAGCTGTGAGAGAGATAGACATCTCGCGCTCATGGTTGTAGATGCATCATTTGTGCCAGGTGTTTTGGCAATAGGTATTGGCTTCACGATAGCAACTTTGGTCACAACTTGGACATTGGCCGAGCTGGTCTACTATCAACGACAGCAATTTGACGCGCTAATAACTGTGTGGGTCCTGGGCTACCGCATGGACAGCTACAAGCTGGTGGACATGCGCCTCCACGACATCAACGTGGTCACAGACCTCAACGAGCAGGATCCGAACTCGTCGACACCACCCCCAACGCAGGATCCGCCTACGGGAGGAACTCAAAGTACCACTGATTACGATGGAACACTATCAGGCACGATCAGTGACTATAACCGTCAGACAACAGATTCTAGAGCTTTGACAATAGCAGAAAGCATTATGACATCTGAGTGGACTGGTCCTTGGCCTACACTACATATAGTCGCTTCGCTAGCAAGCTTGACGCTTCTCCACATCACAATAGATATTCTGCTCTCTGTCGATTTGGTGACCGACTCGATGTTGGAGTGGATGCTCTCTCAATATGGAGTTGATGAAGCGACATTGGGGTATTACTTCGGGATAATACTCGAAATCACACAGGATCTTATCACATTCATTGGTGCAGAAGTACTCTTGCTAACGGCTACAGGGCTGTTCATGGCTTTTGATAAGACCGGTGCACCTCCATTCCTTGTGACTGCTATATTCTCATGGGTAATGAGCGCTGCGATAGTCGATATCCTTTGCCAAGCGGTTCTCGAAAGACATGGTTCCTATATTGCTGCAGGTGCAGTGTGGGCCATAATCTACCTTACTGTACTGGGGATACTATTCACACAAACAACAGTCCTTGCTGGCCCTTCATTACACTTGTTCAATGCTCTTGTTGGGTTCCTGAAGATGGGTGGACACAAGCTGCCTTACGGTGGAGCGCGGAGATGTTTTGGAATAGCGACGATGCTTAGTCTAATGCTTATGGGAGGGCTATCAATTTTTATGATAGACCATTATCGCATACTCTACATTGAAAACGGGTGAGTGATGATGCAATCTGAATTCCCATTATGGACTGATGTTGCACCGCTATCCTTCGTGCTCGCGCTCATTGGCTGTATCCTTATCAGTGTGGGCCGCATAATTGAGGGGCCAATACTCAACAAGATGCTAGCTCATGGGATTGGTGGTCGGGAAGGCATTGAAGATACAATCTATCACGAGTCTTCATTCAGCCTCCAATGCTGGTCACTCTATCAGGCCAAGACTATTGTGTATGAAAGAACCATTATTGTTCTCAAGGTTGCAGGAGGTTTCGTGCTATCTTCTGGTGCGTTGATATATCTCTGGGGGATATATCTTGCCCTTGCGATTGGAGTGGTCTTTTTGATTCAGCTATTCGTCTTTCAAAACGTACGGGTTGCGGACTTGAAAGAACGGGCAATAAGAAGACTAGACGAGTGGAATAGACCGGAATGAACATATCTTGTCCAGTGCATCAGCACCAATCATTACAATGACTGTAGGATGCAAGAACTGAGTAATGCCAGACGGAACCCTTCAACTGAAATAAACAGACTTTCCTGAAGAAGACAATGCGCCGTTTTTGCTCCTGTGGATTAGTAGGAGTCGCTCTATCCGTCGGGTTATGGCCAACGGCACCCGGGTCATCAGGTACGTGGGGGTCCTGGGCTACCGCATGGACAGCTACACCCTGGTGGACATGCGCGTCCACGACATCAACGTGGTCACTGACCTCAACGAGCAGGATCCGAACTCGTCCACCCCGCCGCCAACGCGGAATCCCCCACATGGAACAACCCAACCAACAATCAAGAACGATGGAACAGGTAGTGGGTATACACCTACAGCAGAAGCTGTGAGTTTTGTCGATATGCTCGTTGAAATGGCTACATCAGGAACTCAATCTTGGTGGACAGGATGGTGGCCAGTTTTACATTCCAGAACAAGCGGTACACTCGATTCAGGTGCAACATATGCCTACCAAGTAGGCGTTGATTTGTTGGGTTCAATAGTATTGGAAGCTTTTTCGGTAAATACTCCGATGGACGATAGTCTTTCTGATACAGATATTTACACATTGACTGAACGAGGCTTTAATGAGTTTCTTGAGGAAGCCTTTCCAATTGAGTCTGTGTTGCTATTGGTTGCAGTTGTCCTAATGGGTGTGATTGATATCATGCTGAATTTAATCACGAAAGTGCCCACACCTAACCAGATGATAGCACTGGCCGCCCTCATTGCAGGTTACACAGGAGCAATGTTGATTGGGCTCTCGTTTCTCTGGGATGGAATTCTTGTTAGAAGGCATTCTGCTGCCGCAGCCTTTGGTGTCCTAGCCGCCTTACTTGCTTCTTTATGCATTGAAGGTATTTTAGCTAGTATCAACGCCATGAAAATTATAAATGCATGGTGGAACCACTACAAAGCGGGATTCAAAAAGGAAACCTTCGCAAGGCGATTCTGCATTATTTCATTTCTAATCGTTGCGATAAAGGTATTCTTAATAGGAGTGATACTTGGCATGATGGTCAGATCATGGGAATTATGGTTGTTGGGATATTAAGGGATGTGAATCATGATGCTGGTTCCTTTTACCTCGATTTCTATGTTAGTATTTGCAATCATCATACTATATCTTGAAGGTATAACGCATATCGAGCGAGTCCTCCCTCTTCGGAAATTTGCCACGCGGGTTGTCAACTCCACTAACCTAAACCTTGCCTTCTATGAAGCTCTTGCAGTCATGGCTGCCGTTGAGTTTCATTTACTCATTGAGGAAAGCCAGCATCCTTTCTTTGTCAAGGCATTCCCTCTGAGCATACAAGTACTCCTAGGATTTCTCTTTGCACTTGCAATGATAGTAGTAAATTATGTTCGTTATGAACGAGGACACACAAAAGATGTCCATCTTAGGAGAATATACAACATCGCTGTTTCGTATGCTGAAGATAGCAACTCTCCTGAGGCGGGATTAGAAGAATCTATCTCCGTCATAAGGAAACTGCATGTTAAATATCCGAGAGCTACTGAGCGAGGTCTGCTTGAATTCCTCTGTGCCCGTGAGGATGCACTTGGAGAACTTGCACGCCAAAAGCTGCGAACGATGCAGCGAGATGACCCGACATGATGTAGTCTATTTGTGTGCGCAAGAACCATGTTGCCAGGTTTTGAAATTGCAGGATTTGTTGCCAAGAAGACAATTAATTGGGCTTAACAGCGAATTGTGTTTCAGTTAGGCGAATCAGCAAAAGAAATTGTAGACGGAATCATAAAACAACTCCTCTGTGCAAAGATACTCTTCGTGGTATGCTTTGCACTCTGTCTGTGCGTTTGTGATGTGCGCTCTTAATTCATTGTAAGGAGGTCTGATGAGTTGGATAATGCCTATTTCATCTTTCTAGCGACGTCAGTTGTGTTTCTCTTAGTTGTGCTATTAGTAATCCTCTTCAATAGGTTCTTAGTAACAAGTGATTCGAGTTTTTCTACGAGAGGAATAAAGGGAAGTACTAGATTCTCCTTTTCTTCACGGCCGCATCTCTTCATGTTGAGAGCATTTGTGTTGCCTATCCTTGGCTCAGTAGTGATGTGGTTTGGATATCTCTATGTGGTAGATGAACTATCAGTTTCGCCTTATACGGGATCTGTAATCTCTGGTGTTGCTGCAGTATCTCTTTGGGGTGTTTTCAATGTTTACAGGTTGAATTCGACTCATAAGAAACAGAAAGCCACAGTAAAAACCCTGTTGATGTATCTCTTCTAAAGTGAATTCCAAATCAATGAAGTTGTACTGAACTGTAGGCTCGACATGAGCGTGCAACCTCTATTTCCACAATACATCAGATCTCCCTGACACATAATCTGAACCTTAGCTTGTTAAAGTCCTATCAAAATGCTCTATTCAAAAGATGGTAGATATTCAATTATCATTGTAACAATCTGTCCGTCTGTATAAATGTAGAGAGCCAATTTCAGGCTCTATTAGTTAAAGGAGTTCTCTGTGAAAGGCGAACTCCTCCAAAGCTCGAGCACCATGGGCAAGACCTACGTGGGCCTCTTCGACGAGAACAAGCGCCTCGCACTGCTGGTCTTCTGGGGTGACTCCTGGGTGGGGAGCACGAAGGGGTACTTCAACGTCTACTACTACCCCCAGAGCGGCGGTTACTATAC
>JAJRZD010000124.1 GCA_024275415.1 archaeon
AACGCAGGGGCATCGATTGTGGTACAAGGTACCTATATCGAAAAGAACGTTCTGGGCGATAAGGGAGCTGAATTGCGAGAAATTATAAAGAGCATCAAGGATGCCGGGGCGAAAAAGACCTGATTTACGAAGAAACCGGTGTATTCAATCTAATCAGGTTTAAATACTAGTCCCGTGTAAGAACTTCAAGACCCTTCGGGAGGAAAATCAATATGTCCTCGAAGAGCGAAATCCTCACTGGCCTGCTTGAAGACCTAAGTAGAGCCTCCCAAGGCAACATCCAAGCGAGCTTGATTATCTCAAGATCTCAAGGATTAACGATATGCTCGCACTATCCGGATAATGCCCCTGATGGTGTAATTCCCGATGAAGATGTCATTGCAGGGAGGACAACTCAAATCCAGATGGCGACTGCTAAAGTATTCAAGGAACTGAAACGGGGTCCGCTCATCCGGATGCTCATCGAGGGTGACAATGGGTATGTGATTATCGGCGGTGCTGGCGAGGACGCCATCCTTGCGGTACTGACCAACAGACGAGTGAATCTGGGATATCTCTTCTTTATGCTGAGCAAGATTGCGCGTCAGATTGCACAGACCCTGACCTGAGCCAGTTGTTTCGGTCGTGCGTTATCTCCCGCGAGCTAGTCCTATTCCATCTTGTTCTTCCGTCACTTTTATGAGCCATCTACTGGACACCTTTGTTAGTTCAAGGTGAATAATGTGCCAGAAGAGAAGTCAAATGACAAACCCGCTGAATCCGATGTTGAAGATCCATGGGCAAAATGGAAGGAGGCTGGAGTGGTAGCCCGCGAGGCCCTTGAGATTGCCCGACCTATGGTACAACCTGGCACTAAAGTGATTGATATTGTCAATGCCACGGAGAACTATATCCGGGAGAAGGCAACTGGGATTGCCTTTCCCTGTAACGTGTCACTGAACAATATCGCTGCGCACTATACATCCCCTCTCAATGATGAAACAGAGATTAAAGAAGGGGATCTTGTTACTGTAGATGTGGGCGCACATGTTGACGGCTGTATTGCGGACACCGCCTTCACTATTGCATTGAACCCTGATCATGAAGCCCTAGTGAAGGCTGCCGAGGATGCAACGACCATAGCCATCAAAATGATGCGTCCGGGAGCAAAACTGAATACAATTGGCGCTCTTATCGAAGACACTATCGAAGGTGCAGGCTTCAAACCGATCAAGCAACTGTCAGGCCACCAGATGAAAGAGTACGAACTGCATTCGGACAAGCAGGTTCCCTGTGTATCCGGCAAGTCTGAGGTGGTCATTGAGGAGGGCGAGATTTACGCAGTGGAGACCTTCGCATCCACAGGCTCTGGAAATGTTTCTGACCTTCCAAACCCTGTCATCTATCAGCTGCTACCAATACGAGTTCCTGTGCGATTCAAGGGAACCCGGCAATTCCTCGGGATTGCACGGAAAGCGTACGGAGAATTCCCATTTGCAGAACGGTGGATCGCAGAACAGATGGGCCACGCATCCATGAAAATGGCCATCCGCGAACTCTCCCAGAATGGCGCCCTTGTCGCTCATCACATCCTCGCAGAAGAAAAGGGCGAGTTTGTTGCACAGCATGAACATACTGTGTTGATTACTGAGAAAGGTCGTGTCCAGACCACCTGACCACCTTGTGATATGTCGATGAGAATTTCACAATTATTAAAAGCACATTTTACCCATATTTAGAGTGCGGGTTCGGGAGTCTGTCTTTCACAACAATGATTTCTCTGGGACTTCAGACAGCCTCTCATCAGTTGGAGGATTACCAGTGGACGATATGGGTGATACAGCACCAAAAGGAGGAGGCACATCTAATTCTGCCAAGGTCTTCGAAGGGTGTCCAGAATGTGGAAACGAATCGGTCGTCGAAGATCTTTCCCGTGGCGAAAGGGTATGTGGTGAATGTGGGCTTGTCCTTTCCGACCATAGAATCGATACAGGCGCAGAGTGGCGTGCTTTCAGCTCTGAAGAGTCTGACGCTCGCAGTCGAGTCGGGGCACCACTAAGATATACTGTTCATGACAAGGGTCTTTCTACTATTATTGACTGGAGAGACAAGGACATCTCAGGAAAGAAACTGAGTCCTAGTCGTCGTTCCGAAATTTACAGGCTCAGAAAGTGGCAGATCCGTTCAAGAGTCCATAGTTCGCTTGATAGGAATCTGGCTCAGGCAATGTCTGAATTGGAGCGACTTGCATCCCAGCTCGGGATACCTCAACCTATCCGTGAACAATCGGCTCTACTTTACAGGAAAGCAATCATCAAGAAGCTAGTCAGGGGACGCTCAATCGAGGCGATGGTGGCTGCAACCCTATATGCCGCCTGCAGAATACGTCAGAAGCCTCGACCATTAGATGAAGTCGCGGATGCATCTCGCGTGGACAAGAAAAAGCTTGGGCAATGCTATCGGTTGCTCCTGCGAAAGCTCGATATCCAAATTCCTCTGTCAAACCCGGTTGACTACATCTCTAGGTTTGCTACAGAGCTTGACCTTTCCAGTACTGTTCAGCTTCGTACCATCGAGATACTCAAGAGAAGTCGCGATATCGGACTGACCATCGGGCGGGATCCATTGGGACTGGCGGCAGCGGCAATATACGTGGCATCTATCATGCTTGATGAACGGCGCACTCAACGAGAGATAGCCGAGGTGGCACGAGTCACAGAGGTGACCGTGCGAAACCGGTACAAAGAGATCGTAAGAAAACTCAATATCGGCCCGTTGAGTCTGCCCTAATCCCGACTATTCTGCCATGATTATTTGCATGTTCCAGTGATCTCACACTCGAAGAACACCGTACTGCCTGAATCTACCTGCGTTTCCCACCTGTGAATGACCAATCAACAACAATCTGATCCTCGGGAAAACCAAGCTTGTTCAAAATCTCAGTTATCATCGCTCTGTGGTCTCCTTGCAGCTCGACATGACCGTGCTTTGCAGCTCCACCACACGCAAGTTTGCTTTTCAATTTCGAGGCCAAATCTCCGAGGTCAATGCTCTTGTCAAACCCCTCAACGATGGTATAGAGCCGACCCCACTTTCTACGTTCGATGCTCACAGTTATCCTAGCCTCCTCCTGTGCGATCGTTTCGCAGACGCACAAATCACTTGGGAGGCCGCAGTTTGGGCAAATTCCGCCATCATCAGACACTAAGTTACTTACTCCTTTTAGCAGTTCGTTTAGCAGTTTGCTGGGTACATTAGTCAACGATACCCAATATAAGTGATTTCTATAGGTTGTTCGACAATAGTAAATAGACCGCATGTAACGTGTTTCTTAGATATGACTGAACGAATCCTTATCACAGATGCTCTAAGCGCAGGAAGCGGCAAACGAAGGAGTTCCCGAGACTCGATAGGGTGCGGCCCAAGAGCAATCGCCGGAGTGCTTGAGAAGGCAGGACTGGGCTGTCGGATACAACGAGTGGAAACCCTCCTCAAGTTTCCAAAATCTGTACGGAATTATGATCATCTAGCGATTAGTGCGATGACTATGGATTATCCTGTTGTGTTTCAAACCATTTCTCTATGGAGAAGGTCAAAACCCCGTGGAAAGATTCTCCTTGGTGGTCCTATCGCCTCAGACTCTGAGCGCGTCCTGATGGCCCTGAAGCCTGATATTCTTGTCGTAGGAGAGGGAGAGGGGACATTGAATGACCTAGTTTCCCAAGGTTATCCGAACGAGAACATTGACTTGTCTGAGATACATGGTATCGGGTTCATTCATGACAAAGCCCCCGTACTAACACCACAGAGACCTCTTTTGGATCAATCTGTGCTTTGGGACACGTATCCCCCCTCTACCACCCGAATCATTGACTACCCTGTATATGAGGCGAGCAAAGTATACGTTGAAACTGTACGGGGGTGTTCGAATTACAAGCGAACAACTCTCACATTGCCTGATGGACGGGCATGCTCTGAATGTGGCATTTGTGATTCTGAAACCCTGCCAGATCGACTGACCTGCCCTGAAGACATTCCTCCCGGGTGTGGGTTTTGTAGTGTTCCTGCAGTGTGGGGCCCTCCTCGTTCGCGACCAGTCGAGTCCATTCTCGAAGAGGTGTCTGCGCTCCTTGATCTTGGAGTCCATCGCATTGTGCTAGAAGCCCCTGATTTTCTTGACTATATGCGTGGCCCGTTCCCAATGACTGACCCCTGCCAACCTACCGCAAACTTGGCGCAGATTACTTCCCTGCTTTCTCTAATAATGAAACTTCCAGCGTTTTCCGAGGGAACTGCACATCTGTCAATCGAGAACATGAAGGCATGCCTTTTCACCGAAGATGTGGCACAAGCACTCTCAGATGTGCTGGACTCTTCTTCTCCAAACATAGGGCTTGAAACTGGTTCAGAGGAACATTCCAAAGCAATAGGGAAATGCGGGACTCCCCAGAATGTCATCGATGCAGTACGACTTGCAAAGCACTATGGCATGACTCCCTATATCTATTTCATCTATGGTATGCCCGGCGAGAGCGAACAGACGATCGCTGAGTCCATTGAAGTAATGAAACAGGCTCACGAAGCAGGGGCCGAGCGAATTATCCTGTACGGCTTTAGACCATTACCTCGCTCCGCCTTTGCAGAGTTTCCATCTCCAGAACACAGGGATCCATTGGGCGAACGATTACGAGCCGAAGCGGCACGGATAAACAGGCTGCGAAAGGATGACCTCGTTGGGAAAGTCCTTCGTGGAATCGCAGCCGAGCCATCTTGGGAACGACATGGCTATACAATGGTCTACCCACTAGGTGAAGGGCCAATAATGACCGTACAGGGAGGCTTCTCCCCCGGAACATTGTTAGACATTGAAATAACCCATGTGCTCAGCCCTGGGCTGGTTGGAGGGAAAATAATCTCATCTTGAAACCATGGTGCCTAAAGAAAACTTCATATGGCTTCTTCTCACGCTTTCGTGAGAGAGGGATATACATGGTCTACATATGCCATTCATGCAAATATGAAGTAACCTCCGAAGGTCTAAAAGCGCTACCGGGCGTGAAATGTCCTTTCTGTGGAGGCCGTATTCTATACAAGATCAGACCCCCAGTCGTGAAGCGTGTTAAGGGCGTATAGATAATCTATCCCTTGAATATCAACCAAGCAGCTGCCACTATCGAGGCTATGAATAGGAATATGAAGAGCCCAGAGATGATTTTCTTCTTGTAGGCATATCTCATCGTGTTCACCCCTTGTTTAGGATTGCTCCTAATTCTGATAGTCCCTCAATCCCTCGGATCTCGTTATCGAATAGAGGCACTTCCGTGATGTTCATGTCGTTGAATAGGTCTCGGATGTCCCTAAGATTCCGTTGTTGCATGTTTCTTCTTGAGGAACAGAATTTACATTCAAGATTCTCAGGTATAAGTTGATTGATGATGATGTTTGAGGCCGGGATGTGCCATGCATTGAGACTACCAAGAAGCCTCTGGGTTTCAAACACTGCCATGGCCTCTGGTATCGTGACGACTACAAACTGGGTCGTGTCAGGATCTGAGAGTTCGATTCGTGCCATTCGGATTTTGTCTTTTGTATTCTGAAGCATCTGCCATGCTGTTTCTTCCTGCTCTCCTCCGCCTCCTAACATCGAACGAAGCCCTGCCATCATGGGACCAAGTCTTTGACGCAGGGTGAGCACTTTCCCAAGCCAACTGTCCAGTAGGTCTGGCAATTCGAGGAGTTTGAGAGTGTGCCCAGTAGGTGCCGTATCAAATATCACTCTATCATATGATGAGTCCTCTATGAACTCCAAGATCTTTCCGAAAGCCATTGCTTCATCCGAACCAGGCGGTGACATACCGCTCATGTCCCCTAAGAGATTGGATGCCATCTGCATGTCAGGCCCCGCAGCACCGCTTCCCAGCGTTTCTTGAAACTCCTGCATACCTTTCTCCGTATCTATCTCCATGCCCCACAGATTATCAAATCCTTTCACCGGGACTGGCTCACCACCAGACAGATCCTGAGCAAAGCTGTCGCTAAGACTATGAGCTGGGTCTGTGGAAAGGACAAGGGTTCTGAGACCTCTCTTTGCAGAAAGCACTGCCAATGCGCCAGCACAACTGGTCTTTCCTACTCCACCCTTGCCACCGCTCAGAATGAATTTTATCGTGTCGCTCTCAACTATCTCTTTTATGGTCTTCATCGGAAATCAACTCGGACAGCTCAATGAAACGCTATTAAGGACTTGCTTATTGCAAGGCTCTACAAGCCTCTGATCCAATACCGTTTACCGTTCTGCTCTTTTTCTTTGTCCATCTCATGGAGTATTCTTACTGCTTCGTTACCACATTTAATCACTTCTGCTTCCCCCTTGACCTCAAACTCATCATACACACGGTTTGCATACACCGCACATACAGCTCCCGTTCTGAACCCGTAGATGTTTCCTAATGTGAACAGTGTTGCCGCTTCCATCTCGAAATTCACGACGTTCGCCTGCTGAAGGTCATTGATGAGTATCTCGCTAAAGCTCTGTGTGTATCCATCATATCCGGGTCTGGACTGGCCAAGATAGAATGAATCAGTCGAAGCTGAGGTCCCTAGATGATATTTGATGCCTAGCGAGTCTGCTGCTTCTATTAGCGCCAGAATGACCTCATAGGATGCGCTTGCTGGGTACTCCGGCCTGACATATTGCTTGCTCGTCCCTTCGAGTCTTACTGCTCCAGTGGATATGATCAAGTCCCCAATCTCAATGTTCTCCTTCAGGGTTGCACAAGACCCAACGCGTAGGAATGTGTTCGCTCCGACATTCGCAAGCTCCTCCACCACGATTGCGGTTCCGGGTCCTCCAATCCCAGTCGAACAAGCAGATATAGGTACTGATTTGTAACGTCCTGTGTGTGTTACAAACTGCCTGTGAACAGCGACCTCTGTGAAATCGTCCCATGCACTGCTTATTTTTCTGACTCTTTGAGGATCGCCAGGGATGATCACAGTTTCTGCGACATCTCCTTCTTTCACTTCTAAATGGTATTGTTTTCTTTCTGGTGTTTCTGGACGCTGAGCTGAAACCCTTCGTGCATTCATGACAATCGAATCGTAAATGCGACCTTCTCTGTTATTTCACTTTCGAAGATGCCTGCGACATGCATTTAACGTCAGACTTACTACCACATCTCTATCGGAGATATGTTGGCTGTTAATGATGACAGAACGATTAGATGAGATGGATTGGCTCTCAATCGGAAAGCGCGCTCGATTGTACCGCCTTATGTATGAACACGGTCCTGGCAATGGCACCGTGTTGATACTACCGATAGATCAAGGAATGGAACACGGACCATCAACATTCTTCCCCAACCCTGACTCTGCAAGCCCTGAATACCAGTATCGCCTTGCTGACGAGGGTGGTTTTTCTGGGATTGCGCTTCATTTGGGTCTCGCAGAGAAGTACAGTAGTCCGTTTGCCGGGAAAGTCCCATTGGTTCTCAAGATCAATGGGAAGACTCGTATCCCCTCGGACTTGCATGCGCTCTCTCCTATGACTGCCTCTGTAGAGGATGCAGTACGATTAGGTGCTGATGCGATTGGCTATACGCTCTATGTAGGAAGCACTAACCAAGTGGCAGATTTCACCCAGTTCCGGAAGGTGAAGGCTGATGCGGAGCGGTATGGTATGCCCATTATCTTGTGGTCTTATCCTCGTGGCGAAGCTGTAGAGCAGAAAGGAGGGAAGAACTCACTCTATGCAGTGGATTACGCAGCCAGAGTGGCAGACGAGCTCGGGGCTGATTTCGTAAAGTTGAATGTTCCTGTTGATGACCCAGAGCGTCGTTCTGAGCAACCCCCTCCATATGACTCATTGGAATTGTCTTATGAGGAGATGGTGCGAAAGGTTATCAAGACTGCTGGAAAGACAAAGGTCTTGTTCTCAGGTGGGAGCAGACTAGGGGATAATGACCTACTGTATCGCGCGAAGGTGTGTCTTACAGAAGGAGCCGCCGGACTCATCTTTGGCCGGAATCTTTGGCAAAGACCAATGAAAGAAGCCCTCAAGATAACAGCAATGATTAAAGATGTCATGTTGTCTATCTAAGTTGTGCCATCGACACTATTATATGGGCGGAGAATAGCGGGTGAGTCAAATAAAAAGCGGGTTCTGACAAATCCGAAATGGCTTTAACAGCATGAAATCAGAAACCCGTTCGTGAGGGACGCGTTCTAGCTTTCCCTACAGACAAATGGAGCGAGTGTAGTAATGGTCGAAACCACTATCAGCGTGATCAAAGCTGACATCGGCTCTCTTGCAGGACATGTCGTGGTTCCTGATTTTCTGTTCGAATTGGCACGGAAGGAACTCAAGGCTGGTGTCGAAAACAAGATTATCAACGATTTCTACGTGACGAATGCAGGTGATGATTTAGAGCTGATCATGACTCATAACAAAGGAGAGAATAATGAAGAAGTTCACAGGCTGGCTTTTGAAACCTTCTTGAAAGGAACAGAACTTGCCCGTGAAAAGAAAATCTATGCTGCTGGCCAGGACATCCTCTCGGACACCTTTAGCGGGAATGTGAAAGGAATGGGTCCTGGGTCGGCAGAGATGACAATCGAGGAGAGAAAATCCGAGCCATTTGCGATACTCATGGCTGATAAGACAGAGCCTGGCGCGTTCAATCTCCCTCTGTTCAAAATATTCGCGGACCCCTTCAATACGGCCGGCCTTGTCATCGATCCAAATCTCCATGACGGATTCAGGTTTGTCATTCAGGACATCATGAAAGATGTGCCATGCTTTGTTGAGATGAAGTGTCCCGAGGAGATGTACGATGTCCTCGCTCTTCTGGGAAGCACCGGCAGGTTCACTATCAAGAAGGTCTATCGTGCCGATGGGATGGTCTGCGCTTCTGTGAGTACCGACAAGCTTCATGCTGTCGCAGGGAAATATGTTGGGAAAGATGATCCAGTCGCAATTATCCGAGCACATTCAGGTCTCCCCGCCATGGGTGAGATTCTGGAAGCATTCACACTCCCGCATCTAGTGTCCGGTTGGATGAGAGGCTCCCATACTGGCCCGCTCATCCCTGTTGGTCTCAAGGACTCGAGATGTACACGATTCGATGGACCTCCCAGAGTCATCGGCTTAGGATTTCAGGTCAGCAACGGTATGCTTGTTGGCCCAGTTGACCTCTTCGATGATGTCGCTTTTGATATCACCCGACAACGCGCGATGGAAGTTTCAGACTATCTTCGAAGACATGGACCATTCCAGCCTCACCGTCTCAGCGACGATCAAATGGAGTATACCACTCTCCCAAAGGTGCTATCGGCTTGTGCCAACCGCTTCGTGGAGGAAGAAATAGTACCAAAGGGCACGGTCAAGGATACTTCCGACTCAGCGGAATGAAATGGTTAGACGGGACTTTTGTTCCCGTCCAATACTCTTTTTGATATTTGCCCGGAACTAGAAATTGCGTTCTTTATGAACTAATCATTTCTAAGCAGTGCGTCTAATGATATGATATCCAAACTTTGTCTTGACGGGTTCATTGGTCATTTGTCCTGGGTTCAAAGCAAAAGTAGCTTTTTCGAACTCCGGCACCATGCTTCCCTTCCCAAAGAATCCAAGGTCTCCACCTTTTTTCTTCGATGGGCATGTGCTATGGAGCTTTGCCATTTTTGCAAAGTCTTCTCCTTCCTTTATCTTGCTGATAATTTCTAGTGCCTTACTGTGTTTCTCGACCAGAATATGACTTGCGCGAACTTTTCCCGCTTTACCTTTTGCCAATATATGACACCTCATGATGTGGTTATTACTGCTCTCTGCAAAGGTCAAGTTAAGTCTGTCCAAATGGCTTTCTTGCCATAATGTAATTGTTTTATCGGTAGATGAACAATTACTATACCTTGGGAAGGTGTGATGTGCAGGATGAAAGTAAGTCTGTTTCATGAACATGGCGGTCCGGATGTGTTAGAGTATACTGATTTTCCTACTCCTAGTCCAGAGCCGGATCAGGTGCTGGTAGAAATAAAAGCAGTGGCGCTAAATCATCTCGACCTTTTTGTCCGAGGTGGCATTCCGGGAATGACAGTAGAAATGCCCCACATTCTCGGAAGTGATATCTCTGGTGTAGTCA
>JAJRZD010000125.1 GCA_024275415.1 archaeon
TCCTGACTCCACCTCCATCGTGATATCCTTCAGGATGTAGTCCTGTTGCAAATAGCTGAAGTAGACATGATTGAATGTGATTTTGCCCTGTATCTCGTGTTCAATAGGGTTCTGGGGGTCATGTACACTGTATTTGTAGTCCAAGATATAGAACGCTCGCTCAACAGATGCTGAAGCCCTTTGGTACATTCCGACCGACCATGAAAGGAATCTGGCTGGAAGCATCAGCATCCCAATGAGTGTGACAAATCCCACAAAGACGCCATATGTCAGGTCGCCCAAGATGTAGGAGTATCCGCCGACATAGATGAGCAGCCCTATCACAAGTCCGAAGAGTGTGGGGAGCAATGGTCTATAGAACGCAAACAACCGGAATGCCTCGATCCTTGTTTCCGTGAATTTCCGGTTCTCCTCCTCGACACGCTTGGCTTCTCTCTCGCCGGCTGCATAGGACTTTATGACCTTCATCCCAATGATATTCTCGGCAAGGACGGAGCTGAGACTCCCGTATTGCTCTCGTGCCTGATAGAACACGGGCCGGACCTTTCTTGCGAAGCTATAGATGAAGAAGAACATTATCGGGATGATTAGCAACATATATCCCGTGATAAGAGGACTTAGCGAATACATGGCGACATAGACGCCCAGCGTCATTATGATCCCGATGAAGATTATCCTGTAACCCCAGTACGTGAATTCCCTGATCTGTGTCACATCAGTTGTGACCCGTGCGAGGATCTGACCACTTTCTTCAAGGTCATAAAATGCCATATCCTTCTCCATCAACGCGTGATAGAGGTCTCGACGGATGTCATAGATGATATTCTGGGAAAATATCGCAGCACCATATCTCCCAGCAACATCAAATAACATATACAGGACTGCCAAAGACAGGTAAAGCAGAACCTGCGGGATGAGAAGATCATATTGACCTCCGTAAATCGTTTCATCAATGATGTCTACCATTACCAGAGGGGTGAGGATGTTGAATACCTGCCCAATACCCGCAAAGGCAAGGAACCCAAAACACAGTTTCTTATGTCGTAGTGCATATCCGTTCAACCTTCTCATGTAGCCCATAATCCAGCCCCTCTTATCGCCGTGCATTTGCTATGATAAGACTTGCGTATCGTGCCATATGCTTTTTATCAACCACAAGCATCTGCGAGGTCTTCTCCAAGTTTGCTACACGCAGCAAGCTGCTCTTCGTTTGGATAATCCTTGACTTTCAGAGGTTCTCCTATCATCTTGCCCCCCTTCCCGACCAGCCCTTTTGCTATCTCGTCTGGCGCCTCACCGCTCCACCCGAATGACCCAAACGCAGCTGTGGGAATGCCATTCAATTCACTCATCTCTGCGAGGATCTGCTTGACCTTTGGTAAGGTACGTTTCATCCGTGTCGAGCTTCCCACCGCGAGGGCACAGGCTCCCTCGATACCATTGAACTCTTTGGCATCAACAAGTTCGCACTCTTTTCCCTTGGCTTTCACTCCTTCGCATATCGCCTGAGCCATCGCCTTTGTCCGTCCACGCGTGGATTCGAATATGACAATCACTTTCACGATGATTACCTTCCTTTGCGTGAATAGACACGTATTACGGAAGAACTAAAGCGTATTGGAGTGGTCGTTCTCACTACACTATCTTGGTGAAATCTCTTGTTATCCATTCAAACAAAAGCAGAGAAGATTTGTGAACTGTTGATTGAGAACTATGGAAACACTATCGTGGAACGGGAGATGGAGCCAATTGATGAACTCGTTTTGGCCATACTCAGCCAGAACACCACTGATGTGAACATGTTCAGGGCATTTGAGAACCTCAAAGCTGTATATCCCACTTGGGAACAAGTCCTTGCAACTTCTGAAGGTGAGCTGGCTGAGGTCATCAAACCGTCCGGTTTTTTTCATGTCAAGGCAAATCGCATTCAAGCCACACTTAACGAGATACATCGCAGAGTAGGACGGCTCGATATCTCCCACCTCAAAGACATGCCACTGCCAGATGCCAAAAAATGGTTGACCTCATTGCATGGCGTGGGCCCGAAGACCGCTTCAATCGTCCTCCTGTTCTGCTTTGGCAAGGCGACATTACCTGTGGACACACACGTATGGCGAGTGACAAAGAGATTGGGTCTTATCCCAGAGAAGACGAGCAGAGAGTCCGCTCAGCCTCTCCTCGAGGAGATACTCCCTCACGACTGTATCTACTCGCTGAATCACAATCTCATCAGGCATGGTCGAGAGGTATGTCTGGCAAGACGTCCACGATGTGCTTCCTGTATCCTGCAAGGTGAGTGTGATTACTTCCAAAAGACGACATGCCACTAGGAATGATAACGTCAAGCAAGGAACTAGGTGTTTCTTGCAGATGAGGTTCACTCACAATCCCTTGCAAGAACTATGCTATTTGATATCCTTTGCGTCTGAATGGCTGTTGTTAGAACAACAGCTTCAAAAGGTACTGCCCTTTTTGTATAGTCTGCTATCTATACAAAACAGGTGATTGTCACCAAATGCTCGAAGTGGGACCTCTTCTCATCATCGGCGCTGCTCTAGTTCTTTCGTTTGGCGGTGCCACCATCATGAGAAGGGTGGGGATTCCTCAAATCCTTGGGTTCATGTTAGCAGGGGTCTTTCTTGCCCTGACCGGATTGTTCACTCCAGAGTTGAGGGAATCACTATTTCCTGTTGTGGATCTTGCTTTGGGACTTATTGGATACAACATAGGGATGGAGATACGCAAGGATATTTTTGCTGGGAAAGTTCGTCGGATGGGCGTGATTCTTCTATTCGAGTCTATCCTCACGTTCCTCCTTGTATCCCTTTTGGCATACTGGATCACTAATCAGCTTCATATCGCCGTGGTCTTTGGTGCAGTAGCGGCTGCAACAGACCCCGCATCCACGGTCATGGTGATCTGGGAACGTCATTGTAAGGGGACATTAACTGATACTCTCATGTTCGTGCTAGCGTTGGATGACGTTGTTGCAATCGTCTTGGCAAACGTGGCGATTTCCCTCGCAGTGATTTTCTATGCGGTTCCCGGCACAGTCACCGTGCTAGGTGCACTGTTAATCACATCCTTTGACCTGATTTTCTCAGTGCTAGTAGGTTCTATTGCTGGCTTTGGAATGGTACGGTTCATTAACGCTGAGAAGGATCGCAATCGGCTTCTGGAGTTGGAACTTGGGATCATCATCTTGCTTGTGGGTATAATGAATTTCTTCGAGATTAACGCTATTCTCACAAGCATGGTATTCGGTTTTGTCGTAGGAAATTGGGTAGAGCCAGAGAAGGATCCTGTCAATCACACGCTGAACTCTATCATGTCCCCTGTCGTCATGATATTCTTCGTATTCGTGGGTGCTTCTATCGACCTGTCAGTCCTGCTTCTTCCGTCAATCATCATCCTTGCGATAGCGTACGTGCTTGGTAGAAGTGTCGCCAAATACATTGGTGCGTACACTGGAGCGAGAATAAGCA
Organism: archaeon; assembly: GCA_024275415.1. Lineage (GTDB taxonomy): Archaea > Asgardarchaeota > Thorarchaeia > Thorarchaeales > Thorarchaeaceae > MP5-2226. Next base: position 3,486 of record JAJRZD010000125.1, read on the forward strand.
GGACCGATCCCATGACAACAAAATACCTTGGACTATGCCTCATGTCGCAGGCCGGGGTCGCAGTCGGCCTCACACTTGTTGTTGAACGGAGTTTCCTCGCTATCAATGACCCGGCCGCTGCTGCTGCTGGCATATTGATACTGAACGTGGTTGCATTGACCACGATGATCCTACAGGTCATCGGCCCCATATCTGCGCAGATTGGTCTTGAGCGGGCAGGAGAGACCCCCGCGAATCTCACAGCAATAACCGATTTCGAGTTCTTTGAGGATGATACACTTCCTGCAAAGGCATCTGCCAACCCTTCGGCAAACCTTACAGGCGAAGAAACGGACTTTCAGGAGTAAGCAGGAACATCCAATTGGCTTATCTGTCAGTTTCCCAACTATTGCTATCATGAACGATTCGAAGTGCATCCGTTCTGAGCCGTGGCATGTCCTTTGCAAGGTCATCAAACAGGAAGGAGAATGTGCAGCCGGACACAAGGTCGGCGATGAGGTTCTATTCACAGTGAACGGGATTAAAGGCAACCTCTGCATCAGCGCATTGTATTCGGTTCTTCCCAAGGTATTTGCGATGATGTTCAACGCCAATTTTCCATGGCTTGATGACCAGTGCAAGGCAATCCATGCCTGCCCCGATCCTTACAATCCAGTCGTCCTAGAACTATCTCGGGTCGAGCCTGAGCAGTAGTCTATTCGTAGAATATCTCGTCTTCATCAATGGCAGACCTGTTTCTTAGCTCAGGATAGGTTTCTATCAGATCCTCAAGGACGGCATCTTCCTCAGGCCGATTGGTCATGTAGATTGTCAGCCTACCGAACCATCCGCAATCAAGACAGTAATATGCTGGCTGGAAAGCACCAATATATCCTAAATCTGCAGATGTGAGTTGAACCAGCCTCACGCTCTTGCAATTAGGGCACAGCTGAATGTCGGCATCAATTCCTCTTCGCTTGAAATCGTCGAGAGTTTCTTTGACCAACAACAATCTCCGCAGTTCTCGTAGTTCCTTCTCCGAAAGATGTCCAAGAGTCTGAGACCGTGACAAAATAATTCCCCAATCTAAGAGGCACTCGTTGTGTTATACGGCTTTCGTTGCATACTGTATCCCTCTTAATGAGTCGTCGTTCTCACATCCACCTTCTTTCGCAGTGCAAGTGATTTATAACTCTTCAAAGAATGTGAATTTTGAGCGGGCGCGCAAAGGATGCTGTGAGAGGAGAACCCAATAGAATTCTTGCCCGGTCGGTGGAAATAGGTGTATCACATTGAACCCCATCTCTGAGAGCATGTGGAAACGGCTTGATGTGGCACTCATCATCCTAACAGTGGGTGTGCTGTCTGGCGCAATTTGGGTCTGGTTGCTTGCCATGCCCATACCGCGTGAAACCGTGTTTCTTGCTGCGACCATTGCGCTGTTCATCGCATTGGTTCTTGTGGTAAATGTGGCTGTCCTTGTTGTGCTAAGGCTTCAGCATAGGGTGTCTCATCTAGAGAGGATGATGGCACCGCAGGAAGTCACCCCTCAAAGATATGAGCCAGAAGTGATAGTCGTGACCCTCACAAACACCGAGCGAAGAGTGATCAACAGACTTGAGGAGAATGGTGGGAGCCTTGCACAGGACGAATTGCGAAGAGCGACAGGATTGAGCAGGTCTACCTTAAGCGTCACACTGAAAGGACTTGAGAGGAAAGCTCTAGTTTCTAGGGCAGAATCCGGTAGAACCAAGATTGTCCGATTGGAACGGAGAGTGCCCAGATGATCACGATTGAACTGTTCACAGATACTACCTATTACCGTTTCCTGCACAGGATGAATTACACGATTTATCGTGGAGGTGTATTGAATGAATAAACAACACTTGAAATACACACTAGCAATCATCATCCTTGGAACTCTGCTATTTAGCGCGCAGCCGGTCGCAGGATCTCCTGTGAACCGCATGACTCCCGCTCAAATAGTGGATCCATTCGAGGAGATGATGACCGGAGTCTATGCCGCTACACAGTGGTGGAACGAGTCAAGTGATGATTGGGGTGATACCAATTTCACGGGTTCCTACGACCACTACTATCCTGTCGAGGATACTAGTGGTAACGTGTACTGGATTCGTGAGCAGGACACCTATGACATCTATGACGAATGGAACTTTTCGAATCTTCTTGTCGTCATCATTCTTGATCCAGATGCGTCAGTGATGGCATGGCTGGCAGAGAATCCTGATGGTGCTCCCACATATCCCGATGAGAACAGTACCTTCTCTGAGCCTGTATATTACGAGGTCGTAGATCCCAACACAGGCACATCATACTTTGACCTCTGGACGCTCTTTTGGAGTCCGCCAGTTGAAGCCATGACGGGAGACGAGGTGTTCGTCTATTCCTCCTTCTATTTTAGCTATTACTACACGGATTACTACTACCAGACCAACTTTACTTGGTACGATGACGACATGGTGGAGGTTGACCCCAACGATATTATCCCAGTGCTTGCCGATGATTACGAATGGGCATCTTGGATGAACGAGTCTTGGACATATGACGACGAGTGGTCATACTATGGTTTTGGCTATGACATCTCAGAGATGACAAAGGCTGGTGACCAGCTTCAGTGGATGAACCATTATTACTCGGGCATGAGCGCCTATAACGATTCCAACAGGAATGGTATTATGGACATGGTGTACAAAGAGGTGGAATACGACTTTGACAATGATGGAGTAGTCGACTGGACGACATACGTCATAGATGCTGAGAATTCCGAGAAGGTCTTTGACTTCTACTCCGATAGTGCGACCCTTGGAGAAATCAATCTCCCAGCGCTGAATGACGCTGGTCAGATCGAGTGGAGTGCCGAGGTCGTGAATGTGAAAGGTGACTTCTGGGAATATACTCCCTGGGAGGCTCTTTGGATGGATGATTCACTAAACGTGTCCGAGGGCTATGTTGAACCGGAGTATATTCCTGTCGAAGTAGAGTATCTTGAGATGGTGTATCGATTCGAGGTCACTGAAGATGCGGCTGTTGTTAAGATCGATCAGCTGATTGGCGACTTCACTGATCCCGTGACCGGTCAACCAGTTCCTGAGCTTGAAGGGTTGGGATTGACAATGAACTACTGGAGTTCATTCTCAAGCTACACGATCACCCCTGAAACATCAGAAGGGTCGCTTGACTATGGTGGTGTCTATGAGGCAGAACCAGCACCTGATGGCAATCTGGAGTTCGTTCAGGAGAATACGAGTGAACTCATATCCGTCAGCTTTGGAGGCACCTATGTCTGGGAATACGATGGAGCGACATACGATGTTGGCACCATAATCCTCCCTGACTACTATTCCTACGGCTACGCCTATATGGAAGGTTCCTATGATTCAGCCAGCATTTCTGCACAGGATACGAGCTGGGCATACAGCACTTTCTACTATAGTTCGTGCTACTCCAATTGGGACGGCTATGCAATCGTACACGACCCCATCTATGCAGTCTATCCAACAATCGCACCCGGACAAGTATCTGGTGTGATGAGCGGACTTGTCACCGCATCTCTGGCAATCGGGATTGTCGGCATCGCCGCAATTGCGATAGTATTCACACGTAGTTACAGCATTCGAAAACTGAAATAGGGAAGAGCATCTCTTCCCCTTTTTTTCTATTTTTGTGCTTCTGTATCCTTTTATCGTTCATTGCAAGTTGTACAAGCTTTGACACCAGAGTGTTGTACTCCCAGACAACGACACTGGGTGGACTCTGTGAGGCCGTTTGTGTTTCATGTCCGACTTCATACTCCTATATGAGTGGTCGAGAACATAAAACCGTAGCTCACCCTATAATTTACTTCGAGTGTCCATCTAAGGGATGTCCAAGTTTGGGCAAGTCTAGCGCAGCTGTTGGTAACCCTCAAGGAACTCTTCAATCCGTTTCTTGATATGGTCGCAAAGCGATTCGAGCTCTCCTCTTAGAGCAGAGTCGATATCTATTCTCCCTTCGAGGATTGCGACTCTATGCTGGACTTGCAGGTCTTCGTTGTAGTGCGTGATGTCAGAGTATATGTCCCACAACTTTCTGCGGTGTTCCTTGCATAGGTACTCAGCCCGCCCGGATCGGATCCCAAGAAGCCAGAATCCCTTTCGTAACGGGATTCCTTTCCCGATAAGCGTCAGGTTGACACGTAGCTCCTCTATGAGATCCTCCAACAGGCTCTGTCCTGTGTTCTTATTGCTCCGTGATTTCATCATCTCTGATAGAGACGTTCCAGCCAGCACGCCCAAGAAGATAGATAGAAGCCTGTAGCCATTCGATAGCATATATTCCACGCTTGTCGGAAAGACTGTCCCATCTGGGATTAGCAAATTGATGAAGATTACAACACTCCCTACGATAATCACGACAACAAATGATAGCGACCATAATCTCATGTCATCCATAGGTTTCACATCTGACTCCAATATGCAGTTTCCTCTAAGAATCATTCGGGAGCATCCACAACATACCATCAACCTTTGAAGGATGCGCGAAAACTTTTCATAGCTGTTTTGTTCATCAACTCCTGCGTCAAAGGAGGATCTAAAATGAAGCACGCCAAAAGTATCATTATAGGAGTCCTAGTCCTTTTCATGATATACGCCATCCCCGTCGTTCACTCCATTCCCGTGAGTCGTGCAACACCAGTCATTTCAGACTGGCCGGGTGGCTTGATTATCGACCATACATGTATCGACTTGGAATCAATACCGGCTGAGTGGATTCAGGCTGCACAAACCAATGTCAGAGTGCATTATGCTCACACAAGCCATGGCAGTCAGATAACCACGGGTCTGACACGAATCGAATCGGCTGATGCAACCTATAGTCAGGTGTCTATCACAGGATCACTGCCCACTGAAGAGGGAGCATTGTGCATCCTCGACGGAAATCCCCCTCATTCCTACATCACGCCTGACCTGTATTGGGAAACGGACGATGGCATTGCCATCACGCAGCAGACACTAGATGACAATCCGACAATCACAGTTTCGATGTGGGCGTGGTGTACCCAGCTCAATTACTACGACAGCACTGCTGTCCAACAATATCTGGATGCAATGAGTGCTCTTGAAGAAGCCAATCCTGATGTGACCTTTGTTTATATGACATGCAATGCTCAAGCAAGTGATGCGGAAGGTTATAATCGATGGCTCAACAATGAGATAATCCGAGAGTATTGCGCCACGAACAACAAGGTTCTTTTCGATTTCGCAGACCTTGACGCATGGAGCAATGGTGAGCAGAACACCTACCAATACAGCGTGGATGGAACGACATACACTGTCCCCCTTGAGCACGAAGATTTTAACGGCGATCAAGCCGGACATACCACATATACGAGCTGCGAGCAGAAAGGCAGAGCCTTCTGGTGGCTTGTGGCAAGTCTGGCAGGTTGGAATGCGCCCACGGTTTCAAGTACAGGGGCATCAAGTGACACGGCAACCGGGATCAGTTCGAAGCCTGCACTTGGCTCATCAGACTATCTCTTCCTAGGTACGACACTAGGGCTGGTTGCGGTTCTTGTTGTTGTGACAGTTCTGTACAACAAACACCTGAATCGATGAGTTACCAGTGTTTCAGGCTTGGACTTCTGTCTGGATTGGTGTGTTGCCTAACCGAGCGGGCAGCACTCACGCCAGACTTAAGTTCACGCATGGCTTGACATCCGTGGAGAATACCATGTACAAAGTCATAGCGAGAGTCCATGAACTCCGGACCACAGAAGGGCATGATCCATGTCCCCTCTTCAAGTTGAACGAGGAGTTTGACCTCTCAAATCCCCAAGAACGTACGAAGATATGCAAGTGGGCCATCAACTCTATGTTCCCGGGCGAGATTGCACTAGAGTATGGCGGTTCGATTCCCTTTGGAGAACACACTGATAGGATTAGGATTGCCTGTCCAGACCCAGATCGGATTGTGGTCTTTGAATTGAGGCAAGAAGAGAAGAAATCTGAAACAAACGAGTGATCATGAGATGGGAACGAGGCGTCTGTTCACGAACTCGGACAACTCGTTTCTTGTTTGCTCGATACTATCTAGCGCATCTCTTGAGAGATCCGTGAAAAGGCCATAGACTATCTCAGCCTGCCCGTCCCGTTTTTCTATCTCCCACCTGCCTACAATCGAACCATCGACCCATATGGATGGCCTAATTTCACCTGACACGATGATTCCCTTCCTAGGTTCTGAAAGTGGTGGCTTTAACTCGGGTGGCCAATAGTCATCTCGAATCTTCGGGAATATCATTTCGGTATGTTCCTCTATGATGTACCATGAGCGGATCTTGTATGCCTTTGGGAAATGATCCTCATATGGAAGAAAGAACGGTTCAGGTCTCTCATCAAGTTCGAATGCTCTGAACTTGTCGAAATCGTCATTGGTCATCAGGAGTTTCTGTCGGTCCATCTCCACCTCGACCAGACCATCTTTGATTTTCGCAATGATGCCTTTCGTTTCCCCAATCCTTAGCGAAAGCCACCATGCGATGTCCTTGATGGTGACAGGACCAAAGTGGTCAATATACCTGCGAGTCACTTCAGCAAGGGCAGTTTCCTCGCTCATTGAGGATCTCTCGAATCCTTTGAGCCAGCGTTCTGCAAGATCATAGGTCAATCGAGTGCTTCGTGCATGTTTCCCTCTGGCTCTTATGATCTTCCCCATCCCGATGCCGACAAGCAGAAGCCACCTCATCTGATTGCCAAGGTGTGGCAGTCGTTTCTTCAGCTCTCCTATACTCAACTGCCCCTCTTGCAATGCAAGCTCGATTTCCCTGATTTTCTCATCAATCTCAGATTGCGTGAGGTTCTTGATTGGAGGTGCTTGTCGCATCGTCCTGACCAATCTAGGACCAAGGGCGTTCTGTACAATCGCATAGTTGTCTTTGTGGATGATGTGCTGAGTGTTGCGAAATGCAGGCATTCGCACGAATTCTTTTCCTGAGTTCAGGGTGTCGAAGATATCGCTTGAAGCGTAATCACCGATGCGCGCCCACGCTGAGAGATATGGTGTCCAATAGTCCGTGGAGTGTAGTCCCAATGAAGCCCTAGCGACATCGGAGAACGTTTTGTAACTGTTTCCCACCAGACCTTGTTTGTACAATTGGTAAGTCCTGACCTGCTCAGAATCACAATCCGCCATCGAATCTCAGTCATCCCATTTGCTCTATCAATCTAACGGAAACCTAGTCAGTCTGCTTCTGAAGCATGTATCTCGCAATTGGTTCGCCTTCAGGAAACTCCCAAGTGCCTTTTACACCTGCCTTTAGAGCGCCAATCTCAAGATGGAGCATCGCTATCCCACAATCGAGTCGTGGGGAGATGCTCTTTGAGGCGAAGGCATTCTTGAAGAATATCTCTATCGAGTCACCAACGATCCTGAACCTCCAAGGCTGCCTGTTCACGGCAGAGGGTGCAAGCCTGGCCGCCTCCAACGCGTGACGTGTCCACCCCGTTGGCTGCTCGCTTCCTAGATAGAGAAGCTTCTGTATCTCTTTTCTCCTTCGAGACCCAATGATTCCCGACATGACTTTCTCTGTCCTGCTCTTGCCAGTGGATGCAAATCCTACCGCTATGACTCCAAGTATCTTCTCATACTCTCCAAGGTCAATCTCACTGCTGATGCTCTCCTCTCTGAAAAAGCCCCCGACCCAACATGTATCCACTCCATTGGCTGTCGCCTCTAGCACCAGTCCTTCACCATGGAATCCTACCGCTTCCTGAACCTGCTGCTGGATCATGTCCCCAATTAGGACAATGCAATGAGGCGAATCAGTAATCGCTCCGTATGAGCCAATAACACCTTTGAATAGGTCGCTGGGTGGCTCTGCTACGATGATGGAGCGTGCCCCAGGAATAGGATGGAATGAACTTGATATATCATCGAGTCTATCAAGAATCTCATCAGGCACCGGTTCTCCGGTGTATCGTCTCCGAGAATGTCTCGTTCTTATTGCCCCAAACCATCTATCGACTGGTATCTTCATGAGCTATCATCCTGAGATTGAGTCAAATTAAGAAAAGCATTGAGATAGAGTTCATTTCACAAACCACAAACAATAACTCACCAGCTCCCTTGCTCTCTACGAGGCGAACGAATTGTCGTCACCCGAGGATATCATAGTCAGGAATCTGACAATCTACTTTGGTCTGGGGCTGCTACTCCGAATCGTACTTTACGGATTTCCTTCGTTGGAGTTAGTTTGGCTATACGTTACTCTATCTTTTTCGGTAGGTGTTGGTGGGGCCGCATTGACCATCGGTCGTGATTATGGGAAACGGAACTATCTTGCTGTTGGCATTCTATTTGTCATTCTCGGACTGCTTCCGATCCATTACCTCTTTGTCGTCTAGGGATGAACATGGGCACATTCTCAAAATACGCAATATATTCGCTGCCGAACTCTCGCACAAGTTCCTTCTCTTCCTTCTTGCACACTACATAATCTCGCGCTATGATGATTGGTGTGACCAGTAGGGAATAGAGTTGTGAGAGAAGCAACGACATTCCAACATGTGACAGGATGGCTCCAAGATACTGAGGATGTCTTACCTTTGAGTATAGACCGCCGATGACCACTTTTTCGGCACGATGGGTTTCTGAAGCCTGCAATCCCAAGTCCCTGACACCACCAATACCAAGCCAGACTCCTAATGCGATGAACATCCCTCCAAAGATGATGTCAGCGGTCGAGAAGACGAAGGTGTTCTCTACGATCAGAATTGGTATATCAATGAATGGTAGTGCGAACTGTGGTTGTGGTGATAGCCAGATGCCGAAGAGGAAGATGAAATATCCCCAGCCAGATACCATACCGAGAGCACTACCAATCTTCTTACCTTTCTTCATACCATATCTGGCATCGAGTCTGGTATGCTCCACTGATAGGAAGTGAAGTGGAAGTAGTAACAGGATCCCGACCAGTGAAATTAGAAACCACACCATTACAAGCACCTTGCCCGTAATGATTTGTATCTCTTTGAGATGAGCTTTCCGATTCCGGGGATGCACATCTACTCGTATCCCGCGATAGTGATATTCCCTATAGAGTTCATCTGTCGGACTTCGATGATCCTTGCTCCGAAGCCTCCGACAATTCCGGCGTAGAACCACGCCTGATATAAGAGGTCCGAAAAGACTGGTAACTCCAATGCGCTCCATCCAAGTGATGACTTCAGTGTGCTCCACACCATTGGATCCACTGCTATCGCAATGAGCATGAAGATAAGTCCTACTAATGCACCTTTCACGAGAGCACATATCTGGTATTTCAGGCTACAACCTCCACCGACAAGATGCTTGTAAGTCACAGGGGCTGCAAGGAGAAAAATGGTCGGGATCGACACGACCCAGTAAAGACTCGGAGATGCCAATACGCTCGCTGTGATTCCGGCTCCTAACATCAGGATATATACGATGGCCCAGTATTGTACCACCCAGAGCCAGCTTTTGATATCATCAGTGACGCTCATATCACTCATCCTGTTTGTGTTTTCAGATTCCCTGATTATTCCTTCGATATGACTTATTGGTCGAGAGCCCGTGATGCGCAAACTCCATCTCTTCGCCCCCCAAAAAGATACGGGCTTCTCCATCTGATAACCTGATCCCTATTCCCCCAAGGAATGGCTCTCTGTCTTGAGCGCCGATTTCCCTTTGAAGGAACATCCTCTTCGCTGCCATCAATGCAAGGTCATGTGTCACATGGATATGCATTGACCCGGCATCGTCGGCAGCAAGTCTGTCAAACAACTCTGCCTTTAGTCGGGATTCGTAGTCTTGAAACCGCTCTATCTTATCGTCAAACTCTCCATCCGCCCACCTGTTGATGAACACATCGATGTTCATTCCGTCAGGCTGGAGTTCATGCCAAACGCTCTGATCCCTGATCTCAGGTGTGGCTAGGATGGATAACGTTTCGAATTCCTCAACGCTCCCGCCTCTACTGCTGAACCCCTTCACAATCTCGTCCGCGGTCTGATAGCAGCGGGATACGAAGCTGAAGAAGATTCTTGTCTTCCGGTTCGTTGGCAACTTACTTCCAAACTCGGTGGACATCCTACATCCTGTAGGAGTGAGCCCTGTGCTCAGTTGGGCAGCATGATTGTTGATGACCTCTCTATGAGAATGACGGATCATTAACAGAACATTGGTACTTGGAGAGAGTGCAACAACCCACTCTATCAGACGTTTCGCGCTTTTTAACCAGTCCAAGGAGTCCCATTCAGTTTCGTTTTTCACAGTGGACGTTCTACTCCTTCCATTGAGTGTTTTTTGGCTTACGACATCCATGATAAAATAGTATGTTCGTACCTAGTTCCTATCCTGTGCGCTTCAAGAATTCTCTAATTGCGATTGCAGCAGACGCTCCCTCTCCAGCAGCTGATATGGCTTGGTTCGTGGCACCTGCCCTACAATCCCCGGCAGCAAAGACACCCATGACACTCGTCTGCATTCCAATGTTAGTTGTTATGAATCCCCGGTCGTCGGTCTTGATGGTGCCTGCAACGAATTTCGTGTTAGGCTTCAAACCAATGAAAACAAAAAGCCCGTCTGGCGAGTACTCCTTCAGCTCCCCGGTATCAATGTGCCTTACCATCACGGACTTGAGCTGGTTCTCACCCTTGAGTTCTACCACCTCTGCATGTGTGATTATCTCAATTCCTTCTTTATCCCCAACCTTCTCCTGAAGGATTGGCGATGCAGACGGTTTCTCTCCCCGCACGATGATAGTCACTTTCGTGGCGAATTTCTCCTTCAGGTACAACGATTCTTCGAAAGCCGAGTCACCTCCACCAATGACGAAGAGTTCCTTCCCCTTGTAGAACGCGCCATCACAGGTGGCACAATAGTGGATACTGATTCCTGCTAGATCATCAGAGCCAGGGACTACTAATTCCCTGTAGTTGCTCCCTGTTGCCACAAGGACTGCATTGCAGAAGAGTTCCGTTCCGTCTGAGGTCACCACTTTCTTGTGGGCACATCTGTCGAATGACCCCCCGTCTTTCACATCGTGACAAGGAGAGATATCTACTACATCATATGGGAAGAGTATCTCGACACCGAACTTCTTGACTTGCTTCTTCAGATTCTCTGCGAACACCTCTCCTGTGATGCCTTCAGGAAAGCCAGGGTAATTGTCTAATCTGTTCGTGATGAATGCCTGCCCACCAATCGTCGAACGTTCGATTACTAGAACCTCATAATCATCTCGTGCAAGATAGAGTGCTGCAGTGAGGCCCGCTGGTCCTCCTCCAATGATGATCACATCATAGAATGTGCTAGCAGCCTCGGTGGCAAGTCCTAGTGCCTTTGCCAGTTCAACATTGCTAGGCTCGATCAAAAGATGCTCTGACTGCCCCTCCACTATCTGAATCACAGGGATTTTTTTCATCGGTTTTCCATACATCTTCTCATTCGCAGCAAGAACAAAGTCATAGGCTTCTTTTGATTCAGAGGTTTCAAGCTCGATATCTCTCCATTCATAATGGATTCTTTGCTCACCTAGGTATTTTTTTGATCTTCTACAATCCGAACACCAATTGGCGCCGTAAACAACAACCTTCCTCTTTTCACTCATCTGTATCCCTTACAAACAGACATATTGTTATGGAAAAGATTTGCTGTATAACCAGAAATGAAAACAAGTATTGAGGGGAATTGAATTCCCCTCTTTGCATCACAATGAACTAGATGAGGTCAGTGACAATCTTATCTGACCACTTCTGTGCTGCAATCGCGTCCGTATAGTCGAACTCTGGCTTTTCATTCCCAAGGCATGCTTGGACAAAGTGTGCTATCAGCTGTCGGTGACCCCATATTCGTGGACCCTTGCCTTCTACTTTCCAGTTCTGCGTTTCAGCACCTAGAAGGGACACATCGAATATGGACGGATCCTTACTTGGAACCCAATCGACAACGATTGTTTTGCCATTGTTCCCGAATATCTCAAACCTACTGGTGTCCAATCCCTTTTCCACTGTTGAGCCGTACATCAGTTTTCCAACGACGCCATTTTCAAGCCGGATGACCCCTACTGTCTGGTATCCTTTGAAGTCATCAATGCCTTCGATTGGCATATAGTTTGCAGCCCATTTGACATTCTCAATATCCGTGCCGAAGAACCAGCGGAACATATCAAGTGACCAGACTGACAATGTATAATCTGGATAACCACCACTCTTTTCGATGTCCCATGCCCACGATGAAAGTGGCCACTGATCAGCCAGGTCTTTTGCAGCAATGAACTCCCTGAATGTTATTGCGATAGGCTTTCCGATGGCCCCACTCTCATAGAGCTCTTTTGCCTTGACATAGCCGGGACATCTTCTAAAGTTAAGTATCGGCATGAGCACGACGCCTTGTTTCTCTGCAAGCTTGCCCAACTCCTCGGCCTGCTCGAGTTTTGGTGCGATAGGCATTTCCAGATAGACATGCTTACCACCCTCGAGTGCTTCTTTGGCCATTGGATAATGGAACGGGGTGGGTGTCGCTACACATACCGCGTCAACCTCTGGATCCTTGCATACCTCGCTCCAGTCGTAGTAGATATTGATACCGTACTTCTCTTTCAGTTTGGTTGCGATTTCCTCGCTTTTTCGCCCCTTTCTCGCAATTACTCCCAAGAGCTTTGAGTTAGGTACTTTCCGAAATGATGGTACATGTGCCTGTCCACCAACAAACCCGAGACCTGCACAGACCGTTTTAAGTTCCTTATCTGCCATTCCATTCTCGCTCCTTTTCATCATATGAGTCAGATAGTCATGTTATGGTTGGGAGAACATAGTTCACTCATTCCGTTCACAACTATTGACTCTTGTTTTTGATTGCAGTATGAACGACCTCTGCCTTTTAAGGAATAGGGCTTATTGTAAAGGTGCAAGAATTTCTTTGTCTTGTTACAAAACGTAAACGACCTGCTATCTTCCTATCGAAATACTGCTGGATTACCTCGGTCTATCATCTTATCGCTTTCAGAGCTCTACTTGCAACGAACCAGCTTATGTTTCCGAGCATCTCGTGTGGGAGATAGAATATCGAATTTCTGTCAAAGAGCATACGGGCACTTGCTGGGAACTCCTCGTCAGCCTCTTCAAAGATTATGAGCACTTTTACCATGGGGAGAAAGGACAGCTCAAACCCTACATCTCCGTAGTCTACTCTCTTCGCACCTAACCGCTCGAATGCTGTATAGAGCTTCTCCCTATTCTCAATAAAAGCAGCAAGGAGTGCTTTGATGTCTTCTTCGTCAAATGAATACCTGCAAGCCCACGACCCTCTCAATGTGTTGAACTTCACCCATTCGTTCCCGATGCCCTTGTCCTTTGCCTTGCTGTAATAGAAGAGATATGGAATCAACCGGCTGGGTGATGTTTCTGTATTTGTAAACGTATCGACAGTCCTTCCTGTTTCAAAATATAATCGGATACCAAGAATGTCCACATATTCGCTTCCCAGTCCAAAATGGTTCCTGATGGACTGGATGTCATCCTTGAAATTCTCCCAGCTCCACATTGCTGAACTCGTATCGAACTGCTCGATGTCGTGCTTATGCGCTATCTCTCGCGCGACACCCATCCAATACTCTAGAATATCGTCCGGCATAGAAAATCACCTACTCTGATACATCCGTTCCTATCAGTTTTTACAAACGCCATGCCTATTCCTTCTTGGCTTTCTCAGGTGCCGACCTGCAATCCTCAATTCCTGCAGCCTCGCATACAGCATAGCGTGCCTGATACCCTGCAACATGGAGGAGCGCATCACCGACTTCTCTATCCTTAGCCATTGACGCCGTGCACGGGTATGCGTGATGGGCTTTAGAGATCACATCGAATAGGTCATCTGTATCTGCTATCGACCGTCCTCTGACCTTCTGGCTGACATACCATGTACATCCGCAAGGAGCAGAACGTTTTGGCCCGATCTCGGCAATGATGTCGCCTTTCATGTCCACATAATGGATTGGTCGCCCTAGTCTGTACTGCTCGATGAACTCGTCAATCAAAGCACCTTCTCCTGGTTCGAGAGTACAGAATGGCTTTGGAAACGCGGATTCAATACCTATCTCATCAAGGGTTTCCTTGACTTGCGCGCGCAAACCTGGGGGTATCCATGTTGGATCCTCGATTGGCGCCAAGACGGCTCTCGCACCTGTTATCTTGATCATGTGATCGACCGAAGCAATGATGTCGTGGTGGATTGCGACAATCAATAGGAGGTCGCACTTTTCTAGCCCGATTTCGTTGATGTATTGCTCAGGGTCTTCGATAATGGTGGGTGAGGGGGGGTCAATGGGATAGATTCCCACAATATCGCCCACATAAGATCCATAGGTAGATCTGCATTCTGAGCAGCTAGGCTCACATGCCTGACAGAATGTCCGGAAGTTGATTAGGTTCCCTATAACTCGCTCAGCGAAGACATCGCCGTAAATGGTCGCTATTCGCATAGTCGCCACCTAGAAGTGTAAAACGTATCTTAGCATGTTACATAAGGATGTTGTTTGCGGCTCTTTCCATCTCCCTAACGGAAATATAATAACTTACAGATGCGCTGACGAATCTGGTGATGCAACATGGTTCTAGGTGACCTGCTCTTCCCGAATATCGAAATGAAGCTCGTTATCACACATGATTTTATGAGCGATGTGGAAGCCGCACAGAACAGGATGTCCAATGAGTACCGGAATGCGACTGCCCTCGTTCGGTTGAGCAAAGGGGATATGCAGAAGCTGGGTCTGAAAGGTGAATCGAATGTGAGCATCCAATCAAAGGCTGGTTCAGTTGTTGTACATGCGGTAATGGACGAGAACGCTAAGGATGGCCTCGCCGTCGTCCCCTATGGTCCTTGGGCACTTGCACTTGTAGATGTCCCACCTGATGGATCTCCGCCACAGTACCACGGGATTCCTGTGACCGTGAAACGGAGCGATGAACAGATTACTCCTCTTCTTGACCTTTTTCAGGACTCTTCATCGTCTTGATTAGTTTGTCCACACGACCTCGTTCGACCTGCAGATGGTGTCTTGGCTTCTTCTTGAGGAGGTTTCTCAGATCCTGAGCAGCCCGCATTGCTGCTTTCCTTTCACCATCTACAGAGTCCCATGCTTCATGTTGTTTGATTTGCTGGGATTCTTTCCTTGCGATATCGACCACGATATCTCTTTCGAACAACCCACTCGATGGTGGTGATATCCCTACAATGGATTCGAAGGCCCGTTTTCTTGCCGCTTCCCATTCTTTTGCTCTTTCAATCTGGTCTACGTTGTACCCTTCTCGTTTGATGTCCAACACATCATATGGACATGCTATGACACATGCACCACAATACATGCAATGCTCCAAGATCTCTATCTTGTCTGCCGTTCCTGTGGGGTATATTGCCTTGATAGGGCAGATGTTGAAGCAATTATGGCACCCTGTCGGATCACATTTATCAAGCTGCTTGATAATGACCTCGCCTGAGAATGGTTTTGTCACTTCAAGTGCTTCGTATGGGCATACCTCTGCACAGAGTCCACATTTTACGCAAGTTGTGTTATCATGCTTGAGTTCTCCTGTTATTTCAGGCTGTTTGATAGTACGCGGTCCCGATTCTATGCATTCTACAGAAATCGCATCATCCGGACATATATCTGCACAGAGACCACAATAGTCACAGTGATCCTCATTGACTCTTATCCCGACAGCAGGGCGGAAATCTGGAGGCTCCACGGCTTCTGACCAATAGATGGAGATTGCATCAGGACATAGAATCTCACACAGTCCGCAGAAGGAGCATTTCTTCTCATCGATGTTGATGGTGCCCTTTGCGTATTCTTCACCTTGATACGTGACCAAAGATTCCTTCCGGTTCACTTTCACATCCACTTCAAGGGAGTCTGTCGGACAAACCTTCGTGCAAAGCACACACGGGGCACATTTCTCTTCATCAATGCGATGGATTCCATCAATCCGCTCATACTCGTTGATGGCTCCCTCTCCCTCATAACGTGCTTCGAAAGCTCTGAATATACATGCTGAGTCACAGAGGCCACAAAAGGTGCATAGGTCTGGATCCACATTCACAAGGGGTGCTCCCTCAATCAGTCCTGAAGCAGTTTCCTTTACGGGTCCCATGGTTATGGCATCCCATGGGCAGATCAAACAGACTCCACATCCCACACATTTTGCTATCTTGTGATCAAGCACTCTTGTCAGGATTGAGGTCTTCCAGATATAGATTACAGTGCCGTTTGTAACATCCATCGTGACGGTAGGCTTCTCTCCTACTGAAATCCCAGTTCGCTTTCCCTTATCCACGGCCGGCCACCTTCTTGGTTTTAGTACGATGTGAGGCTTTGGCATTCTTGGAGTTTTCACTTCCAAGCGGCCCTAGCTCCGTGATAGTATTCACAAAGTCCTCAATCTGTTCGGCGAAAAGATCTGCTTCTGCTGCTGACACACTGCCAAAGTATAGCCGCCGCCCATCTATCCCGATCGCCTCCAACACTTCACGGAGATTGTCTGTCCTGTCCTTAGCGTATCTAGCTCCTGTCCTGTAGTGACAATCTTGGACATGGCAACCCATCACCGCGACCCCATCCGCCCCTTCTGAGAATGCAGTGAGGATGTTGTCGATATTAAGCCTTCCAGTACATGGCACTTGGATGTTGATTATATTTGGCGGATAGCGAATCCTTGAGGTCCCAGCTCTGTCTGCTGCGCCATAGGCACACCACCTGCACAGAAAACCAACAATCGCCGGCCTAAGTGGATTGTAATTCACAGCAGCCCGTGTTGCATTATCAAGTTGGTCGTTGTTCAGACATGGAAGATCCATCGCACTAGACGGACACGCACCTACGCATCCACCACACCCTCGACAGGCCGCAATATCGATAATAGGAACCTTTCCATCATTGAACTTTATCGCATTTGGCGCACACACCTGTTCGCAGAGCCTACATCCGATACAAAGACTCTCATCACAAGATGGCGCACAGACTTCCGAAATGATATGCCCTGCAACGAAGAGGGTCTTTACCTTCGAAGCCGCCAGTCCTGCGTGTGCGACCGAATCGGCAATGTCTTTCGGCCCCTGAGCGACCCCTGCAAGGAATACCCCTTTAGAGTGTGTACTACTCGGGCCAAGTTTTGGATGTTGTTCCAAGAAGAAACCATTCTCATCCAGCGGTGTCTTGAGCATCTTTGACAGTTCCACGTTAGTAGGGCTCGCATCCATCCCGACCATCAATACCACGAGATCGACTTCCATCTCTACCAGTCTATGGAGCAGAGTATCCTCTCCTCTCACGACAGTCTTCCCAGATATAGGGTCCTGAGCAATCTCACCTACCGCCCCGCGCACAAAGACTGCTTTGAACTCCTTTGCCGCACGCAGATAGAGCTCTTCTTGTCCTTTCCCAAAAGTGCGAATATCATTATAGAACACGTATGATTCAACATCTGGCAATTGCTGTTTGAGTTGGATGACCTCTTTCACTGCCGCAGCACAGCATACCCTGCTACAATAAGGTCTATTGAATCTGATTGACCTGCTTCCAACACATAGCACAAAGACGACTCGTTTCGGCGGCTTTCCGTCTGAAGGTCTGACCACTTTTCCACATGTGGGTCCTGCGGGATTGATCAATCGCTCGAACTCTAACGATGTTACTACATCAGGGTTCACCCCATATCCGAGCTCCTCCACGACCGTCGGGTCGAAAGTTTCGTATCCAGTAGCAGCCACAATCGCTCCGACATTGATGATTTCGGTTTCTTCCACCTCGTCATAACGGAGTGATTTTGGCTCACAAACGCCTGCACATGACTGACACCCGATGCAATTATCGATATCGATGTAGGGTGCGATTGGCACAGTATCCATTGAGGGTCTGACCATCGCCTTTCTCTTGCCAATTCCACTGTTGTACTCATCAGGCACCTCCACTGGACATACCTCAATGCACCGGTTGCACCCCGTGCAAGTGTCTATATCCACATATCGTGCTTTTTGTTCGACCGTCACTTTGTATTGTCCTACGCTGCCTCGAATCCGCTTTACTTGAGCAAGAGTCATTATCCGTATCTTCTCGTGTCTTGACGCTCTTGCCATCATCGGGCCAAGAATACAGATGCCGCAATCGAATGTCGGGAAAAGTTTATCCCACTTTGCCATATGCCCGCCAATGAAACCCTCTTTCTCTATGATTACTACTTCTATCCCTGAATCAGCCAATTCTAACGCTGCAGTCAATCCTGCGACTCCTCCACCAATTATCAACGCGCGTTGTGAGATAGGTGTCTTATACAATGACACAGGTTCAGAGTCACGGATCTTGGCTATGCTCGTATCAATGATTGCTCCTGCTTTCAGCGTTGCTGTTTCTGGGTCATCATAGTGTACCCAACTGCAATGTTCTCTAATGTTTGCCATCTGCAAATGCCCAGCGTCGAGACCTGCCTCTCTGACAGCATCAGAGAACAATTCCTTGTGGAGCAGAGGTGAGCATCCAGCAATGACCACTTTTTCAACATCGCTCTGTTTTATTTTCTTGATGAGATCATGCACTCCCTGTTCTGAACAGAGATGGTCATCCACCTCCACTAATGGGATGCCCTCTTTCTCATATTTCTCCCTAAGCATTTCCACATCGATGACATCGGCAATGTTGGTTCCACAACGACAAAGGAACACACCTATGTTCTTTTTCTGCTTATCCTTGCTTTTTCGTTTCTTACGACTCAGGGGAACCGCCTCGTGTTCATGGATTACTTGTACTCGACCAGTGACGTTTCCATTTTCTAAGTATAAATATGAGCATTAGGGACACCGCCTCCATTTATGCAACTACCATATGATTCATGTACCGTTGATTGTAACCTCTGAAGGAGCTTTCCAAAGACACTCTCTGAACCTATGACATGGAGACCTCAAAAGTGAAACTTAATCCCATGGAGATGTATAATCTCCTTCCCAAGACCAACTGTAGACAATGTGAGCCGAAGACTTGCATGGCATTCGCCACCAAGCTTGCTCTTGGCGACGTGAACCCTGACGATTGCCCTCCGCTGCTTGAAGAAGGATTCGAGGCGAATCTACAAAAGATTCGTGACTTGGTTGCCCCAATGCAGTCCGCTGCAGAAACAGGTATCAAGCTTGATGAGTCTAAATGCACAGGTTGTAGCAACTGTGTCGTAGCATGTCCGGTAGATGTCGCTGCTGAACCTCCTACAAGTGAGGGAAAAGCCGCCCAAGTAGGAACCACAGTGTTCTGGGTGGAGAATGGGATTTCAAAGATTATCAACTTGGAGAAATGCAGACGCTTTCCCCCTAATCGTCTGAACTGCAGAGTTTGCGAGCAATACTGCTGCACTAATGCGATCGAAATATGGTAGGTGGCACTGATGGAAGAGATAGTTTGTACAGGATGTTATTTGCTCTGTGATGATTCCACAATTGAAGTCAAAGATGGCTCTTTGAGGTCTCTAGGACTCTGCAGGCTGGGACATGCACATCTTGAGTCTGCTATTGAACATGCAACACCCAAGGCATTTGTCCGGACGGATGGCAAAAGTAATGAAATTGCGATTGACGATGCAATTCAACAAGCGGCAGACATCCTTCTTGAGGGTGGTTCACCTCTTCTTATCGGGTGGTCTCAGACCTCCGACGAAGTGATTAAAGAGGGCTTGGATATGGCTGCTAGAGTGAAGGGCTTCTTTGATTCCATGTCCAGTTTGGGAACATCACAAGCAATGCGCCATGAGATGCACTCATTGAAGCTAGAAGCCGACCTAGAATATGTTAGGAACCACGGTGAGTTCATCATTTACTGGGGGACTGACCCTAGTGAGAGCCTGCACAGACACCCGAGCAGGTTCGCAGTCCTACCTCGTGGAGAGAAAATCCCCGAGGGTGTAGAGAGCAGGACTCTTGGCGTGGTCGATGTGCGACAAACAGAAACGATGAAAATAGCCAACCATCGTTTCATCATTCCCATAGGGAGCGATGCTGAGCTTCTTGAAACATTGGCAGCAGATATCACTGGTACCTCGAAGATTGATAGTGATGTTCTTGGGATACCAGCGACTGAGGTCATAGGCTTCTCCCAGCGGTTCCAGAAATCAGACTGTACTGCGATTTTCTATGGGAGTGGGATTTTGAATTCGGGGAAGCATGCAGATAATCTCGCTGGAATACAGAAGCTTGTTGAGGCAATCAGGTCTATAGGCAAGGAAGCGTTTGCCTTCCCGATGTTCACCGAACCCAACTCGATGGGTGTGATAAAGCATGTGGCCGATGTCACCTCAGTTCCATGCTCTATTGACTATTCCTCTGGAACTGGTGTTCATAATTCCGATGTGACAGCACTTCAGAAGCTGGTACAAGGCGAGCATTCAACATCGCTTGTTGTGGGGGATGATGTTCTGGCAGCACTCCCAAGACCCGCCGCAATGGCACTGGCAAAGACACGGATTATTTACATCGGTACCCCGAATGCTATCTGCGATAGGTTTGCAGAGATTTCCATCCATACCCCTGATCAGATGCTCGAATCTGGTACAACGATGGAACGGATTGACATGGTCACAGTGACCTTGAAGGGACTTACACCCCCTGTAGGTTCTAAGCCCACTATACTGGAGGTCATTACGAAGCTCAATGCAGCAATCCATGACCGAGGTGGCGTAAAGTGAAGGTCGCAGTCGCAGGAAAGGGCGGAGTAGGAAAAACGACCGTCGCAGGAACCATTGCCCGCTTGCTTGGTCGTGATGGACTGAAGATACTTGCCGTGGATGCTGATCCCAGCTACACGCTCTGGTCGGCGATAGGCATCCCTCAAGAGGTCGCAGACACAATTGTTCCCCTGACCGAGAACGAGGAGCTCGTGGAAGAACGGTTGCAGATCAAGGAGGTTGGACCTACCTCGACAGGCGTGTTCAAGCTGAACCCACGAGTCGATGACCTCGCCATAAAATTCGCGGTTCCTGGTCCTGACAATGTGCATCTCCTTGTGGCCGGTACTGTTGATACTGGAGGTTCCGGATGCATGTGTCCTTCAGCCACATTGCTGAAGTCGTTGATGCGTTATCTTGTTATTGGAACCGACGAAGCTTTTGTGATGGACATGGATGCTGGTGTTGAGAATCTTGGACGTGGCACGACCCGAGGGATGGACGCGTTGATTGTCGTTGTCGAGCCGGGACGGAGGTCTCTTGACATCATGGGGAAAATAAAGAAGCTTGCAGCAGACATTGAGGTCGGACTAATTCTTGCCGTCGGGAACAAGGTAGTCACTCCAGAAGACTCGGAGATGATCCGTGAGCGCGTTTCAGCCGAAGGGATCCCTCTCCTAGGGCTTGTCCCTCTAGATGAATCGATTCGAAAGGCTGACCGAAAGGGAATTGCACCTATCGATTTGAACGACCAATCTCCCGCCATGCTGGAGATTAGGGACATAAAAGAAAGACTTGTCGAGAGAATCGCCCAAGTTTCATAATGAAACCCGCTCGTTTTCTTTTCAAAAACATATCTCTCCTCAGAAGGGTTTTCGTAATCGAACTTCTCTTTCCGCTTAATTAATGAAATCGAACATCATTTTTTACTTTCAGCCGTCCATTCATAACTTTCTTATGGTCGAATGTTTCAATTCAAAAGCACCACGCACACAGGAACTGAGCTAAACATGAAGAAAAAAGCGTACATCAAAGCCGATGAAGCCGAAACCAGTATGGGCGTCTTCAAAGGGCTTGAAGTCAGGATCGGACAGATCATTGACGACGAATGGGATGAACCCATGGGTCCGACACCGATGCCCGGTCCTACCACGTTACGTTCATGGGATCATAAGTTGTTGACGAAATACACCGCCTCATACATGCCTTATTGTCAGGTCTGTTGCCTCTGTACAATGGGGAAATGTGACCTTTCCGGTGACAAAAGAGGGGCATGCGGTCTGGACATGAGAGGTCAGCAAGGAAGGATAGTCCTTGCCGCAGCCAATATCGGCTGTTCGGCCCACTTGGCCCATTCACGACATCTTATTGATTACCTGATCGAGGAATATGGGCCAAGGACGCGTTTGATCCAAGGTCCAGGTACTGAGATACATGCACCTGTATCACGACTAGTGACAGGGATGCGTCCACGCACTCTGGAGGACGCAAGCATTATCCTTGACTATTGCGAAACCCAGCTTGCTCATACTCTCTCAGCGACATCCACCGGACAGGAAGGTAGTTGGATGGACTTTGAGAGCAAGGTATTCCATGTCGGGATGATTGACCAGCTGTCTATGGAGATTGCTGATTTAGCCCAAGTTTCAACATTGGGAATGCCACAGGCTGACCCTGATGCTCCCCTTGTGGAATCGGGAATTGGCATGATTGACACAAACAAAGCGGTCATCCTGACGATTGGTCATAATATTATACCTGCAGCTTCAATCACTGATTACGTCACTGAGAAAGGATTGTACGATCAGGTCGAAGTCGGCGGGATGTGTTGTACTGCATGGGACATGACCAGACGCGACCAAAAAGCTAAGGTCATCGGACCGATATCATGGCAGCTCCGATATGTCCGAAGCGGACAAGCTGATGTCGTAGTCGTTGACGAGCAATGCGTACGAACCGACATTGTTTCTGAAGCAAAGAAGGTGAGTACTCCAGTCATATCGACGAGTGACAAGGCTGTAATGGGATTGCCTGACAGATCAGATGACCCAGTGGACTCTATTATTGAGGAGCTTGTATCTGGGAAAATCCCTGGTGCTTACATCTCAGACCATCATAAAGTTGGTATCATCGCCACGAGAGTCGCGCTTGCTGTCAAACCGGCGCGCAGGAGAAAGCGGTTCTTCCCGAGTGCGAAGAAAATCCAGCAACTTGCTCAGGATTGCAAGAAATGTATGGAGTGTGTACGTGCCTGTCCGAATGACCAGAACGTCCAAGAGGCTGTACTTGCTGCTCAGACCGGCAATATGGAACTCCTTCGCGAGGTCTACAATAACTGCATCGGATGTGTCAGATGCGAGTCTGCCTGTCCAAATGACTATGCCCTCCACAGCTGGATGGCCGCCGTATCCCAGGATAGTTTCAAGAACGAAACGCATGTCGTCCGGACTGGGCGAGGTGCAGTTCAAGACACAGAAATCCGCCGAGTGGGACAACCCATTGTTTTTGGGGAGATTCCTGGCATCGTCGCCCATGTGGGGTGTGCCAATTATCCGGGCGGAGGAAAAGACGTACATGACATGGCTGAGGAGTTTGCTAAGCGCCGTTTCATCATTGTCACATCTGGATGTGCCGCGATTTCTGCGGGGCATGTAAAGGACGAGAACGGCCAATCTATCTACGAGCGTCGAAGCGGGGAATTCGATGCTGGCTGTGTCGTCAATATGGGCTCTTGCGTTGCCAACTCGCATATTGCCGGAGCCGCTATCAAGATTGCAGCTATCTTTGCAAAGAGGAACTTGCGTGGTAACTATGCCGAGATTGCTGATTACATCCATAATCGTGTCGGCGCGGTAGGGATCTCTTGGGGTGCTATGTCCCAGAAAGCAGTTGCCATTGCAGCAGGATTCTGGCGACTTGGAGTCCCTGTGATTGTCGGTCCTCATGGCTCGAAATACAGGAGGATGTTCCTCGGACGAGCCGACCGTGACCGTGACTGGATAGTCTACGATGCACGTACAGGTGAACGAATGTACACTGCCCCTGGACCTGAACATCTGTTCTATGCCGCAGAAACCGTGGCGGAGGCAAACGTTCTTACAGCCAAGCTCTGCATAAGGCCCAATGACACAGCCAAAGGACGTTCAATCAAATTGAGCCATTACGTAGACTTGCATGAGCGATATATGGGCTTCTTCCCAGAGGATGTCTGGAAGTATATTAGGCGTAACAATGACATACCCATCACGTTGAAAGACAAGATATTGGCTCAGATGAAAGAGAACAAATGGAAGGAACGTCCCATTCCGGATCCGACGATGCTCAAAGAGCAGATATTCACTGGAGGTGAGAAGTAACATTGATGCGTGCAACACCCTGGCAGACAGGAGAAATATGTGGCCCTGATGCAGCAAAGGCACTGACAAAGGCTGCACAATTGAAACGTGACTGGCGCAAGACCAAGAAACCCCTCATGATAGTTGGCTCTCAAGCTCCCTCCATCAAGCATGGTCGGGGTGACATGGTTGACTATTCAATCGAGCTATCGAAAGCAGCGAAAATTCCAATCGTTGCCACAGGAGGCGCGGTCAAGGCATTTATTGAGCGTGGATTTGAGGATGCCAAGTCGATGGGAGCAATGGAACTGGTCGGCTATCTCCAAGACCCTACTTGGAAAGGCCCCCATGGAAAGGGCCCCCATGACATGATTCTGACGCATAGCATGCAGTACTATATGGAATGGACGTTGCTATCAGGCGTCATGAATTTTGCAAGGCATATCGTCCCTGTGTCGTTGAGTAGGTTCTACCAGCCTCACGCCACTTGGAGCATGCCTAACTTGAAAGAGAAAAACTACCGGGATCTCCTCAAAGAGATTCTCGAGTTCTTAGGAGGAAGTAAGTAAGTTGTCGTTTGATGACCTGCCAATAGAAATTGGAGTCATTTATGAAGGCGAGAGAGTTCGCGGCAAGGACATGTTTGTCGAGCTTGGTGGTCCCAAGATGGACAAGAAGTTCGAGCTTGCGATAGCCCGTGATATGAACGAGATCGAGGACGAGAAAATAACTATCATCGGTCCCGATCTCAAGGACATGGAAGAGGGAAGTTACCACCCTTTTGCTATCGTGGTCGAGGTGGCTGGAAAGGATGTCGAGCCTGACCTTGAAGGAGTCATAGAGAGAAGGATTCACGAATATGTGAACTTCGTCGAAGGGATGATGCACCTGAACCAGAGATATGACATTTGGATTCGGCTGAGCAAGAAATCTTTCGAGGAAGGCTTCAACACACTAGAGTATCTGGGTAAGGTATTGGTTCGGCTCTTCAAGACAGAAATGAACATCATTGAGAAAATCCAAGTGACGTTCGTCACGGACGAGGCTGAAGTGGCGGCGCGGTATGACGACGCCATAAACAGATACAATGAGCGTGATGCCCGTGCGCGAGGATTGACAGACGCAGAGGTGGATACATTCTACGGCTGTTCATTGTGCCAGTCTTTTGCCCCCACCCATGTCTGTACAATCACTCCGCAGAGATATGCTAACTGTGGTGCTATCAGCTGGTTTGATGGTCGTGCAGCAGCTCGTGTCGACCCGAAGGGCCCGCTTTATGCGATTCCAAAGGGTGATACGATTGATGATTACCGTGGTGAGTACACCGGTGTGAACCAGATATACACAGAGAAATCCCTTGGAAAAGTCAATGAGGTATCGCTTTACAGTGCTTTTGACAAGCCGCACACAAGCTGCGGCTGTTTCGAGGCGATAGCGTTCGTCATTCCAGAGGTCGATGGACTTGGTGTCGTTCACCGAGACTTCAAGGGCGAAACAGTGAACGGTCTTCCATTCTCGAGTATGGCTGACTCTACAGCAGGAGGCAGACAAGTTCCTGGATTCCATGGCATCTCGATTGAGTATATGCGATCGCCCAAATTCTTGCAGGTTGACGGTGGTTGGAACCGCATCGTCTGGCTTCCAGACTCGATTAAAGAGCGGATTCTTGAGTTCATCCCAGAGGAACTTCGTGACAAGATTCCAACCGAGAACGATGTCATGACGATACCAGACCTCAAGGCATTCCTCAAATCCAAAAGTCATCCAGTCGTTGAAAGATGGGTCGAGATTGAAGAAGAGGAGGATATGTCAGTCCCAGTAAGCACAGATGCGGATGGCGCAGTAGCAGTACCTGGTGAGTTCACGGCAATGGTGGGTGGTGTTGGTGGCGGTCTTGAGATCGTCTTCAAGAACGCCCGAATATACGCTGAGAAAGTCATCATCCGCCGAAAGGGAACGGGTGATAAGAAAAAATGACCGAGCAAGAAAAGAAGACGACCCTAGATGAGATGTTCGGCGAGTTTGCTGAACTGGTTCTTGAGAATGTGACCATCGAACTGGACGAACTCAAGATTGCTCTCCGTCCGATGATACAGCAAGTTGCTGCACAGGTCGCAAAGCCTGCACTTTCCTTACCAAAATCATTGATTCCAGCCAAGTTCGAACCACCATTCGGGGACTACAGCACAAAAATCCATGAGGTCACGATTGGTGCGACCAAGGGCGAGGGAGGAACTCGCAGTAACTCGGTCACCATTGGCGGTCATGAGGCTCCTGCGTGGGATCTTTTCCAGTCCCCACCAAAGCATCCCCCGATAATCGCAGCGGATGTCTTTGACATGAAGATTTCCCTTGCCAAGGCGGTCAAGACGCATTATAAGGAGGTCATGGAGGATCCTGCAGAGTGGGCAAAGCTCTGTGTGAACAAGTTCGGGGCTGATGTGATAACCCTTCATCTTATCAGTACCGACCGACAACTGAAAGACACCTCTCCAAATGAGGCAGCAAAGACTATCGAAGAGGTATTGCAGGCTGTAAAAGTCCCTCTCTTGATCGGGTCTGCTGGTGACCCTGAGAAGGATGGTCCGGTTCTCGTGAAGGCAGCTGAGGTATGCGAGGGTGAAAGGACTCTCTTATGCTCGGCAACAGTGGATGTCTATGAGCCAATTGCTGAAGCTGCCAAGAAACACGATCAGGTCGTACTCTCTTGGACTTCGCTGGACATCAATCAACAGAAGGAGCTCAATCGCCGACTCATTGATTGGTTACGCCCGGAACAAATCGTCATAGATCCAACCACAGCGGCCCTGGGCTACGGTCTCGAGTATGCTTTCACTATGATGCAACGTATGCGTCTTGCTGGACTGCTTGGAGATAGTGAATTGCAGTATCCCATCAGCTCAGGCACCACTAATGCATGGGCGGCGCGAGAAGCGTGGTTGAAGGACGAATCACTAGGTCCACGGGAGTTGAGAGGACCGATATGGGAAAGTGTGACTGCACTTGCCTTGTTGCTGGCTGGCAATGACCTGTTCATGATGATGCACCCAGCAGCGATTAAGACTGTGCATGATCTAATAGATTGGATGAAAGAGCGCAAGCCGGTCAAGGCGGATGACTATCCTGACTGGACCGCTATGGCTCTGCCGGAGGGAGTGTAAATGGCAAAGCTCGCAGGACCTTTGGAGATATACCCTCTTCTTCCTGGAACGAACTGCAAGGTATGTGGTGAAGCCAACTGCATGGCATTCGCTACGAAAATGGCTGAATACACGGTCAAGCTGAGGGATTGCACTCCTCTGTATGAGGAAGAACAATATGCTAAGAAACGTGTGAAGCTTGAGGAACTTATCCGTCCTCCGGTACGTGAAGTGACCTTCGGAACGGGTGAGAAAGCTGTGTCCATCGGGGGAAAGCTGGTTCTCTATCGACATGACCTGAGATACACAAACCCTACAGCATTCTTCATAGACATCTCTGACGCACTGGATGCAGACGCTTTTGCTAAGCGTGTGAGGGACATCGAGGAATGGACATACGTGTACATCGGACAGAACCTACGGCTTGATGGTATTGCTCTTCGGGGAGTATCGAAAGACCCACAGACATTTGCAAAGGCAGCAAAGAAGTTAGTCGAATTGACGGACTGGCCCATAATGCTGTGTTCGTTGGATCCCAAGATGCTCTCAGCAGCAGCCAATGCAATCGCTGATAAGAAACCTCTGCTATATGCCGCCACACTCGACACATGGTCTGAGGTTGGTGAGATTGCTGCGAAGCATGGGTTACCTCTCGTGGCATACGTGCCAGGCAATCTGAATGACCTGGCTTCTCTCGCCAATACGCTACAGGCAATGGGCATCCATGACATTGTCCTTGACCCGGGCACACTATCGCGTTCAGGTCTTGGGACTACAATCGATTGTTTCACGCAGCTTCGAAGGGCTGCAACGGTGAAGGACAATGATGTTATTGGCTATCCCCTTCTGTCTACTCCAATCTCTGTCTGGGCAGACTATAGAGAAGGTGAAGCTCCAGAGCTCACCAAGTGGGATGAGGTGCTTACGGCCGCATCAATGATAGTCCGCTATTCGGACATTGTGGTTCTCCACAGTCTGGACATGTGGACCAATCTCCCACTGACTTTCCTTCGAAGCAATCTCTACACAGATCCGGTGAAGCCAGTAGCCGTAGAACCTGGTCTGGTAAAATTCGGTGATGCAACATCTGATTCTCCTGTCATGTATACCACTAATTTTGCACTTACATATTTCACAGTGGAGAGTGATATCAAGCAGGGGAATGTTGACACATGGCTACTGGTCGTAGACACAGAAGGAATGAGTGTCCAGTCTGCTGTTGCTGGAAGAAAGCTGACTGCTGACAAGGTAGCTGAGGCAATCCAAGAATATGATGTCGAGGAAAAAGTCAACCATCGTATTCTCATCAGCCCTGGTATGGCTGCCAGAATAAGTGGTGAAACCGAGGAATCCAGTGGCTGGACAGTCAAAGTTGGTCCTCGTGATTCCAGCGGCATTCCAAAATACCTTCAAGAAAAGAAGTGGCAGGAGGAGTAGTCCTCCTAGAAAGTGGGGTTCTCTCGAACCCCCTCTCTTTGTTTTTCGGATACGAATACCCACAGATCCACAATCTATCGACATATCGATGAGTCTAAATGTCCTCATTCCAGTCTTGAAAGATACCGAATCTCCACTACAGACGCGAACAAGTGATGTACATGCGTGAAAGATTAGTTATCTCAGTATCCGGAAAGGGTGGTGTCGGGAAGACAACCATTTCAGCACTATTGTCGAGAGTTCTATCTGAGAAGACGAGAAGGTCTCTCCTTCTTGTGGATGCAGATCCTGTCATTAACCTTCCTCGTGCCCTAGGCGTTGATGTCCCTGCATCTGTTGGAAACATTGCGACAGAGATGCGCAAGAGTATAGATGACGGCACCCTTCCCGCTTCTGCCGCAAAACAGGATATCCTTGAGGGACGCATATTCGAATCCCTTGTGGAAGGGGAGCGGTTTGATTTCTTGGCGATGGGGCGAACCGAGGGTGAAGGTTGCTACTGCTATGTGAACCGGTTGCTCACACAAATCCTAGACCGTTTATCATTAAATTATGAGATAACATTAATGGACATGAGTGCAGGTCTGGAGCACTTCAGTCGAAGAACAAACCGCAACGTAGATGTTTTGATCATCGTGATTGACTCATCCCGTGCAGCCTTTGAGGCTGCGCTCCGTATTCGTGATTTGGCAAAGGAGGTTCACATCGATTTCAAGAAGATACTAATTATCGGAAATCGCATTCCTGATAATCTGATTCCTGCCGTGTCTACGGGCCTCGAAGACAACGGGTTGGATTTGGCCGGAATCGTTCCTACAGACAATGCGATTGCAGAGCTGAACTATCTCGGAAAACCAGTCTTTGACTTATCTGCGAGTTCGCCTGCCCTTCATGCCGTGGAAGGAATAGCCGAGGATCTTGGACTTTTAAGCGAGGTCACCTTGCTCAAACTCCTTGGGCAAGCCTAGTCAAGGGCATTCTTTATTACAAATAAGTTAACCGATTTGGTTAATATGTGCCTATGGTGAACGATTTGGTTACATGAAGAACACTATCATGCTCAAAAATAGAACACCATCCTATTTCGCTGACTTTCGGTGTTTCACAATAAAATAGACTTGTATCATCTTATCGGACAGTTCACACTGTGCCCTTTCATGTACAATCAGGCTCTCGATCTCCGGAAAAACTGAGCCAGCCGTGAAACGGGCAATGTCTTTTTTGAATTGGGACATCCATCACAATCTGGGCGTCCACCACAGTTTTTTTGAGCGATATTTAGTGAAGTTAACAGGTTTCCGAACTCTTGAAACATCTCACTCTGATAAAATCCCCCTCTTACTATCTCCCCGTATTGATCGTAAAATAATTTTGCAATTCGTTGAATTTTGATTTTATTATCATTCTTGTCTTTATCGTCCACTAACATGACAAATGTTAGACGTTCTCTCTGATAGAAGTAGATTTCCAGTTCTCCAATTATTACACTTTCAATCACATGGCCAGTGGCACTTTGGATGAATGATACCAAAGCACTAACCAATCCGCTAATCATAGTTTGGTCTTCACCAAAGGAGTGACACTCCCCGTAATTCGCGGTAAAAACTGGCATTCCACTTCCATCTAAAACTATTAGATTGCGAATCATAACAAGAAACATAGTCTATTATTTATTAATACTATTGCCATGTTCTAAAACAACTCGCCTCCCAGCATATTCTGCAAAGTCCAACCTGCCAATTCGGAGTAGATAGCATTGAACAACAGTATCACTCTGCTGTCCCATTCTCGAGAACACGACTTCTATCGATAGAGTCACGTTTTTCGAAATCTCTTTATGGTATTTTACTGATTGTCTTTTCTAATAAGAGGTAGCAGTGAATGGATGTTCCTGAATGGACTCAGAGGTACAAGGATAAGGTCACAAATGCTACCACTGCCATAAGGAAGATTGCCCGAGGCACGCGAATATTACTTGGCACTGGTTGTGGTGTACCATACCACTTGGTTCAGGAGCTTGCTAAGAATGCACACTTGATGGCAGACAACGAGATAGTGCATATGCTAACACTAGGGAACACACCTTCTGCCGACCCGAAATTTCAGAACCAATTCAGACACAATACTTTCTTTGTTTCGGACAACATCAGGGATGCAGTATCTGAGGGGCGTGCTGATTACACTCCGGCCCCACTCTCAGACATCCCTTTCTTCTTCAAGAACAGACGGATCCCTCTCGATGTGGCATTGATACAAGTTAGCCCACCTGACCAGTATGGGTACTGTTCATTGGGAATCTCTGTCGATATCACTAAGACCGGTGCACTGTCTGCAGATCTGGTCATCGCCCAGGTGAACGAGAGAATGCCAGTCACTCTTGGTGACTCCTTCATCAGTGTCAAGGAGATTGATTATCTTGTACCATATACCGAACCATTGCTCGAGTTCGAAACACCTGAGGTGAGCGAACGTACCCGCTTGATTGGAAAATACGCCGCTCGATTGATAGAACACGAGTCCACGATTGAAATGGGTATTGGCACAATCGCTGCTGCTGTCACAGAGCATCTCTTGGAGAATGAGGTCAGTGATCTTGGAGTCCACACAGAAATGTTCAGTGATTGCTTGATTGACCTGATCGAATCTGGGATAGTGACAAACAAGAAGAAGAGCATCAACAAGGACAAGGTTATTGCCAGCTTCGCGATGGGCTCAAAAAGGCTCTATGACTACGTTGACAACAATCCGACCTTTGAGTTCCGAGAAACCTCGTACGTGAACGACCCGTGGGTAATCGCACAGAATCGCAAGATGGTAGCGTTCAATGGTGCCCTAGAGGTCGACCTGACTGGTCAAGTCTGTTCTGATTCCATAGGTCACCAATTCTATAGCGGAATTGGCGGACAAGTCGATTTCATTAGAGGCGCGTCACGTTCTGAAGGGGGGAAGGCGATAATTTGCTTGAAGTCTACCGCTCTTGACGGAACCGTTTCGAGGATTGTCCCCCGACTTAGCGAGGGTGCCGGGGTTGTAACGACCCGGGGTGATGTCGATGTCATCGTCACAGAGTTTGGGTATGCCACTCTAAGAGGCAGGACTATCCGTGAACGCGTGTTGTCCCTTATCGCAATCGCTCATCCTGATTTCAGAGACGAGCTGCTTGAAGCAGCTAAGAAGATGCGGTATGTGTTCGAGGATCAGGTGCCGTTTCTCGTTCGAGGTACATATTTCCCGATCGAGTACGAAGCTCAGAGAGAGTTCGTGGGGCCAGATGGGCAACCCATAATGGTCGAAGTCCGGCTTATACGTCCGGATGATGCGGACAAGATAAAGGGTCTCTTCTACGGGCTGAGTGAAGAATCTATCTTCTTCAGGTTCCTTACGCCACTCAAGAGCCTCCGGCGCCAGACATTGCACGAGTTCTACTATGTCGATCAGGAATCAGATATATCCCTTGTCGCAGTCATAGGTGGGAATGGGAATCCCGAATGTGAGAGAATCATTGCTGCAGGGAGGTATCTCTTGAACCGGAATACGAATCAAGCCGAGTTCGCGCTTTTAGTTCAAGATGAATACCAGAATCGAGGCATTGGCACGTTTCTTATGAGTCAAATGATGCGGATTGCGAAAAGCAAAGGTGTGGATGCATTCATCGCCTATGTGCATCCTAAGAATGTCCCAATGATTGATTTCATTCACAAGACTGGGAAACTGATTGAGAGCAAGTTGAGCATTGAGGACGATCAGTACACTTTCATCCTTCGGCTTTGATCGTCCTCATCTTGGTACTTGTTACCTTCTGAGATAGGTTTCATCTGCGGGGTCGAACTGGATTGGTTCTTCCCCTAATGACACTCGGAGCGGATGCCAATTGGAAGGATCCCGGCCCGGACATAGTGCCAGGCAAGGAATGTTAGGAGAGCAACAAGCACTAGCACAATTGCTCCAGCGTATCTCACCATTACCTTATTGCTCAACTTTGTCCTCCTTCCGGTAACTCGCTTTCCGCAGATGAAGTCGTGGATCTTTGCTCTCTTGCTCGAATCATCCTGTCTGAATCAACGAATCCCTTGTACAGCAAGAAAACACCAATTACCTCTCCAATGTATAACACATTTCCAAATGCCGCACCACTCCTAGCGATGGCACCTGCAATAGCAATGGCCAGACCTCCTAACGCTATCCAGAGGTTGAACTTGAACCCGGTTTTAAGGTATGAAAAGAACGCCACCCCGATAAGAAGGAACCCTCCAGAAACCGTCATCAATGGCGAGAAGTTCCGTACATGCTGTGCCATCGCATGACCTGCCACTGCGATACCTGCTACGAAATTCTCCTCATAGACCTCAGCGACCATGGCATAGGCTCCCATCCATATCGTAGCAATCACTGCAAAGATCAGATAGATGTGACCATGGAGCATTTTCTTCTCTTTGCCAGTTCTGCCCTTGCCATAGAGCAATGCTGCTACCACCAGTATCGAATACACGCCAATGCCCGCGACGGGATATTCCATGGCACCGAACACCAATACTGAGTAGTCTGTGATGGAGCTAAGGGTCATCATCCATGAGAACAGCGCAATGATTGCGAGCAGAACCGCATCTATAGCAATCAGCCCCTTTGTTGAGAAGACGTTCTTGCTGAGAACAAGATAGAGTGCTCCGGCTCCCATGATTGCGACCTGAGATGCAGATAGTACGAGATAGAACCTATATATCAACACGTTCCATCCTATAAACTCTGAGAGTGCCTCAAATGCTGCTGTCAGAGCGAAAAGCACCAATGAGATGAACCATACGAATTGATAGATTCTTTTCCGCCTCTGCCATTGTTTGAAAAGAAGATACGTGAAAAGAATCGCAACTGTTGTTGTGATCAATGGGAATATTGACATTATTGTCTGCAATTTCTCACCTTCTTGATTATGCGAGCTGTTAAGAGAGATTAATAAGACCACATCACTTTGTTGTTGCAACGTGGTGCAACAGCATTGGCCGGCTTCGACTTTCATCGTACAGTTCTGAAAGACTCCTCCATTGAAAGACATGATATTGTCTTTGAGGTTTCTCGGGTGTTCGGTCTTACTACCAATGAGGCCCGAATCTATCTAGTACTGATGAGGGGTTCTTCTTTCACAGCAAGCCAACTGAGTGATTTGACTGGTGTTCATAGGTCAAGAGTCTATGACAATCTGAAAGGGCTCGAAGGCAAAGGTCTCATTACGTTGCTAGACGATGAACCACGACGCTACAGGGCATTACCCATTCAGAAAGGAGTAGACCACCTCATTTGCATGCTTGAGAGCGATTTCGTGAGGCGCAAAAAGGAAATAATGGATCTAGGATTGACCCTTGAAAGGATGTTTCACTCAGACTCACCCCCTATGAATTCTGCGTATACTATTTTGCCTCATCAGATCCTCGATGAACTCCTGAATCATCTCAAATCTGCAACGGAACGGGTCTGGGTGTGCAAGAAGACTGCCGGAGGTGTCTTGGACTGGTTCTCTCTGAAGAACGAACTGGTTCGTCTTTCTTCACTGGGCGTTGACATACGTCTGCTGGGCAACACGCCAATCGAGATTGGCTTTCCCGTCCGGTACTGTCCCGAGCTTACGGTTTCATTCGCAGTCATCGATTCTCTCGTGATGTGCTTCCTTCTGGAACATGACTCGGACAAGCATGGTACGGCTGTTGTTTCTCGCCATAAGGAGTATGTTGAATTCCTCTCTGACACTTTTGTCAATTGGTGGGGCAGAGCAACAAGATGATATGAGATAAGACTCATCTTTTCGGCGTGAGATACTATGTCCCAAGAACCGATCCAGGACAAATGGCCCGAGGAAGCCGCCTTTTGCTGGGGATGTGGCCAGAGGAATGAGCATGGGCTGCAATTGAGAAGCTATTGGGAGGACAACGAAACAGTCGCTACGTGGATGCCGAAAGAGCATCATCTTGCTTTTCCAGGAATCCTTAATGGGGGAATCATCTCAACGATAATAGACTGCCATGGAACTGGAACTGCAAATGCATACCATCACGAGGTTGGGGAACTGGAAACCCACTCTATGCATGTGACCGCGAGCCTGACCATACGATTCTTGAAGCCCACTCCGCTTGATCACCCTGTCACGCTTCGTGCAAGGATCCGCGAAACCGACGGACGGAAGACGATAGTCGATTGTGATCTCTATGCCGGTGACGAGAAATGTGTCGTCGGGCAGATTGTGACAGTGAAAGTGGATGTTCGGGCATTCCTCGACCGATGAGTGGATGGCACTATGACTGTTCCTTTTGGATGGAAGTCGTCCACAATGGAAACACTTGATAGTCTACTTATTGCAGATGATAGAGCAGGAGATTCTGTTGCACGATGAAGGGATTGTGTCTGGCATGTGGACAACTTGTCGAGGCAGAGGAGGTCGCCGGCGCTGGTCATGTGGTTCTTGTCAAGAGGTGCCCCGAGTACGGCGAGTCATGTGTCCTCTTATCTACTGATGCGACATACTGGAACTGATCCTTTAGGTACGATTGACCCGGCACATCCCTCTTCAAGTGAGGTGAAGGATGTTTGTCCTAACGACTGCGGCATCTGTCCATCCCATAAGCAATATTCTTGCGTCGGCATTATTGAAATTACTGAATCCTGTAATTTATGTTGTCCGATTTGTTTTGCAGACACCTTGTGTCGTAGTACTGTCCGGTCGTATATAAGCACCTTTTCCAAACTGTCTAGATTGTCAAGGCTATTTGTAGCTGCTAGCACCCCTCGTGAGAAGACCGAATGACCATGAGATTGGGCAACTCATAGAATACGGCGTCCGTCAACAAAGAGTGTTCGGGGTCAACTTCCAACCTCTCTCAATGACTGGCAGAGTTGGACTTCCGGATGCTGAGTCGCTGACAAGCGATGAGGTTCTGCGGAAGATTGAGGAACAGACCTCTTCACCTATTTCATGAAAAACAAAAAGAACTCAGGCAATATGCCCGAGTTTGTGGGACTAGTGGCACTGTACTAAGTGACAGCACCAATGATTAATAGAAGAACTCCAATCCCTACCAATGCGAGCATGACCTCAGTGAAAACGTATCCTGCTAGACTGATTGAATAGATGCCTTGATCGAAATATCCCAAGATCATACTAAGATCAACAATTCCAACAAGAAACGTTGCTAGGATTGGAAGAAGTCCAACGATTAACAAGATTATACCAAGGAGGGCTGCGCCTTTTCCCATATTATATCACATCCTCTCCGTTTTAGTATGACATACGCCTATTTCAATCTCACGACTCTTTGAAACTTCAAGTCTCTATCAAAAAAACTTGAAGGACTGTTAGGGCTATGGTTCATTGAAAAACCTTGTCAGGTACATATCCATCCACTTGTAAAAATCCGAAAAGAGAAGTCTGACCAATTCAAGGTCTACACGCTCCCGAAGGATGATGTCCACTACTGACTTCCTGAGGAATGGATAATAGTGTGGGAGCGGGAGGACATTCAATGGGAACTTTTTGGTCTGTGTCAGAAAGATGTTGATGCGCTCGATCCAGCGTGCATTCAGGATATCCTCTGAATAGTCCCAAGGGCTCTCCATTACCAATGAATCGATTTCAGCAAGGATTGGCGAGAACACCTTCAATTGGATGTGGTCAAAGGAGTACCCCTCTGAATCTACTTTCTCGTCTTCAGCAATTTTCCTGTAGAGATCTGCGAGGTCATCTGACCCTGGCACCGTGTAGATGCCTCTTCGACGACTGATCATCTTCATCATCTCAGATGTGAGGGTTCTGTCTTTCTCCAAGATCGAGAACACATGGATGAAGTGTTTCTTGTCCCAGTCTGGATCGTTATACAGAGTCTTGAAGGAGTTTATTGTCATGCGATATTCTTTTGGTAGCCTGAGCTCATGAGGGCTAGTTATACTCCAGACATTCATGAAGGTCAATGGGTCAAGGTCAAGTTTCATATCCACATCTACACGGAATATCGGGAAACAGTAGTTGCTATCAACGACAATCAAATCAGGTTCAAATGGAGTGCTTTCCTGTTCATCGGCAAACGCGCTTGCTGATTCGGTCACAATTCTAAGCATCTGCTCCGATGTCAGAGGCTTGAAGATCTGTGGGCGAACCAGATGAAGTGTGTCACTAAGTGGGATGTAATGAGCGGTTCCAACACCCTCAAGGCTAAATGTAGTTTCATATTTCCTCTCATCTGTGAATCTAAGATGACGCATCGCTTGGAACAGGTCTTGGTTGGTGTGATTAATATCGATGGCTAACACCTTGAGAGGTGGGTCTTGTGATAGTCCCCAAGCGGCGATGTTGATCGTGATAGGGGTCTTCCCGCTACCTCCTTTGTTACTTGTCACAACAATCGTCTTTGGTCTTTTCATTATCAGTATCACCTCAATCTGAAGTATCCGAAGAGCAGGTCAAGCAGTGTTCCCCATCCAATGTAAAAGATGATGTCCGTGGCTATCTGGATAAGGATGACCCCAATGAATGCGATAAGGACCTTCCGGATGATGACATTCGGGGAGGAGAGCCTTCTTAGGTCGTGATATGACCTCTCCACAAGCCGCCGGTTTGAACTCATGTTCCTTGTAGCATCCTCAAGTTTGGCTTTTACATAGCCATTTTCATTATGAGAGAACATTGCTTCGTTCAGGAGAATCATATCATTGTCGAATCTGTGCAGGTATTCTTTGAGTGCATCAGACACCCGCATCCTATTCGCTTCTACCAGTGCTTCATACTTGGAGGTTTCATAGACAACGACCTTGATGACGCCCATAAGCACAATGAGTGTCCCAAGGCTCAGCGCGCTGTTAAGGAAGAAACCGACGTTCAAAACTGGGTTGTTCGGAAAGAACTCCTGAACGATTTGGAATCCTTGCACGCCGCTCAATTTGTAGAGGGCAATAAAGAAGAGTAGCCTTAGCGACAGCCATATCTTTGACAGGCTCAATCGCCACCATCGAGTCGTTGGTGTACCCCCAGCACTGAAAGGCCTGTGAATGAAGACCGAGAACACTATTCCTCCAGTGTTCACGATGAAGAAGAATGATATCATGATAAGCCCCAGCCCGATGGCCAGTCGGATCCAGCCCGTCACGCTGAGCACTCCTTGGGTCACCGTTTCAATCGCTTGCTGTAATTCTATGAAATCACCTTGTGCGATGGCACGTTGAATAGAAACCAGAAACGACTCATGGGTAAGAAGATACCCGATATAGAACACACTGAATAGGAGGACTGCTACGATAGACGCAACATTTGCTGCGAGAAAGAAATTCTCCAGCCGGCTACCCCTTCCAGTCGAATGCGCAGCAGAATTCATAGATCATGCGTTCCTGTGCATGTTGATGATGGCACATCATATCTTCTTTCACATTCAATATAATCATTATTTGTAAGAACCTCCCGAGAAGGATGCGAATCGCACAATTCCTCTATTCTGCAATCTTGTATCTTCCAGAACAGTCCCTCTCAACAAGATTCTCTGAGATGAGGTGCTGCAGAACAGATTCAAAGTCCTTCATGGTGCATGGGGCGTGTTCAAGCCTTGCGAACAGAGTCTGCATAGTCAATGACTCAGAACTAGTCAGAACTCGAACGATTTCTCCGCGCATCTGTCTAATAGAGCCGTGGTATTTGGTTTGCTTTGATGTCGGTTGGATGCCTGTTTTGGATGATGTAAGGACTGTAGCCCCATAATCCATCAAGGCATTGTGCCAGTCACTTGCTCGTCCTCTCGGCAGGATGTCCTCAGCTATCCGCTGCAACTTGAGGGCACTCGAGCGCTCATCTGCGAAA
>JAJRZD010000013.1 GCA_024275415.1 archaeon
GAACGGCAGATAGAGAGCGACACACTGGTTCTTGTGGGAACGAGCAGCATCGAAGTAGGAATCGATTTTGACACATCGTACCTCTTCTTTGAGGCGGATCAGGGAGCCTCCGCAATTCAACGTCTGGGGAGGGCTGGGAGGCACCGTCCAGGAAAAGCGATATTGTTAGCACCAGAGTTTGTGTTCAACTACTTTCAACAATATGTTAATACGATCGATTCAAGAGAAACATTATCAAAGCACCTGATAGAAGCCTATGGTGAAAAAGACTCTGGGCTATGGTACCTGCAATCGCCAATGGCAGTGAAAGAAACAAGGTTCATTCTGGATAGGTTGCAATCATATGCTTCGAGTACACCAGCGGCAGCTACATCTTGGTCGTCCATTACACTTGCAGAGTTCTTCGAGCCGCTGTTGCAGGAGGAGGACATTTCTCAAGAAGTTGAAGAGTGGCTAGGATATATGGAAAAGAAAAAGGACTCTCTTGCCATGCTTAGATCGTCTCAGCCATTGGCTTTTGTCGTTGATTATGTGGCACATAGGAAGGGCTTGTTCCCAGCATACTTCTCGCCCTTGTCCAGAGTGTTGCGTAGAGCAAGAAAATTCAGACTCTATAGCAGCGACGATAACAAGCAATATAGCTCACTTGCACGAATTAAACACGAAACCGCCACTGAGAGCCAGAAAGAAAGCATTGACTCGTTAATCTCCGAGTACAGGACGCACCTATCCGCAGGAAGGCCTGTCTTTCGTGTTGATGTGATGGGCTACATGGCCAAGGGATACCGTTCGGTGATGATGACCTACGACGAAGGGCTTCCAAGATCCCCAAGATTCAGGCCCATTGTTGGGATTAACGAGCCGGACTTCCTAGGACCAAAGATTGGTTTCAAACTCGAAACTGAGGGTGCAGATGCCCTTGACCGAGTGTATGAGAACGAGTTGTTCGCAATCTTAGATGGTCACTCCTCTAGAGGGCTGGGTTGGCAGACCGAGTCATATCCGATATATGATCCAGAAAAACGCCCACGAGTTTATTTTGGTGCAAATGCAATAGTCGCTATGGCATATTATTACTCCCTCGAAAAGCACGGAGGACTGTAGTGATGAATGAGAGTCATGCTAATATGATCCCATTTCAAATACGGAATGCTGATCTCCTCAACATTGAATTCAAAGTGGTACCTCTTGAGTCCGGCAACATCAATTATTTCAGTGGGCATTTGATACGAGGTGCATTCCTTGCGATGCTTGCTGAGCAGAATGAGCGCCTTGTGACCGAATTGCATGATGGCAAAGCAGTGAAACCCTACTCAATCGCACCTGTGGCCCTCAGGTTCAAGGGAGATAAGCGTGAGAAACTATACAGGGTCGTTCCTGGGAAACCACTATATTTCAGACTCTCCAGTCTTTCAAGGGACGTTAGCATGATGCTCATGCGCACTGCGCTGACCTCACAGGACAGGATAGTCAAGATTGGTGAGACCAACTGTATCGTTGATGGGATAAGATTCTCAACACAGGATTACGCAGGTCTGGCAAGAGCAGACTCGATTTCGAGCAGGTACAAGTTCATTTTCCTGTCGCCCACACTCTTCGAGATAAGGTCAGAAACGTTCCCAATGTTATTCCCATTGCCCAGCTATGTGTTTGGCAGTCTTGCTTCGCTGTGGAACCGCTTCGCCCCCGAGGAGCTGCATCTTGATATGGATCGCACGATGGAGCAGCTCAAGTCTGTCGTGGTTGCTACTCAGCATAACATCCATACAACACAGGTCCGCATTAAGGGGCACATCCCAATCAGTGGATATGTCGGAACTGTAATGTATAAGATTGCCAGAGAGGCATCGTCCGAGGCTAGGCGGATTTTTACACTCCTATCACGGTGGGCACCATTCTCCGGAGTTGGAGCGAAACGCTCCTTTGGCTTTGGAGCAGTGGACACAATCGAAAAATAACATCTGAGGTTCACACACAGAAAGGCGCAAACTCGCAATCAACACACTTTGCAGAGTGTTGCGTTCTTTCGGGGAGGTTTTCTGAAATGACGATCTCTCGCATTTGCCCAAGAATGGAAGCAACGAATTCTCGATCCTCCGCAGAATAGGGAATCCGTATCTCACTGTCATTTCGCTGATAGTATACCGCCCCGTCAGAAACCTGTGCTTTTAGACTGGACTCGACAAGATAGCATTGGGCAAGTATCTGGGCTCTGTGATGGTCGAACACCTGTGTTGTGGGGGCTTTTCCAGTCTTCAGCTCGATAGGAGAGGCATTCACCCCATCAAAGTCGATGGCATCAAGGAGACCAAACATGCCGATATCAGGCTTGGAGAGATATATGCCAAAATACCTGTCTGTGTCCTCACCACGCCGGATTTGCTTTCTCTTCCACGTTTCATGGTCATCAGTCCCCTTTGCCATCTTGCGCGTACGGACGCGTTTCAGACGCAGCACGTAGCGATGATAAATAATCCGAGGGCAATAGACGAACTGTCGCACGTCCTCGGGGGTGAACGCAGGCAGTAAGAACTCAGAAGAGTTTTCGGATCTCACGGGCATGGGAACATCACCTCCAAG
The DNA here is from genome assembly GCA_024275415.1 of archaeon. Taxonomy (GTDB): domain Archaea; phylum Asgardarchaeota; class Thorarchaeia; order Thorarchaeales; family Thorarchaeaceae; genus MP5-2226. The sequence continues at coordinate 2,581 of JAJRZD010000013.1, forward strand.
TCAACATCAATCCCTATTCGAGAAACAACCATAATCTTCCGTTCGCATTTCTCACAAATTTGAAAGACTCGAATATCAGCCTCATTGTCCTTGATGATATCCAGAATGACAAGCGAGAGCTCCTCAAGCGTATTCTGGGTTCTTGCACCTACAAAGACACTATACTGCAAACGTGTATAGCCAAAATCCTCAAGAATGTGACTCACTCGGGTTCGCGTCACATCATCAGGGATGTCATAGACAATGATCTGTTTCATCGTCACCACCTGAACGTGTAAGGTTCATATACGGACTCTTTTCCGAGGAGGAACCTGACGAGTAGGCGGGCTTGACTCTGAAAGAGTCTTGAAAGGGACATGGATTTGGTGCCTGTGATCTTCACCTCAGACTCTATTGTCTTGAGGATGGCAGTGACAAGTGTACGCTTCGTTGTCTGATCCATGATGACCCGGCTACCGTCTTGCTCAAAGCCGTCAAGCGAAACCTGCTTGAGTGATAGCAACTTGATGACTGTGCGGTCTATTGCCACCTGTCGGAACTCTTCGACCATGTCCAGGACAAGTGAAGGTTTCCCTGACCTGTCAGCGTGGAGGTATCCGGCAAAAGGTTCCAAGCCACAGGCAGAAATTGCAGTAAGAATCCTGCTGTAGAGGATGGCGTACCCATACGATAGCATCGCATTCACGGGGTCTGTCGAAGGCCTCTTAGCTCGACCAGTGAATCCGAAATCTTCCTGAACGACCATCTGTAAGCCTGTGAAATACAATTTTGCAGCTTGTGCCTCAAGGCTCATCAGTGTCTGCCTCATCATGTTGGGAGTTCCAATCTCACATTGTCCTTCCACGTCGATATCGCCGATCATCTCAGCAAGCCGGTTCAGCTCGTCAGCAATATCAGAATCATTTGACTGGCGGTTCCGAGCCCAGTACTGGAGCATCCTCTGTCGATTTCGTTGTGCCCCAAGCACAAATGCCCGTGCAAGATGTCCTCCCCTAAAATCGTTGTAGGCGTTCAGCTGCTCACGCCTAGTATGAACAGTGCCATGGTTAAAAAAGGGATGGACAATAGCATATGGCTGACCTGACCGGATCATCACAAGAGGGATACCATTCTGTGCCAGCAGCTCGATTGCCTGTGAGCTGATCGAGCAATTCGCCATCACGATGACCTCTGTGAGATTGTATAGTGACCGCCTCGAAGGAGAACCTTCGGAAGGCTTGATGTATAGTGACCGTCCACGCTTTCCAAGAAATGTGCCGTGTGAGTCAATAACAACACTCATCATATCGCCCCCACAAGACCCCTGCCTCGATTCTTTGCGATACTGGTCAGGGTGATGACATCCTCGTGCCTGAAACCTATGACAGGGCCAGCAAAAAGAGAAACCTCACCTTGAATGAACATGGGCTCCGGCTCATACTACATTTCGGTCCGAGTGTCGGATTCAAGTTCATAATGCCGTGAGAAATCTCCTTTCATGAATACGGGGAGTTCTTCTTTCTTGACCCACAAACGAATTGAGGATGGTAATGGAGTGACAAGACTTCCGTTTATAATCCATTCGACCTTCTGGGCATTGGTCACAAATGTGGTGATGGATAACTCCTCAGAAAGGTATGATTCAGTTTCCAAGGCAACACCAAGGCTCGCCACTGGCCCAAGGGCGACCCACTGACCGGCCCCTTGCGAAAGTAGGCGCTTCGTAAAACCTAACTCACATCCATCCTTACTCATGCGAGAGATGCCAACCTTCGGGACTCCGCATACCGAGGCGATGTAGACCATCCATGGTGCATAGCACACTGACCTCGCCCAGCCTGATACCTCACAAGGAGGATCGTCCAATGTGCAATCCTTCTCAAATGGCATTCCGGGCCCTTCATGGATGCACCGGAGCCGTCGTCCAAGATCGGATGCTTCACATCGTCCACACATCCCACCAGACCCGATGACTTCTGTGCCACACCATGAGCAATACCACTGACGTGAGAACGTGAGGTAGTGGTTGCCTATGAGAGGAAATGCCCCTTCGCCAACGTCATCAGTGAAAAGCACCATTGGCATCGCAATCCCGTTGATCCACCTGTACTCGAAACCTGCAATCACTGCCGTGACCATTTGGGAATCGGAGCTGACTGTTTCCGAGGAACTCGCAGTCCTATGAAGGTATTCTATAAGAGATGACATCTGAACTCAAGAAAAGAATGATCCAGAAACTTCTTTATCTAATTCATTCAAAGCGGACAGCGTTTTGAGCGTAGATATCCGCCCTCTTCAGGCGGATAACACTAGTTGGATAGAAAATACCTCGCAAAAGTAATAAAAAACGAAGAGAGGACTTTTGTCGATTTCCTACTGCTTTTTCGAGGGCGGATCCAAAACCATTATTGCAGAAAAAGGTTTTAACAGCCCCTCTTCGACAAAGTAGTGTCCATAGATGCTGTCCAACTTATTTCGTTGTTAATAATTCAGATACGTTAAATAACAGCATGTGTATAATTGTTTTCTAAAATCCGATTGTTCCCCATCGTCAAAAGAAAATTACAAGAGAATTGATGGCTTTATCTAATGGATTGACCACATGATAGGGCTTTTCCGACTGCGATTTTCTATATATAGCCCTCGACAAAAAGATGATAATCGACACAAAAGCCACAAAAGACTATAATAGGTGTAAAATCCCTTACTACGACTGCATTTCGGCGCGGTCGCAGAACCTAAGCTTCAGAAAAGAAGATTGAAAGCCTTCTGCACTATTAGACTTAGTTTTTGTGCCCTAATGTCGCAGAACCTAAGCTTCAGAAAAGAAGATTGAAAGCTCGATCTTAGTCATGGTATAACACTCTCCAGATTAGTCGCAGAACCTAAGCTTCAGAAAAGAAGATTGAAAGTCAATGCATTCAGGTGGTATCAGTATTGGTTCAGTGAGTCGCAGAACCTAAGCTTCAGAAAAGAAGATTGAAAGTCAATGCATTCAGGTGGTATCAGTATTGGTTCAGTGAGTCGCAGAACCTAAGCTTCAGAAAAGAAGATTGAAAGTTCTTTTGTATAAAATAAGCGTTATGGTCGCTTAGAACGTCGCAGAACCTAAGCTTCAGAAAAGAAGATTGAAAGATCAAGGGCAATCGTCGCCCATCCCGTCCGACGTGCCGTCGCAGAACCTAAGCTTCAGAAAAGAAGATTGAAAGGTACTATTGATATTCGGCTTTTTGCTTTTAATCAAAGTCGCAGAACCTAAGCTTCAGAAAAGAAGATTGAAAGTGCTATGTCTACCGGGTTGAGGTCCTCACGGTGGATGTGTCGCAGAACCTAAGCTTCAGAAAAGAAGATTGAAAGATATGAGATGTGATAAAAGAGAATAAAAAGGTGTGGGATTAGTCGCAGAACCTAAGCTTCAGAAAAGAAGATTGAAAGGACGAAGAACTATTACACTATTGTAAGAATGACGTTGAGATGTCGCAGAACCTAAGCTTCAGAAAAGAAGATTGAAAGGCTGTGATCCCGCGCGGATTCCGTCCGGCTCTAAAGTCGCAGAACCTAAGCTTCAGAAAAGAAGATTGAAAGTTGTCTTTTCCTCTCTGTCCGCGCGTGTTCCTGTATCGTCGCAGAACCTAAGCTTCAGAAAAGAAGATTGAAAGTGTGGATGCCCCTTCGTCGTCAGTCACTTAGGCTTACCGTCGCAGAACCTAAGCTTCAGAAAAGAAGATTGAAAGTCTTCTCCAGTCCGCTCACGCCCAGCCCTTTCACGCAGTGTCGCAGAACCTAAGCTTCAGAAAAGAAGATTGAAAGGTTGGCTGGGGCCAGGGCCACGGGATCAAACATCCTTGTGTCGCAGAACCTAAGCTTCAGAAAAGAAGATTGAAAGACCGCATTGTTCTTGGTCGGGCTCTTTGCGTTGCTCGACGTCGCAGAACCTAAGCTTCAGAAAAGAAGATTGAAAGACTGTATCAGTGATCACAACTTTGATTGTCACATCTGGTCGCAGAACCTAAGCTTCAGAAAAGAAGATTGAAAGGAAAATGAAGTGGATAGAAAAAGCAATAGACCTCAAGTCGCAGAACCTAAGCTTCAGAAAAGAAGATTGAAAGTCTGTGGTAGGTGCCTGTGTTGTTGAACCCGCATATATGGTCGCAGAACCTAAGCTTCAGAAAAGAAGATTGAAAGCACATATGGAGTACAGACTGGATAAAAATCCATTCGTGTCGCAGAACCTAAGCTTCAGAAAAGAAGATTGAAAGCCTCACTGAATCAATAGCATGATGTACTCTGCAGAGTGTCGCAGAACCTAAGCTTCAGAAAAGAAGATTGAAAGTCTTGGCCATGGCCAGGCGGTGGAATTCATCAACCTTGTCGCAGAACCTAAGCTTCAGAAAAGAAGATTGAAAGATGTTCGGGTTGTACTTGACTGCGAATTTCAAGTCGGGTCGCAGAACCTAAGCTTCAGAAAAGAAGATTGAAAGCTAGCACTTGATTGATTCGTACCAAAGTTCGCTACACCGTCGCAGAACCTAAGCTTCAGAAAAGAAGATTGAGAGGACTTAGTAAGGGAATGGAGCGACGAGGTTGAAGTGTTCTGAAGCCTCATAAACGGTAGTTTTGTGGGACGAGTGATATAAGGGCACATATATTGCGGCTTCAGAACTTTGTTGAATCTTCGTTATATATGGAAAGTGAGTAGCGATAACTGTGATCCAAATGATGTCGCACCACTCTCATAATGTAGAATCCGCAAAGCAGGATAGCGGATTGGGATGCCCCTCTCTGGATGAGAAGGACACCCTAGTCCTCTGGTCCTTTGGTAAATCGCTCGTCGAGTTCGAGGAGAGCCTGTACAAGAAACATCGTATTATCATAGGTGATGAGGCTCTGAGCAAGAAGGAGTTTCTCCTGCGCCTAGTGAGTATGGAAAGAAGGGGCATCGTGCGATCAGGCAGACTCATGGGCTTGCGGACCTGGAGCAGATGCGACCATTCTGACAACGATTATTGAGTTGAGTGTCTTTGCCAAACAGCAGGGACTTGTTTACTCGGCTCCATGTAAGTACATGGTTTTGAATCTGGACTGCATGAGGGCAAGTTGGAGGCGACTAGTAGGGATGATGATAAAAGCCTTCATGTCAACGAGAAACTGGTGACAATGATATGATCCAACAAACTTCTCAACCGTCAATTGTTGTATCGTCATTCGCATTCATAATCGCGGCCATTGTGCTAATAGTAGTGGCCTATCTTGTGTTCAGGAAGGGGAAAGACATGTCCGACGCTTCCAGTGAGTGGCTTGACACTAATTGAAACCAAGAGAATGACTGGACATCGATAGGAAACAAAGGCATTAGCTGAAATCACTCAGGTTTCTAAAAGCAGAAAGCGAAAACGGGAGGTGGAATACACCAATACCGAGTCAATGGACGCGCGTATCCATTGAAAAGACGAATGAATTCAAGCCCCTCAGACCTCCTGAGAAGACAGTTTGATAGAACGCGGTAGCGATGCTGTCCCTAATAGGTGGTCACATATGTGCTCTTATATGGTGAGGTGATGATTCGTAGTATTGGGGTCATCCTGACGGAGGAGACCTCATAGTAACGTTCCCGGTGCCATTCAGGGATGTGCATCACTCGGAGATCTAATGGTCGGCCCTGTACGAACCCCCTTCAGCAAAGGGGCAGTAGCATCTCTGCGTGCTGGGCGGAGCAGACCTCCGATGTGGACGAACGCCTTGACAGGGCATGGAAACATTAGAAGAGAGGGAAAGATTGTGTCGTGTGACTCCTGTGGGACTGTCGTCCGATATGGCAATAAGATCCCGAGTGGCAAGAGGCTCTGTCTAGACTGCTGGAAGGACGCGACAAAAGACAAGAAAGACCCGAATGCGGGTCCGGAAGATGCTAACGAATAAAAAACGCAGTAGAGTCCATCGCAAGCAATCTAAAATACATCTTTCGCATACGAGTGATGCGGTGGCGATTGTGGTTAGAATACGAAGGTTCTTCCTTCCGGTGGTCTTTGGCATCTCGGGCTTTCTTCTGGCCAGCTATGTCATCACTCTCCTTGCGAAGAACATTGCGGTTTTCTCGACGGACTATGATATGATTGATATCATCCCAGGTAACGTCGCATCAGATGTCCCAGTCTTGCTCGGGCTGTCCTCGATTGCAGGGATCATCGTCTACTTGTTTCTCGCATTGCCGATTGCCATACTGATACTCATCTTCACGAAGATTATCCGAGCCACAGCATATGATGTGGACATCGCCCAGATAGGGAACAGGTTTGGCGGACTACGGATGATTAGGAGAGCTCTCGTTCCCGCACTGTTCGCTGTCGCATTGTCTGGGATTGTCATGCAGATCGTAGAAGGCTATCTCTTCAGGGTACTGGACACAGTCCCCCCACAGGTCGAACTGATCTACAACTTCCTTGGTCCCGTCATCGGCGCCCTAGTGACGCTTCCATTGGTACTGGCAATATTCGCACCAACCTGGCTGCTGAATGACTCAGGAATCGTGATGCACCTCAAGCCAGAACAGCTGTCAATCCGTAGATGTCCAGATACTATTGGTGTCGGGCGATGGGTCAACAACATGCTGGCGGGGTTCACGATACTTATCCTCCCTATCGCATCCTTCGCGGAACACTTCTTGCCACTCATCCGGAGCGGTGTATCAGAGGTGTTGCCCTATTTCATGGCATTCTTCTTCTCATTCGGTGTGCCATTCATTACCATGGCGTTCACAATTCCGGTGATTATCTTCAACGAGATCATGCTAGGGCTGATGAGGAAACCTATCAGGAGAGTAGCAAAGGCATTCGGTGCACGGGAACTGAGAATTGAAACAGTCATCACTGAAACAGAAATCGTTGACGAAGAACCAGAAGCAGAATATGGATGGGGACTGAAAGGTACTATGAGTGAATGAAAATCTAGTGTCTGATTTGAGCAATATGACAAACGACTACGAGTGCTAGTGAACAAACTCGTCCATTTGTCACATCTAATTGCATGATATCCAACGGCCCTGTCCAATAAATCACCTCTTAACACACCTCCGATAGCCCTAATGTTGTGTTCTGATCCCATTGTATGACTTATCATAATGCCTAGATATTATGACGTGATTACTTTGCCTCTGAACTCTCGCATTATTGGACAGAGCCATCTCCAACCGGGGCATAATTCCAAGACTTTACAAATTTTTCAACAGTGTTACAAGTTTCAAGGGAGAGAAAAACGAAGAATATTGAAATATCACCAAACGCAACACTTGTAGACTTGGAGGGTTGTTCATGTCTGAAAAACAGCTTCTGAAACTTTCAATGGAATTAGAGAAAGCAGAGAATTCCGCAAGAATCAGACAGTTTGAGAAGGCTGCAAAGCAATACAAGAATCTGATCAAACTGGCTCAAAAGGTGAACCCTGGAATTATCAATGACTTGACTTTCCTTTCACTTCTATATACAGTGAACCACGATATTTCTCGAAGACAAGACCCATTGATAACAGGAAGCCTTCATAGTTTAGATACACTGCAGAAGGATTTAGCATACTCAACAATTACGATGGCCCTTCCAGGAGGATTCTTTGGCGAGATAAATACAAAGAGAGTGTTTGATGAAACACGGGGTATTGTCCTGATGGATCGTGGGAAGAGAGAGAGAGACCCAGCACTGCTTTTACCAGCCATTAAGAGATTCTTAGAAATCGGTAAAGAGCAGCTCTTTTTTGGTAGGTATGTGGGCATAATAGAACGAAGAATAAGCGGAACTCGTGCCGCTCTTGAATGTGAGGCTGAAAGCCATATTATACGGGCTGCGGAGATAGCGGATGAAAACCCTTCAGGTGCAATTCCTCATTACATGCTGGCCGTTAGAGCATATCGGGCTGCTAGACGAAGTGACTGTGAAACCAAGTATAGAAACGTGCTTATTGGACTGAAAAAGGTTGGAAAATGCTGGTTCTGCGGTAGGTTAGTACAGGGAGCTAATCATTTCCGTTTACTAAATTCTTCGATATCGCAGTATTTTGTGAATCTTCTTCATGAAAACAAGGAAGATTTGAGAGTCTATAAGGACAGCGCAGTCGTTGCATGTATACCATGTTCTGCTGCTATTGAACAAGAAGCACATAAAGTGGCTAAACAGTATCATGAATGGACAGTTAGACAGTTTGAGGCAGTTCGCAATGATATCCGTAAGTTAGCAGAAGCAATTAATAGATTATCTCAAGGAGGAAAACGATAAGGTGGGTGATGGGATGAAAGTGTATGCTTGTGGTAATTGTGGAGGCTCCCTAGATATTGACAAAAAAACATCAGTAATTGATTGTGGCTATTGTGGATACGTGAATGAAACAACATCAATGGAAGAGGATCTCAACAAATTCAAAGAAGAGGTTGCAAATTGGTTATCAGGATTAGGAGCAGTTGGGGGAAGCTCTGTTGATATCGCAATGCGTAAACGGTATTTTCAGGACTCGATCTATCCAAGTATCCTTACCGAGTTCAGCAACTTGATTGGTGATACAGAGGATGTTCTTGATTTTCCCACACTCTACCTGAGGATATTCAACAGAATTGCAGAATTGAAAGCTAAAACCAAGTGGAGCCCGCAGCAAGGGAAGCCCCTGAAAAATTTCGCTAGAAAACTGGAGTCGGAGGAATTTCTTGGTTTTGTTTCGGATCCTGAAAGTCAGTGGTTAGTGCATGAGCTACGATTCAGGTCATTGAGTATTCCCATGCTGATGGATGTGATCACCAATGCAAATGACCCAAACACTCAAACATTCATCCAGAGCAGTAACACGTTGGCTACTTTAGGAAAGGAAGCAGAAAATCTTGCGAAGGTAGCCAATACGCGGACTGTTGATTGGAAGTCCTATTATGATATGCTTTCAAGACGACTAAAAGTTACCAGCGAAGCATTCAAAACATTCGCAGACACTGTGGAAACAGGACAACCGGCAGACAACAAGTGGTTAGACGCACAAATTTCAAGTCTCGTTGAAATACGCCAAGAACTTGGTGAGATGCCCTCGCTCTCAGTTACAGATAGAGTCTTTTTAGAATCGGGACTGGACAATGACATTAACGCACTAACGGCGGCCTTTAATGTCACAAATTTGTATCCTAGAATAACAAAGGTCAAGTTTCAGAAGTATATGACTGCAATTGAGGCACTTTCAGATGCAACATTATTCAAGATGCCACAGGAAAGCGTTGACCATCTGTCGTGGTTTGAATTTGGAATGGATAGTAAGAAACTATCCTGGTTCCTCTCGATTCTCCATACTACAATTAATAGACAATTCTTCCAGATTTTCGCAGAACCAGCAGATATTGGCATGTGGATAAAGAAACAGAAAAACGTCAGGGGATACTTTCTGTATCCGTTTTACTTGTCACGAATAAAGACTATTCTCAAATCTGGATTCCTTCTTTGGAAAAAAGGGGCTGAAGAAACATTCTTCTCGCTATGTGATGCGGCATTCAACCTATCCACGCAGTTTCTCAATAATGATTTCCCGTCATTAATGACACCCGGATTCAAGAAAATAATCGGATCAAAACGGGAGCGAGTCTTGCATTCATTAATGGACTCCGAGGGAAAACCCAAACCTGAAAATTGGGTGGTACTACCTCCAACAGTCACGCCATCTGACATCCAGTTGCTTTATACGACAGCACATAATTTCTTAGAAGAGGCGGAGTTGTCCATCGGACAGGGAAGCATGATACGTGTTCCTCGTTCATACAAGAAGAAAGGGTTCGACCCAGGTAAAGTCAAGGCACTCTCGGTTGAGGTGTCACAGATTGTGTACTTGCCATTAGCCATCACAAGCAAAGGTCCATCATTGTTAGGTCAGCATCTCGGGTTGGATTGCGACCTCAGACATCGTGAGCTGCTTTGTCACGCCTATATGGGCTTTCTCTCGTCCATTAAATCGACTTGATTCAAGTATATAATCGACCTATGATATCCCAGACCCACAGACTGTGCAAATTGTTGTTCCAAACGGGTTCTTTGAACCACAGAAGGGACAGACGACCATTGGTTGAGTAGGCACTTGACGTTCTTCACGAGCAAGAGATATCGGAAGTGGTGAAGAAACACTGATACTGCCTCTGTATCGGCTAAATAGAAAGATAGCACCCACAACAGCAAGCAGTGCTATTCCGCCACCTAGTAGGTAAAAGTTGTCACCGAGTGAGGTTCCAGCAACATATGCAGACCCCTCCTCATTGAGATGAACGTATACCTTGATTTCATCGGTTGCAACATTGTTGCTTGTATCATATGCAGATATTTCGAAGATATATGGCTCAGTACGACTCGTGAGATCGGAAAGAGAAATACGCACAGAATCCCCAGACTCCCATATTCCCGACTTTATTGTGATACCATCTTGGATGACCACATACCTGTCAGGATTGTCATCATACAGTATCCATTCGGCGAAGCCAATCGGTGTTGAATAGAACCAAAAATCGTCATCACCATAAATCGTTGGAGACGTTGTATCGCCTGTGGTAGTAGTTGCGGTGGTAGTAATCGAATCAGCGGTTTCAGATATAAGAACCCTAGCTTGCAGGTCATTGATGCCTCCAATAGGTTCTATTGCATCATGCCATCCAGACATGGTAGTTGGAGGTGACCGGCTATATTCAACGTACCCCAAGAAATCATTACTATTTTCGTTGTATCCATCATCAGACTCCCATACCTCGATACGGACTGAAAAGCTATCTCGTTCAGATCCATCCAAGATAGTCCAATCTAAGGTGATTGTATCACCGTCATAGACGTTTTCATATATGGATGTGTATACATAAGAGCCACCATCGATGCTCGCCTTCAGATATATTTCTCCTGGACCAAAATCTCGATCCTCGATAACGTTGACCTCATCAACCACCAGAGTAACAGAGTAGCTTTGATAGGCCGTTTCACGTACAGTATCAGCTGTTACAAATGTGATCATAGTCAATAATCCCAAGGTAATCAACATTACAATTAGGAGTGTCCCCAGATTAGATGCTATTCGACTCATTATACGCCCAAAGAAAATTAATTGCTTTGCACATTAATATTCGTTTCTGGCATATATTCGGGTGGGTACTCGTACTCATTCCTAGCGAACATCTTCAACGAAATCATGTTAGGTCAAATGAAGAAGCCTATCAGAAGAGTGACGGCGGCTTTTGGTGCAAGAGAACTAAGGATTGAAACGGTCGAGAGTTAAATCATTAAAAAACTAATGATGAAAGTGCACGTTCATGAAAAAACAAACTTGAAAAGTTGTCCTGCTTTAGAAGATAGTGAATACAGTGGGGGTTTTCGATTTGTTGGTGTTTGATGTTTTTGTCACATGGTTCCCGCTCCTATTTGGAACTTTCTTCGTGGTCTCATTCATCGTAGATGTCTTACGTAAAAAGGGATATCTCCGAACAGACAAAGAAATGAGTAAGGGCACGCTAGCGGGAGTGCTTCTCATCTTAGGCTTCAACTTTGTAGTGGCATTTCCTGTGATATTAATAGGACTGATCATCGAGTTCACGATAGGAGGCCCACCAGGGCTAGAGCTACTCCTGCTCATTGTAATGGCGATAGCAGAGATGATCCCGATAATCCTTTCAGGGATCGTGGCGTATAGCGTACTAAATGGGATCTATGAGAAGTGGGGAGTATCTACTGGACTATCGATAGTGACAGGAACCATGTCACTGCTCGTGTTGATTGACACAATCGGACTGCTGCAACCTGCAATGCCTTTCATCGTTGAAGCAGTGATGAAGCTCGTGATGATTCCATTTGAGATGGTGATATTATGGGTGTTGCTTGCGATATGTCTGAGCAAATGCATACCAGCACAACAGGAGTCCGAAAAATCACCTTCGGTGAACAACGTCATTCACGGAAACTATTCTGTAGAAGCGGCTCTTATCCTTCTAGTCGGGCTTGGAAAGAGGATATATCAGGACTTGGATGAAACAGCTCTAAGGGCATTACATTCAATCTCCAAGTTCAACTCACAGACCGAGAAAGTTCTCACCGCCGCTGGTGCAGGTGTCGGGGTTAATCTTGCTGACCTTCGCGGGGATAGAAATCCTACATTCGAAGGACAGAGATTTTCCTTTACAAAAGAACGATTTGGCATATTGAAGAAAAAGACTCTGAATACCATTCTTCTAATGAGTTTGGGGGGATTGGCATCTGCGATTGCAATGATGCTTTTGCTGGCGCGGGGTGACAAAATCGGGTTTTTCCTATTAGTTCCTGCGATAGTGCTTCTTTTTGTTAGTTTGATGGTATATCAAGAAACATCAAGATTCGAAAGGGGGAGGCATGGTCGGGTGCCTCGGAGTCAGTTTAATTCGTTTCTCCTCACAATCCATGAGTTCAAATCGAGAGTAAGGTTGGAGAGAGCCCTATTTGCAATGAACGTCATTGTCCTGAATCTTATCATTATTCTGAGCGTAACAGGAACCTACATCACAAATCCCCTGTGGGGGGCAATATCGGTCATAGTCGTGCTAACAGGGATTGTACTTGCTCGGATGGACAGGCTCCTGACTTCGAAGCGTCTTGAACTTCAGGACATCATTGAAAGAGGGCTTCAATATATCGGAGTACCAAGAACAGATGCAGAGGGGTCATCAGAAGGTGCAGTTTTCGATGATGCTCCATATTCAGTTGCAGATACCTCCATATCTACGCTTCAGGTACGATCAGATTGGCAAAAGCAGCTTGAGTCCCAAGGACACGAAAAATTCGCAAGGAAGGTCACCAGTGGCTCTCAAGAAGTGTATAGGGAGCATATCACGATAATGTCCCTAGGCATTGGTGTATTCTTGGTCATCATAGGAGTGATGCTGTATTCCATGTTCTCGTTCTTTGAGAGCGTCAAATGGATCGGATTGTTTGGTGTCGTGTCGGTGGTTATCGGGGCCGTATTTCTCGCTTTAGGAGGTTACAGATACCGTGCTACTTCTAGAGCGACAGGACTCGTGGGTCTTAATCGGAAAAGCATCACGTTGTTAATATCGTATCTTGATCAAAGGATTCAAGGTGTGAAGGAGATTGGAAACATCACAGGAGCCCGCCCACCAAACGAGTTCATCAACCTGGCATTCATTCCGTTAGTATTTCATACGATTGTCCGCAATGCAGTTGTCAAACTCCAACATCGCATACCATGGACAAAGGAAACACTCGACGAGATATGGGCTACTCGTTCATCATATCCAAAGCTCGAAGGAACGGCACTAGTCGGATCAGTGGGGGTCTTCATTGGACTATATGAATTCGCACAATCGATTCACTCAAACTCTGGCTTTGACTTTTTGGTGTATGTGTATCTTGGACTGTCAGGGTTCATTGCTCTGACGGCCATCATGTCCATTGTCATTTACTATAGAGAGAAACGCGTGTTACAGGAATTCATCCAAGACGTACGGCCGACTGACGATATTTCATATTCAGACACTCTTGAGGGCTTGCTTCACCTTATAGTGATGGATATGCAGGCACCATTGCGTGTCCTGCTGATAGGTAACTACCCCCAAGTCGCTTACACTGGTAGGATTTTCTTTACCACTCGTGGCGTTGAGATGAGGGAGGCTGTCATCATCCCGCAAGGAGTATCAAACGCCATCTATAGTTGAAGGCGTATCAAGTATACCATGGTCACTTCTGCAACAACAAAGGGATGTAATGAAAGTGGCAGATCCTAGAATATCTTAGGCTCGTCCCACTCACCAAAGACCTCGCGCCAGACATCACATATCTCACCGACTGTAGCATAGGCCTTGACTGCATTGACTATATGTGGCATCATGTTCTCGGTTCCTTCCGAGGCTTTTCTAAGACCATCCAACGCATCTTTGACTTTCCGGTTATCTCGTTCTTTTCTGAGCTTCTGTGTACGTTCAGATTGTTTGCGTTCAATCTCCGGGTCAATCTTGAGCACAGGGATAGTAATGTCCTCACCTTCAAGGACAAAGTCATTCACACCAACAATGGTACGTTTCTTTGTTTCGATTTCACGTTGGTAGCGATAGGATGCCTCGGCAATCTCTTTCTGGGGGTAACCTTTCTCAATTGCGGGTATCACTCCACCCATGCTTTCGAACCTGTCAAAATACTTGTACGCCTCTTCTTCAAGCTCGTTGGTCAAAGCCTCAATATAATACGACCCAGCCAAGGGATCAATCGTATTGACCACACCGCTCTCAAAAGCAAGCACCTGCTGGGTTCTCAGTGCGACACGGACTGCCTCTTCGGTCGGCAGGCAAAGCGCCTCGTCCATACTATTCGTGTGAAGAGACTGGGTTCCTCCGAGAACCGCTGCAAGTGCCTGATATGCGGTCCTGACAATATTCACCATTGGTTGCTGAGCTGTCAATGAACAGCCTGCTGTCTGAGTGTGGAACCGCATCCAGAGAGAACGGGTCTTCTTCGCTCCAAAGGTTTCTTTCATCTCGCGGGCCCAGATGCGTCGAGCGGCCCTGTATTTCGCGACCTCTTCGAAGATGTCGTTATGAGCATTGAAGAAGAACGACAAACGCGGTGCAAAAGCATCGACATCCAATCCGGCAGCAATACCAGCTCGTACATATTCCATCCCATTTGCGAGAGTGAAGGCTAATTCTTGGGCTGCGGTCGAACCAGCTTCGCGAATATGATATCCGCTGATGGAAATCGTGTTCCACCGAGGGATGTTCTTAGTCGCGTATTCCATGATATCGGTTATCAGCCTCATTGATGGTTCAGGCGGAAAAATCCATGATTTTTGTGCCATATACTCTTTTAGAATGTCGTTCTGGATCGTACCGCCAATCCTATCGGAGGGAACCCCTTGTTTCTGAGCGGCGACCATGTACATGGCGAGCAGGATACTTGCTGGTGCGTTGATGGTCATCGAGGTAGTGACCTTATCGAGGGGGATACCGTCGAACAGGATCTCCATGTCCTTCAACGAATCGATTGCGACTCCAAGCTTTCCGACCTCGCCCAATGAATACGGATGGTCGGAGTCCCTGCCAAAGATGGTAGGCAGATGGAAAGCGACACTCAAACCTGTCTGTCCGTTGGCAAGAAGGAACTTGTAGCGCTTGTTGGATTCCTCTGCTGTGCCCATGCCAGCGAACTGTCGCATTGTCCAGAGCCTGCCACGGTACATAGTCGGTTGGACACCCCGTGTGAATGGATACTCGCTGGGGAACCCGAGGTCTCTCATGTAATCGAAATCGGGGATGTCGAGTGGAGTGTAGAGCCTTGCGATTGGTCTGCTGGAAACTGAAACGAACTCGTCCTGACGCTCCGGATGCTTCTTCTGGTGCTCGGCGAGAGTGGTTTCTTTCCATTTCTTTTTCGCGTTTGCCAGCTTTTCCAGTTCTTCTTTTGACACAGCAAGCATCTCCTGCGGCTGACCTAGGGGAAAGCCTTCCTTAGCAAATATTAACTGTTCGATTCCGACCTTTCACCCACTGCAGACACATCAGAACTCGAACCCCTTACGAGCGGGGAGCTTCTTGGTTTCGAAATAATGTTTTACCTCGCGCATCTCGGTGACCAAGTCAGCAGCATTGATAATCTCATCACGAGCATAGCGCCCAGTCATAATCAACTCAATATCATCGGGTCGCAGGGCCAGCAGTTCCATCTGCTGCTCCAAGGAGATAAGGTTCCATTCCACTGCGACGTTAATCTCATCGAGGATGAGGACATCACACCTGTGCTCCTGCAATGCCTCACGGGCAATCTTGAGCCCGTCCTGTGCCATCTGGATGTCGATCGGGTCAGGGTTCTCCTTGTCAACCCACGACTGTCGGCCCACAGGGACTATCGTGAAGTTCGGAATAGGTTCTATACTCCTGAACTCGCCATAGTTGACATCCTCGCCGTTTCCGCGCCACGCCAGCTTCGCCTTCATGAATGAGATGACTAGCACCTCAAGCCCATGACCGGCGGCACGGAGACCTGCGCCAAGAGCACATGTGGTCTTCCCTTTCCCATTCCCTGTATAGATTTGCACCTGACCATGAACGTTCGGCTTACTCATGAACGAACCCTCGAATCTAGCGCCCCATCTTGATCAAAAGCTCGGCTATTCGTTTTCCGAGGTTCTCGCTACCCCGTATTGCCAGCATATCGTCTTTTGCCGAGCGCCACTTGCCTTCATCGGTCTGGAGTGCCCCAGACCCAAAAGTCCCGTCTTTGACTGGGCTTCCCGATGCACCGACAACAATCATTCCCTGAGCGATAGCATACCGGTTCAGAAGATCAATGACATGTTCCTGTCCACCATAGCGTAATCCGGCATAAGTTATCGACCCGAACAGTTTGTCCTTCAACTGGTGCCCTTGCATTTTCATAACACGCGACCTATCGATAAAGTCCTTCAAGACCCCTGGCACTGATGTAAAGTACGATGGCGCCGCGATGAGAACCGCATCTGCCTTTTGTAGGTGCTCTTCCAGTGTGGGCATATCATCGTGTTCGCTTTCTGGACAGGGCTTCTTGCGGACACACGCATCACATCCAGTACAGTGACGGATTTGATAGTCACTGATGACGAGTAGTTTGGTTTCACCTGTTTCTGAGTGCTCAGAGAAAACCTCGGAGGCAGCCTCAAGAGCCTTCTCTAATAGGAATCTAGTATTTGAATTGGCCTTCTTGGGAGAACCGCAAATTCCAACAATCAACATCTGATAACCCTCTTTCAAGCATCAGAGGAAACTTAGGAGGAGTACTTTTGTCTTTCGCAGGAACAGTTCTCTCATCATTCTCCTACGGCATAGGAGTCGCTTATCTCCTGCATCTCTTTGGCCTTGTCATGCTGCCCGATGTCTTTGTACAGAGTAGACATAAGCGCATATACGTGACGGAGCAGTTCTTTGTTCGCACCACGCGCTAGAAAACCAGCTGCATCATCGGCGACATGAATTGCCTGTGTGTATAGGCTCTTGCCTCTAAGAATATGAACACGTGCAAGCAATGTCTGTCCGACAATGATTGACATCTCAGGATTGTCACTATCCATGCCCTCAGTGATGATATCAGCAAAATGAGATTCTGCTGCAGGCAGATTACCGCTGTTTAGCAGTTCGATGCCCAAGTTCAGCCTTGACTGGGCAATCTGGATGGCGTTTTCAGATGCAACTGCAGAATTCAAGGCTAGTTCACAAAGGTCATGTCTATCAGGATCATCTGAGAGAGGATACATCATGAGGTAGCACTCAGAAAGGACCCGTTTCTGTTCCTTTTCCTCTGTCGGATCCAGACTGTTCAGAGAGAGCAAGAGTTCCTCAGCCCTCCTATACGTTTTGAGAGCCTTGCTGGTGGGCAGTGCCGCAGCATGTACAATCATGTCTTCAGCAGTCCCAATGATGTCGAGAGGTTTTCGCATTACTATCAGATCCCATAGGGTGTCAGTAGTAAAAAACCTGTGCTCAGCCAAGCACATCATCGAGAGCTTGAGCGATTTCACTGACAGCAGAGGCAGCAGCAATCCGGCTCTCGTCCTTGTGAGGAGCTCCAACGACAGTAAAAGAGTGAACCCGCAACACCTGTACAGTATAGCCTAGAATCTCGTATGTGTCCGGCACGATATCAGTAGAAGGTCCGACAGACTTGTGAAGCAACTCCTCGCGGATATGCTCAAGGTGATTCTCGGGGATGTTTCCTACGAGCATCTTTCCCGAAGCGTCGATGATTCCAGCATACGCAAGTTCCGGATTCTCAAGAGCTGAATAGAGGATTCCTTCGATTGCGGGAAGCAGCTCTGCTTCTTGAGAGTCCAGCTCAGAACTGATATAGGCATCTATCAGTGACTCGATTCCTTGGATGGAACCCATGCTACCATGCCAGTTACTGATGACACTCCCATAGTTTTGGACTATCTGCTTGCCAAGAGCGACCATCTTTCGTGAGAGGGTGGTTATTTCTTCTTCCTTTGAAGTTAGTGCGATGATAGTGAACGACTTGAAAAATACATAGACCCATTGCCCCTCGTTCTGTTCGAGAATGTAAGGATGTCCGATCTCAGTGCTGTCCCTAGAGGTGAAGAGGGTCACACATGACCTCACATAAGATGGGAGTGACACATCAGAGAGTAGGCCACTGCTAGTGTATTTGATACCATATAGTACCTCACCATTGCTTTTGATGATGAATACACCTGCGATCACAAAGACGGCCCCGCTCTATGAACAAATGCCTCAACAGACATAAGGATTCTGTGTAGGTATCAGGCACGGTATACTGCCCATCAGGCGCAAGTCCATGTATTTTTATGTAGTCGATGGAATCTCGATTGCGGTTGCTCTCATGTCATCGAAAAAGAAAAAGAAGAAATCCGAACGAATAAAACGGACACGTTACGACATCTTCGCGGAACTCATCCGAGTCATCATGGTGTACGGCTACTGCCCTTTGACCAGAGCTGCAAGATCGACCAACATGCCTGTCGACCGAGCAAAAGAGAGCATCCTCGAACTGGTGGACAGAGGGTTACTCCAGATAGATGACGATGAAGGCAGTATCGTGTATAGCGTGACTGTGAGAGGGCATCAATACCTTGAGCTGTACAAGCGTCTTGCAGGTCTAGTCGGTATGCCCATTCCAGAGCCCATCATCGGCATGTGATGAATGGAGGGATTGAGCATGGTCGTGATAGTAACAAATTGTGACCCTGAATTGTGCTTTCGCTTTATATAGACGAATAGCACAGTCATAGCTTGAAGAGAATCAGAGGTGGCTGCAAAATGGCTGAGAATAATGGACAAAACGGCTCGGAAAAGGTCAAACTCGTAAATGAGGACGAGGTCGTTATGCCAATAGTATATGGCGATGTTGAGCTGAAGAACTGTAGACGTTGGGTACCAGAAGAAGGCGACGAGATTATTGTGACTGGTGACATAAAGATAAACGGTGGCATTGAGATTGTTGGGACTTTGCGGGCCAGATCCCTCCATGCCCGAACTAGAGACCTCATACTTGTCACTGGCGACCTGATATTAGAAAGGGGGGCTCGCGTTGAGAAAGGAACATTGGAAATCACAGGTTCTGCAAAGGGTCGCGATTTTCGAGCAGACAAAAGCCTGAAAGTTGGTGGCGACCTTGTTTGCACGGCAGGTTCGGGAGGCGGATCGCTTGTTGTTCGTGGGAACGTAAAGGCAGACCGACTTGTCGGTGGTGGTTCTATCAAGATTGGTGGGAGTGCGGAAGTCGGTGAGATGCGTGCAGGGGGGTCACTCAAGGCGATGGGCGAGGTCAAATGCGATGAGATCAAAGTGGGAGGCAGTGTCAAGGTCAATTGGGGCAAGATCGGTCTGGTGAATGTCGGGGGATCCTTCAAGGCACAGGGGGCTGTCGAAGTTGACGACATCGATGTAGGGGGCTCAGCAGTCGTTGGAGCAGGTTCAGTAGTTCATTCTGTCGATGTAGGAGGTAGTTTCAAATCCACCGGAGATGTACGCTTTGGCAAGATCGATGTTGGGGGAGCTGTCAAGATAGCGGGTCACGCATCAGGGAACACGATCGATGTTGGAGGCTCAGTCCGGGTCGAAGGTGACCTCGATATGGAGGATGACCTTGATGTTGGAGGAAAGGTGACTGTGGATGGTGACCTGAGATGCAAAAGAAAGATCAAGGTCGGAGGCACTCTGATCGTCGAAGGAAGGATTGACACGTACCGTATTATCGTGGGTGGGCGTATTGAGGCAAAGTATATCAAGGCGGATGGGTTCAGGCTTGGGCGACGTGCTGAGGTCACAGGACCAGTCGAGTCGAACGAAATCCTTGTCCGTGAAAGGGCACGCACGCATTCTCTTTACGGCGATGAGATACGGGTAGAAGAGAGGTCTCGGGTGAAAAACGTCTGCGGACGCGATATATACATAGAAAGGGACTCAGTTGTATCGGGCAATATCATCTATACAGAGAACCTCGAGATGGAAGAGAATGTCACTGTCCGTGGGGAAGTAAAGAAAGTAGACAAGTTACCGCTACCGGACGAGGTACTCTAAGCACTGGGAAACACCATAATCCTACTCTTTCGACACAACAAGTATTCGCCGTCCAGATTCATGGGAATATGGGGTCTTGTTGAAATCTCCAAACTCCTTGACGAGCCGGAGCCCTGAGAGTCTGAGTAGAAGATTTGCCTCTCGGTAGTACACAAGAGCAGCACCCGAGAACTGCCGAATCACCTCAAGTACGTTTCCAGTCTTCTTTGACAGGACGGTATAGGTCAAATCGAATGTCAGGATCTGGCTTACAGGATCAGCGGTAAGATGTCCTGAGCGTATCACGGTGTGCTCGTCGTCGATATCCACAGGATTCTCCTCGAATGACGCATGTTCTGGCTGTATTCCTCCCGGAAAGAGGTCGAAGATGAAAATGCCATCATCAGTCAGATGATTCCGGACACAAGCAAGCAACGATAGCTGCTCCTCTGTCGTCAGGGCATGACCGAATGAAGTGGGAACGATGACTAGGGGAAATTGAGTATCAAGGGAGAAATCTGTCATATTTCCCTTAATCACACGTATCAGGTTTGCCACCTTGTCATCAAGAAATTCTATCTTGCGCCGGAACTCCTTGATCATTTCCTCAGACGACTCGAGTGCCACGACCTCGAACCCTTCCTTTGCCAGAGCGATAGAAACACGGCCCGTCCCAGCGGCTAGGTCTAGGATTGGAATCCCTTGGCTGCGGGCATAGGAGCAATAGAACGGGATGTCACTATCATCGGTGAAGAGGTCGTAGTACCTTGCTGCCTTCTCGTAGCCGTAACGGTATTTATCTAGTGGCTCCTCCGCCATCAGGCGGTAACACTCCTAGCATCTAATGGGATGCGTTCTTCAAGGTGTGCCCTGTATCGTTCAGGTGCAGGATAGTTCTTGAACGAATGCGCATACCAGCGTGTAATCATTCCCTCGACCTCAGACGCAACACGGGCTGCAAGGTCATCATTCAGTTGTGGGTCAAGTGTCATGACCTTGCCATGAGGTGTCTTCTGCACCACTCCTTTCTTGGCGACGACCTCTCCGCTGAGAATCGTAAGAGCGGACTCTGAAAAGCCCTGTACTATCAGGTCGGGATTCTCGGCAAGGTTTGTCTTGAGAGGGTTGAAGCTGTACACAGAAACGTCAGCATCCGCACCAATGCCCAGATGTCCCTTTCTTGAGTCGATGCCAAGGATCTTGGCGGGTGCCGCTCGCGTGCTGATGGTCGCCTCATACATGGTCCACTCACGCTCAATACCTTCCAGTGTGGATCGTTCTCGTGCGAACTTGTGCATCTTGTCGAGCCAGATGGCACGTTGCTTCTTGCTCATCAACCACGAGAGGACAAGAGGGTACTTGGTGAAAGGCCCAGCATTGGGATGGTCGGTAGTCATAACAACGCGCCATATGTCGTCAACGCTCAATGCGAACTCCAGCGGGATCGTCCACTGGATAGAGTTCGCAGGGGACTTCATCTCGAAGTTATAGGGGACGATCCCTGCACCACCAGGGAGTTCCACATCGACAGGGATGTTACCCCATTTGGTCTTGGTCATCTGGTGCAGCGTGAACTGGAACGGCCCATCACCTGTCATGGTCATGGCGGGACCGAAGGTTATCTGTCCGAGGTCGGCTGTGAAATGCTTGTTCTTGTTCATGTATTTGGCAAACGCAAGGCCGCCCGAGCTGACATCTTTCCATTCAGGCTTTCCTTCTTCGACCATGTCCAAGGTCTCGAAGGACATGTGTGTGAGATGAATGGTCTGTTTACGACCTTTGAAACCCTTGATGTCCTTCACCGCGTCGAGTTCTTCAATAGTAGTATGTATGTTGCCGACTCGTCCAAGATTATTGGGGTGAAGGTGGACGACATGTGGGAGACCCAAGGATTCTGTAGCCATGACAAGGGATCGAATGACTTCCCTCGGAGTAATGCCCCACTGGGGTATCTCGGTATCGGGCTCTCGGATGTTCTTTCCGTATGCCCAAGCGTATGTGCCACCCGGATTGACGACCTTGACACCCCAACCTCCGGTGGCTTTCAGTATCCAAGAGATGAACCCAGCCAGTCCGGAAAGGTCGCCTTCCTTGACATAATGATAAGTGACCATGTTGTTGCCGAACATCGGGAGGAGTGCCTTGTTCAAATTCGGGATGTCTTCGAGCTCTTCCCATGTACCGAGCGCCTTCATAGGTGGGAGGGCAGGCTCAATTACGGTTGTGTACCCCATTGAGGAATAGCGGTACCCGAGGGTGTAAGAGGAGAACATGATACCAGTAACGCCAGAACGGGTCTTTTTGGTTCGCATCATAGGTTTCTCGAGCCGGTGCGCCTCGGGACACATCGCTCTTCCAAAGTTCAGCTTCGACCCAACAATGTGCGAGTGCATATCAACCCCACCGGGGAGCACAGTCTTGCCCTTGACATCGATGACCTTCGCCTTCTCGCCGACCTTCTCTACGATTTTGCCGTCGGATATACAGATGTCTTTGACTTCTCCATCAATGCCATTCTTCGGATCGTAAACTATGCCGTTCTTCAATATGATGTCCTTGCTCATTTCTTAACCTCCTTCTCTAATTTCTTGTATATCATCCCGAGTACATCGCGGTCGGGTAGTACACCTTCGGGCGGGTCGATAATCTTGTGTAGGTACAGTGGTAGCCCATCCATTCGAACTGCGGCGCCATCACACTCAATTCCTGCAACAGCAACAGGGATGTTCACTGTCGCAAGTCGCGATGTCATGTTCTCTTTAGGGTCGATGTTGATAATGGGTATCTGCGATAATGTCTTCAGACATGCTTTCGGAAAGTGTGCAGCAGGATCAGCTGCGATATTCAGCATCGCATCGACCTCACCTCTGGCAAGCAAATCGACTGCTGTGTACTCGCCGGGTTGATACCGAGGATACCCTCTTGCAAAATCCACTGCGTATGGATAGCCAGTTTGCCATGTGCTTGTCTTGTTAGCACCGCTCACATTGTAGTGCCCTCGCATGGGCATCATATTCCATTTCGTGTACGAGTTTAAGTCTTGGATCAAGCGGACAGCCGCATCGATGTTCCGAAACCGTCCCTTAGATTGAGTCAAGCCCAACCCAAAGAAGAGGATACCATACTTGGCGTTCTTCATCGCATCAACTGCTTCTTGCAGCTCAGATACGGGGATTCCTCCCACCTCATCCACTGCCAACCGATGCCCGCGCAGAAGTGCACGTAGCGAAGATATCACTTCGAGGTCTGTCCCGGGCTGCAACTTGATGAACTTGTCCACCGTCCGTGCGGTTTCAGACTTGCGGATGTCCACAAGCCAAATCTTCCTGTCCTTCTTGGGATCCTTGATATACTCACCAGCTACACGAGTATATCGAGAGATATGTCGGGGATGTGCCGCAAGAGGGTTCGAGCCCCAATAGATGACCAAATCTGCACGGTTCCTGACTTCCGCAAGGGCTCCTGCTGCTTCACCTGATTCCTGCACACCTAGAATGGTCGGTCCGTGACAGACCGAGGATGTGTTATCGACAACGCCACCTGCCAGCTCAGCAATCTTGTATGCCTCTCGGTGTGCATCGTTCTCTGTGGAACTCAGACCGTATATCAGCAGTCGGCGTGCCGATGCGATGATCTCCACAGCCTTCGAAACTGCTTCATCAAGTGAAACACTCGATTGCTCACCGTCCTTCATTATGGACGGGTGTTCAAGCCTGTTCTCGTGATGTTTGAGGAACCTGCTTTTGCAGATGGCACACCCATTCTTTATCCCAACAATCTTGCCGTCGTTCACCTCAACCTCTATGTCATCACAAAGGCATCCGCAGAATGTGCAGGGCACATCGGTAAAGACCTTCTCAGCTTCAGTCATCTAGGGATTTCCTCCTACAAACTTTTCAATATCAGAAATGGTCGAGGCATCTGCTTTGAATACCTGTGCCTCGATGCTCTTGAACGAAGGCATCCCAGTTTCTTGCGTATCATCGCTTGTGACAGTATTTGCGTAAGGCCCACACGGCATGAAAGCGATGCCCGGCTCTTCGCCACGGCTCTTCTTCGCCGTCACAACCACGGATCCGTAGATGGTTTCGACCTCTACAAGGCTCCCAGGCTCGATTCCCAATGCATCGAGTGTCGCTCCGTCAAGCTCAACATATGAAACAGCATCACGATAGGCATCAGTGAGTTTTCCTTCCTCAAGGGTTCGACCTTGTAGAAGGGTTCTTCCAGAAGTTAGAGTGACTTTCACCCCTACACGGCTCATGGATAAGCACCGACTTCGGATAGAAACTCTACAAGATATGGGTTACGGTTCTCAAGACACATCTGGTTGTGATCAGAATCCGTTGGATTCAAAATGCTACTTCGAAGAGTTTATCAGACAGAAATTTTGGTGGCGCTCAGAATGTCCCATTTTTGACTAGGCGGGATTAGCATTATGGCTGTCGATAAGAAGAAACTGATTGACCTTTACACGCGGACGTTGAAAGTCCGCCTTTTCGAAGAGAAGGTCTGGGAGCTCTTCGGTGAGAACATTGTTCCGGGAACCCTCCATCTGTATCTAGGACAAGAAGCCGTCGCTGCGGGTGTGACAGCAGCCCTCAAGGACTCTGACTGGGTTCAAAGCACACACAGAGGACATGGACATGTCATCGCAAAGGGAGCTGACGAGAAGAAGGCACTTGCTGAACTCCTCGGGAAAGCCACAGGATCCTGCAAGGGAAAGGGTGGCTCCATGCACATCACCGAGTTCAAGAAGGGAGTCCTTGGAGCGACTGGTGTCGTAGCCTCTGGACTGCCCATTGCTGTAGGTGCCGCGCTCTCTTGCAAGATGCGAGGCACCAAAGATGTGGTTGCCTGCTTCTTTGGGGACGGTGCATCTAATAACGGGACATTCGGCGAGTCGCTGAACATGTCCGCCATATGGCAACTCCCCGTGATCTGGATTGTGGAAAACAACCTCTATGCCATGGGAACACCCATCAAGCTTACCTGTCCATCGGCAACAATTGCCGAGCGTGCGAACGGGTATTGTATCCCAAACACAGTCGTAGATGGAAACAATGCCCTTGAGGTCTACGAGGCAACCGTAGAGGCCGTCAAAAGGGCACGACAGGGAGGAGGCCCGACCCTTATCGAATGCCGTACTTACAGACAGAGAGGACACTCACGCTTTGACCCTGCAAAATACCGTCCAGAAGACGAGGCGAAAGAGTGGCTCAGCGAGAACAGGGATGCTGTGAATGTCATCAGAAAAATAGCAATTGAGCGGAGTGCTCTGACTGAGAAAGAGGCTGACAAAATCAGGGAGAAGCTCCAGAAGCAGATAGACAAGGCTGCTGATTTTGCCAGAAACTCCGAATACCCGAAACCGGAAGATGCATTGGAAGATGTCTATGCGGAGGCGTTCTAAATGACAGAGATGACATACAGAGAGGCATTGAAAGCTGGGCTCCGCGAGGAGATGCAACGTGATGAGTCCGTCTTCTTGATGGGCGAGGATATTGGTCTTAACTGGGGCGGAGCATTCAAGGTCACAAAGGGACTTGCCGAAGAGTTTGGAGAGGAGCGAGTCAGGGACACCCCGATCTCAGAGAACACAATAGCTGGTGCAGCAGTCGGTGCAGCCATTACAGGTATGCGTCCTGTCGCAGAGATCATGTTCGGAGACCTCATCACACTTGCCATGGATCAAGTATGCAATCAGGCCGCAAAGATGCGCTATATGTTTGGCGGACAGACATCCGTACCACTGGTAATCAGGACGGTCTTTGGTGGGGGCAAGAATATCGCATCACACCATTCTCAAAGTCTTGAAGCTTGGTTCATGCACACACCAGGATTGAAGGTCGCAGTTCCCGCTTTTGCGTCAGATGTCAAGGGTCTCATAAAGACCGCCATCCGCGACCCAGACCCAGTACTGTTTGCAGAGCACAAGCTTGTCTATGACAAGAAAGAGGAAGTACCTGACGAGGAATACCTCATCCCGTTCGGCGAAGCGAAGGTTCGAAGAGAAGGGGCTGATGTGACAGTGTGGGGCACCTTCTTCATGCTTCACAAAGCCCTAGAAGTTGCTGAGGAACTTGCAAAAGAAGGAATCAGCGTCGAGGTCATAGATCCGAGGACTCTGGTGCCACTTGACAAGAAGACAATTATCGAATCAGTGAAGAAGACTGGCAGACTGGTGCTTGTGACCGAAGAAACCAAGACACTCGCAACCACTGCCGAGGTCGCGGCTATCGTGCAAGAGGAAGCCTTCGACTGGCTTGATGCACCCATAAAGCGTGTCAATGCACCAGACACCCCTGTGCCCTTTGCTCCCACACTGGAGAACTTCTTCATTCCAGACCACAAACGGATAGCACAGGCAATCCGCGATATCATATAGGAGAGCATGAGAAAGATGGTTACGACCATGATCATGCAGCGCATGAGCGTTGCCATGGAATATGGAGTCATCCTCAAGTGGTTGAAGAAAGAGGGCGACCAGATAAAAAAAGGCGAGCCCGTTGTGGAGATATTTGGCGAGAAGAACGAGTTCGAATTGGAATCTCCTGCTGATGGGGTACTCCTCAAGATACTCTGTGAGGAGAATGATGAGATCCCTATCAGTGAGCCTATCGCCATAATTGGTGAGAAAGGGGAGAAGATACCTGACATTAAGCCACGCAAACTGGGCGAATCCACCACAGCAACAACGACAGTACCAGCACAGACCACAACCCCGACGAAACCCGATGCTCCTGCAAAGAAAGCTGTGTCAGTCATGGCTGGAGGTCGTATCAAAGCATCTCCGCGTGCAAAGAAGAAGGCAAAGGAGCTAGGAGTGGACTTGGCATATGTCACAGGCACAGGGCC
>JAJRZD010000126.1 GCA_024275415.1 archaeon
ACAACGTCACCATGCTGGTGAACGACACGTCAGGCAACACAGCTACAGCCATGGTGTACCTCACCGTGACAGGGGCTCCGACAACCGGAACTGACACCAGTACTGAGACTGACACAGGTACTGGGACTGGTGGGGAAACACTCCCACTACCTGACAACTTCCTGTTGATTGTCGCCATCGTAGCCGTGGGACTTGTCATCATCGTCGTCATCGTCATGACAAGAAGGAAATAGTAGTCTAATTCAAGAGAACCTCTACTAGAGGTTCTCATCACTTTTTTTTGTGAATTTCTATCGCTGACCAGCAGCTGTTCGGTACAACACCTGCTAAATAGGCTCTGTAGAATAATTCGAATGTTGCATAGGACAACAAGGCTCAAATTCAGCCTTGTCACGTTTCAGCCAAATCGAAAGAAAATGGTTCACGATTTGCATCAAACAATTTGTGGACTAGCAGGCTTTTTCTACAAGGCTTGCTAAATGAATGAACTTATAACAGCACATGAATCACGGACATCTAGGCAACAATGGGAGTCCGGATTTTCTGTGACTGAGTCCGATGAAGAGAATCAACAGGAATCACAGGTCGAGCCTGTGCATGGACAGGAAGGGCTTTTCTCTCGAGTAAAGCACGCTCTTGAATTGACCGAAGGTGCTGAGATAGCAAGAAGGTATCTAGCAATGAATGCCTTCGATGGGGCATTGACAATGCTGGGACTTATCCTTGGTGGTCTCATTGCCATGACTGCAAACCCGGGCGAGCAGCTTCTTATCTTTCGTTCTACTGCACTTGCAGCTGTAGGTACAAGTCTTGCTATGGCGATTTCTGGTTTCAGCGGGTCGTATCTGACCGAGAGCGCAGAGCGAGAGCGAGAAGTTGATGAGATTGGAAAGGCGATGCTCAGCGATATAACCAACTCAATGTATGCCAAAGCGACAAAGGTGACCTCTTTGGTGGTCGCCATTGTAGACGGGCTTGCCCCATCGCTAGCAGCCTTGTTCATCATTATCCCATTGACGCTAGTACCTTTCGGCATCCTTGAGATCCATATAGCATATTACATCGCAATAGGATTGTGCATGGTCTTGCTATTTGCTCTTGGTCTATTTCTAGGGAATGTTTCAGGAAAGAGCATGTGGAATTATGGCGCAAAGACACTTCTGGCAGGGGTCATTACAGCAATTTTCATGTTCCTTATCTCATTATTCACAGGTGCTGAGGTATAGGCGATGTTCGAAGGACTTCCAAGGAAAAAGTTGGCACATCTCCCTACACCACTCCATCGTCTTCCAAATCTTGCCGATACACTCGGGATTGATGAACTATGGATCAAGCGTGATGACCTTACGGGTCGTTCTATTGGTGGGAACAAAACACGAAAGCTGGAGTTCGTCATCGGAGATGCACTGGCTCAAGGAGCAGACACGATTGTCACTGTAGGTGGTGTACAAAGCAATCATTGCAGGCAAACAGCAGCGGCAGCCGCGATTGTAGGTATGCGATGTATCCTTCTTCTTGCAGGGGAGGAGCCCGAGATATCCACAGGGAACCTGCTTCTTGACAAGCTCTATGGTGCAGAGATCAAGTATTTTCCGGATGCGAATGTCTTGGACATGAACCTGCATCTTGAGGGGATAATGGAAACCTTACGCGACTTTGGTCTGACCCCCTATGCCATCCCCGTTGGTGCTGCATTGCCTGTAGGCACTATCGGATACGCCCAGGCAATGTTCGAACTGAAGCAACAGATAGAGGAAACCGGTTTCTCGCCTGACAAGATTTTCGTTGCAGCAGGGACCGGAGGCACACTGGCCGGAATGGTTCTTGGTGCACATGTTGCAGGGGTCGATGCTGAGATAATTGGCGTCAGTGTTCTCTCTCCCGCAGAAACCCTCGTTGAACGAACTAGAGACCTCGTCCAGCGGACAGTGGATTCATACCCGCAGTTATTCGAGAAGTTCGATCCCACCATCACCGTGGATGATAGCTTTGTGGGCAAAGGGTATGGGTTCGTGTCTGATGGCGTGAAGAGCGCTATCGAGATGTTTGCCAAGATGGATGCAGTACTGCTTGACCCAATCTATACCGCAAAGGCGGGACTAGCATTGATGCGTATGGCGCTTGCCGGCGACATCGAACGCTCGGCCAATGTGCTTTTCTGGCATACTGGCGGGTCACCCGAGATATTTACTCACGCTGGAGAATTCTTCATGTAGACGAAGTTATCATCTCACAATATTTGTATAAGCAGTCAGAACTCCAATCACAATTCACTATGACTTGATAAGAGGATGTCACATAGACTATGAGAAGGGAGATATAAATTAAAGTGCCTCAATACAAACTAGACAAATTTCTCAAAAAAGATGGCCGAGCGATGCAACTGACTGACATTGATTGGGATATGAAAGATGCTAATACACGAGAGTACACCCATGGAATCCATGTATATCCAGCAAGGATGCTCCCACAGATTGCCCGGATTCTCATAGATCACTTTTCAGAGAAAGGGGATCTTGTTCTTGACCCATTTTGCGGGTCTGGAACAGTGCTTCTTGAGGCAAGTCTTGCTCAAAGAAAGAGCGTTGGCATTGATATCAACCCCCTAGCCACACTGATTGCTCAAGTGAAAACCACCCCGATAGACCCTCAGAAACTGTGGTCTGACCTATCTTTAATCACTGATCTAATTGAAACAAGGATAGCAAGTGTAAGAGATGGGCAGAAGCCTCCGACCTACGAGTTCGACAATCAAAAACAAATTGACCATTGGTTCAAAAAGGAAGTGCAACGAGACCTATCGATAATCAAGAGCGCCTTGGAATCGCTGGCTCAGAGTGATTCTTTGGATTTTTTTAAGGTGGTTTTCTCTGATACTGTAAGAAAGGTAAGCAACACACGCAACAACGAGTACAAGTTGTATCGACTTTCAAAGGAGGCACTTGAGGGATATCAGCCAGATACGTTTGGAACCTTTCAGAGTTTCGCAAAAAAGGGTATTGATGGCATGACTCGTCTGTATGAACGAGTGAAAGGACTGGAATATCCAGTTCCTCATGTACGAAATGAGAACCTTCTCTCAACAAATCTTGAGAACGAGAAGTTTGATTTGATGGTGACCAGTCCGCCATATGGTGACAGCCACACCACAGTCGGGTATGGGCAGTTCTCAAAGTTTCCTCTGATTTGGCTTGGTGGTCAATATTCTCTGAATATCCCGACCTGTGGAAAAATGCTTGGGGGACGGAAACGAGATGATGCACTAATTCCTTCTGATACTTTTCACGAACAGTTAGATATGATAAGGAAAAACGACGAAGAACATAAGAACAAAAGGTGGAGAGAAGTTGTTTCGTTCTTTGCTGACTATCAGGACTGTGTGAAACGAGTATTCGATTCCCTGAAGGAAGGCAAGTATGCCTGTTTTGTTGTTGGGAACAGGACTGTCAGAGAAGTCAGGATCCGAATGGATCTCATCACTACTGAAATAGGGGAATACTATGGCTTTAGCCACCATATCACGATTCCAAGAACGATTCCGACAAAACGCCATCCTTTCACACAGAAGCTATATGTGGATCCCAAATGGACTGATGTGTTCGAACGAAAAACTGCCAAGACTATAGAGAACATTGTGAAAGAGCATATTGTGATTCTACGAAAACAGTAGCAGCGCAGTTGAATCATTGGTGTAGGCACTCTCATGCAACGGCACTAGGTTTGTTAGAGTTTCGAAGAGCATACGACTGTACACTATGTACCTAAGCATCTGCGCTATTTGGTAATCTATATCCTTTCAGGCGTCATTCTTACTCTCACAGCACAATTCCCTCCTGCACTAGGACTTGGTCCTATCGCATCCATGCAGTCCATCATTGTTCAGATTTCGATGGTAATTGCTGGGGTTTTGGTAGTAATGATTCACAAGCCCATGGCAAATCCATTCTCCTCTCAGTGGTCAAGATCCATATATCATCAAAAGATTTTGTCACTATAACACAGGCACCGTGATGGGATTTTCACTATGGACAATCCCACTCACAAGTATTCATCATATTTCATTTCTGATTGCAGTTGTTTTTGATCCCACAGCTGTAGGATGAGAAGCCAGGACAGTCCAATTCCTGCCAAGGAGAATCCCATTCCCAGAAGAGCTGCTAGTTGTACCATTGTGCTATCAAGACTTGCAATGATGAACACATACAGGACTGGGACGGCCCCTGTTGTGTACATCAAGAAAGCTGGAATCATTATGTTCTCAAGTGTTTCTTTTTTGCTGTACATCCAATAGAAGAATAGAACCAGAAACAGCTCCATTGGCATGAACAAGATCAGGATGAAGGACGTATAAGATGGAATGCTGGAAGGAGGGGTTTCACTAAATAGCAGGACTGCTGCAACTGTGAGTACTATTATATATATCACGTAGAAGACCCCAACAATCTTCGCTGTCCGAAGCTGTACTATACCTGTATTCATTGTCCTCCCTCATATGGCGTTAAATGACTATGTGAGAGTCCTGCGCGTAACGAAATAAATATGTCCTCCGCATCTACTTCTCTCTCATATCGGGTACGAGAGGAGAAGACACTTTCCTGCTTGTCTGTTCAGGTCTACCATTCATTTCTACAGCAAGAAACTACCTCTGACAACGAAGAGGACTGCACCTGACTGTCCTTATGCATTCCCAAACCCTCATAACTAACGAAACAGAAAGGCAAGTATGTCAAGATAGGCTCCGTCTGTCCTCGACTATTCCACAGGTGTTTACATGTCGCAAATAGAGAAAGCACTATTAGATATGTGGGGGCTAAAAGGATAATGGATAGTGATGAACTGCAATTCGCCATTGCTTTTGAAGAGCGCAGGACTGCAGCAACCAAAGAGAAGGTTAGGATTGTCATTAAGGAGCAATACCGCGAGGCGTTTGACATCTTGGAGGACTGCGAAGCAGCAGGACTCATCCCTGGAATAATCGGCCCCCCCGGTGTTGGCAAGACCCTGATACTACGGGCATATGCCGAGAAGAGTGGGCGATTATTCAGCTGGCTCACAGGTGACGAAGGTGTTCGCCCGTCCCATCTGATAGGTTCATTCAATCCGGCACTTGTCCTGAAGAAGGGGTTCTCGCTGGAGTCGTTTGACCCTGGCCCGTTGCTCAAGGCTATGGTCTTTGGGGGTGTATTCGGGTTGAACGAGGGCAACCGACTACCGGAGTATGTCCAGAACTCTCTCCTTGAGCCTTTTGAGGAGCTCTCTGTCAATGTCCAGCGGTTAGGAAGGATAAAGGCACATGAAGGGTTTTTCCCTGTCATTACAATGAACCCCGAAGAGATGGCTGGTGCTCATCGATTGAGTGAAGCCCTTCGAGATAGGATACGCGTCTGGATTAGACTGGGCTACCCCAGAAAAGAAACCGAAATCGAGATAGTCAAGGTCAACGCTCCAGAGTACAATCTTAGCGACACGGCTCTGGAAACGATCTATGGCTTGGTATCAGCGACAAGGAACAGCACAGATATTGAGATTCCTGCATCAATACGTGCTGGTATCTCCATAGCTCGTCTTGCAGCCCAGATGGCAAAGAGGAAGAACCTCAAGGAGATAGATGCTACTGTTATTTCTGAAGCTGCTACATATGTACTCACGGGAGCACTGAGATTTAGGCCTGGTATCGAACCTGAGCCAGCTGTCAATCAGCTGGTGCGAAGGGTGATCGGGTCAAGGGGAAGTTCGAAATGACTCTCTCGCCTAGATATCAGCCTGTTCCAAGTAGTGTGCCAGATTTCGCATA
>JAJRZD010000127.1 GCA_024275415.1 archaeon
TGATATATACCAATCAAATAACGTAACAGTTACGGATACAACAGCCACTAATCTTGGTATGTATGGGATTTACATCGAGGTTTCTGATCTACTGGTATTCGAGAACATCTCCATTTCTGAAACGGGTCAAGAAGCGTTCTATGCTTGGACAAGCCATAACGGTTCATTGACCAATTCAAAAATCAGCCATGCGCAGGATTCAGGAGCTTACGTGGACACAGGTGCCAATTGGACTATAGCAAACAACGTCGTGGTAGATACAGACGACTATGCAATTGGGATAACTAACGGTGCAAACGCAATATTGACCGGGAACGTGATAGATGAATCCCTTGATGGCATTTATGTTGATACCATACCTGATGCAATAGTCACCAACAATCAGGTAACGGGCTCGAGTGGAGGTAGCATCAGTATTGGTAGCAGTGACAGGAGCGTAGTGCAAGATAATGTCATCACGAAAGGCTCCGAAGGAATATATGTCAGTTCATCAGAGAATGCCACGATTCTAGGAAACATCATTGGCGTGGACGGACAGTATGGCATTGGTATTGACACTGCTGACAATGCATTGATAGAAGATAATGTGATCAGCAATTCACCTAATGATGGCATTAGAATCTTAGTCAGTCAAAACTTACGAGTCATCAACAACAGCCTGACAGATTGTGGTTTCTATCTCGAACCGACAGCTGGGGGTTGGCCACCAGGGCTTCCGTTATCCTATGTTTTCTTCAACCATACGTTCTCTGGGAATACTATCAACGGCAAAGACCTCTATTATTCAAGGGATCTTCAGAATCTGGTTCTAGATGCTGATGACTATGCCCAGTTTATCCTGTTGAATGCGACGAATGTCGTGATCCAAGATGGTTCGTTCGGTATGGTGACCACTCCAGTTGAAGCTCTGCATTCTGATAATGTCGTCATCGACGGAGT
Source organism: archaeon (assembly GCA_024275415.1). Taxonomy (GTDB): domain Archaea; phylum Asgardarchaeota; class Thorarchaeia; order Thorarchaeales; family Thorarchaeaceae; genus MP5-2226. Next base: position 940 of record JAJRZD010000127.1, read on the forward strand.
TACGTCAAGCAATTCGTATAGAGGACTTGTCTTCGCTACCAGTAGTAATGTGTCAGTAGTTGATTCATTCATATCAGGTCTTAATGGGTTCGGTGGAATAACTGCCAACAATATAGACCAGTTAGAGGTTCGCAATTCTACTCTAACTAGGGGTAGAGCTCTATCGGTGTATTACTCAGAACCTGTGAATGTGATTGACAGCACTTTTTCATACTCCTATCGTGGAATACATAGTTATGACTCAAATAATTTCACGATTTCAGGATCCACTTTTGAGAACATCCAATATGAAGCAATCTATACGGCGCCAGGAGGTCAGTATTCTACGATTGAGAACAACCTCATACGGAATGTAACATATGGGGTCTATACTTACGGGTTCAATAGCACTATTCGGAACAACGAGATATATCATGCGTCAATTAACGGTATCGCACTCTGGAGCAATGCAAGATTCTGCAATATCACTGAGAACTATATTGAGAGCTCATATAATGGAATCTATGTCAGTTTTGCTGATGATTTGAGAATTCAAAACAACACTGTGTTGTACAATGACAACTATGGTATCTATGCTTCATACTCAACAGGCTCATTGATCTACTACAATGTCTTCGCATTGAGCGGAACAGCGAATGCATGGGATAGGAACAGTGCTACCTACTATAAAGCATGGAACGACAGTGTTGACACAGGAAACTGGTGGGATGACTACACGCCTCCTGGTGTGTACAATATCAGTGGAGGCGCGGGTTCAATAGACTACTACCCGATGGTGTATCTGCCCACTTCACCTATCGTTGACCACCCGCTTGATTTGTACTATGCAGAGGGTTCAGGAGGCAATACGCTCACATGGCGGCCTTTTGACGATTCGCTTCGAGATTGGGAGCTATACATCGATGGGACACTATGGGAATCTGACGCATGGGACTTTGTTGATGTGACTGTTAACGTTGACGGGCTGGCATACGGGACACATGAGGCAAAGATAATCATCTATGATGTGGACCAGAACAATGTGACTGATACCCTTATGATACATGTCTACGACCACACCCCTCCGGCCATCAGCAACGTCCCCAACGCATGGGCATTTGTCGATGGGTCTGGTCAGACCTTGACCTGGGATGTTTCAGACCTTCATCCAGACACTTACGAAGTGTTGCTGGATGACGAGAGTTTTGATAGTGGATCATGGACGACAGGAACGCTCGATGTGAATATCGATGGTCTTACCGAAGGAGAGCATACACTCATCATAACCATCAGAGACCTCGATGGTAATACTGCATCTGATACGGTCATTATCCGTGTCATCAAGGATGACACCAGTCCCGTATTGACAGGGTCTGCTGATATCACATACATCGAAGGGGAAATCGGCAACATCATCGTATGGGACGCGGTAGAAGAGTATCCGGACAGCTTTGCCGTGTCGTACAATAGCTCAGAGATCCTGTCTGGGTCTTGGGGTGGAGCCCGCATCGTGGTCAGCGTGGATGGACTGCCTGTTGGCTCTCATGTCTTTGTCCTCACTGTCAGCGATGGAAGTGGAAATACAGCGAGCGACTCGGTTACTGTCACGGTCTTACAAGCTGTAGGTGGCGAAACTCCTCCAGAGCTTCTTGACCTCGGATGGTTGTTACCGGTCGCTGCGGGAATCGGGGTTGTCGCTATAATTGTGATAGTAGTATTCCTCTATCGGAAGAGAGTGACATAATAGAACCATCTTAGCGTTCTAAATGGCAGCCGGTGTTATATCACCGGATTGCCATCTTTTTCTTTTCAAACAGGTTATACTGACCTCTAGAATCAAAATCTGAGGTCATCCGAAAGTGGAGATCCAGTTGTACCTCACGGTTCGATTATGCTAGATGTAAAATTTAAATTAACCCACTATTTAGCGGGTTTATTGCTTGGAGGTCTTGTTGCGTGCACGCCACAAATGACACAAGTGAAAGACAAATCACACATATACAGGTGTATGGAGTTTCTGGTTCTTGTGTTGCAAGACACAGAAATGAGATTATGGATATTGAAGCGGGGATTAACCCTGTAAAAACAAAAGAAACAGGTATTGTGAATGTAGCTCCTGAACTACTTGCTGGAGTGTCTGGCTGCAAGGGAATAACAAGTGGTATATCAAGCGACGATGCGTTGTTCTGTCTTCTGATTTCTGTAGTGGCACTGGCACTCTTCGCTATCGTTTGGGCAGTTGTAATGATTGTGTTTTCTATTGTAACATTAGGCGGATTTGTTAGACGGCGTTTCCGTACTTTAGTCGAGATCGAGAATGAAAATAAGGAATTCCTAGGACGACTTGCAACCAGTGTGGTCAGTGATGAGGGCGTAATGAACTACCCCCTTGGCATTCCAGAATATGACAATTGGATGCATTCGACGTTTGCACTCTTCAACCAAGCGAAGCTTGTACGTCAAGTAAGCTTGTTGATCGGTTCTCTATGGGGATTTACCGAGATTGGTTTCAAGCTGTATCAGGTATTCAGGCCTTCCTTTACGTATGACCTCTGGCCTTTTCGGTTTGTTATGATTCTCATTTTCACACCGCTGATTCTTTATAGTCCCTTCCTCGAATGGAGAATGAGAAATGCCTTTTCCGAGGGGCGAGAGGTTGTGCAAGCTATACAGTCTGTAAATCCGACATACCATCCTGATAATCCTATGAGATTCAGTGAAAAGCCCGTGGTAGTAGAATTGCCACTTGAGCCCAACGAATCGGATGTGTCACAAGAGGATTCTCCGTAGGACAAAGCAGCACTTCGACCTTTCGGACAACCCTGTCAAAAGTGACAAATGACGAAGCACATTTGCTGCATACATAGTGTAAACCAATGAAAACAAAGACAAAGGAGTTGAGAGACCCTTGTCAAGAGTCTCTCTACTTGCGGACTAGAGTATGTTGAGCTGCTTGCCGACTTTCTCGTATGCACTCAGGGCGATATCCAGTTGCTCCTTGGTGAGCCCACTGTTCATCATGTTCCTAATTCGGGCTTTATCGCGGGCGACCATTGGGAACACGATTGGCAGAGCTAAGATTCCCTCCTTGAACAGTCCTTCGCTCAATGCAACCGCCTTTGCACTCTCTCCAACTATTGCAGGGATGATGGGGGTCTGGCTGAAACCCGTGTCGTATCCGAGGTCTTGTAGTCCTTTCACAAAGTATTCTCTATTCTCCCAAAGGGTTCTAACATGCTCTTCTTCAGTTTCAAGCACATCAATTGCAGCGATACATGCAGCAGCCGTAGCAGGCGGGTGTGACGCACTAAGAAGCCATGATCGGCTCTTGTTGAGCGCATAGTTCACCATGTCCCTGCTTCCTGAAACATGACCTCCCATTACACCAAATGCCTTACTGAATGTGCCCATCTCAAAGTGGACATCTTCGTGTGTGAGATTGAAATGTGAAACGATGCCTCGTCCACCTTTCCCAAGCACGGCTTCACCGTGTGCATCATCCACGTAGATCATCGCGCCGTGTTCTTTTCCAGCCTTGACGATTTCATCCAAAGGTGCTATGTCTCCATCCATAGAGAACACACCATCAGTTATGATGAGCATCTTCTCGGGTTTATCTTTTTCAGCCTCGTTGAGGACACGCTCAAGGTCAGCGACATCATTGTGTTTGTAGACGAACCGTGTGGCCTTGGTCAATCGGACACCGTCGATAATGCTGCCGTGATTTAGTTCGTCTGAGATGATCGCATCACCTTTTCCGACCAATTGAGGGATTAACCCCTCGTTTGTTGTAAAGCCTGCACTATAGGTGAGTGAAGCCTCAGCTCCTTTGAACTGTGCAAGTCTTCGTTCAAGCTCAAGGTGTACATCCATTGTACCCGCAATGGCGCGAACCGAACCGGAGCCAGCGCCATGAGTTTCAATTGCCTTGATTGCCGCTTCTTTCAGTTTGGGATGGTTTGAGAGGTTGAGGTAATTATTGCTACAAAGCATTATGACCTCATGACCATCAATCTTCGCTTTTGGAGTACTTGGTCCTTGGAGCTCGCGGATAACCCAATTGAGCTTCTGATCGACAAGTTTCTGATACTCTTCACGCATCCATCCGATAGGATCTCTTTTCATTTTCGTCACCCTTCTGAGCCCGAAAACGGGGCTGAATCTGTTCGGGGCGCTTTTTTTTGAGTATTTATGAGTATTCATTCCTTCATAGAACCTGTTAACATTGTGAAAAATCATAAAGTGACTGTAAGTTTGAAGGTAACATGTCATCTGGAGAGGAGGATGGTGCGTGCATTCCCAATACGGGATGAGGGAATACTGTTCAAATATCACTCTGCCTGCTGGTATGGCAGCACATCTCGATTTCGCTCTATTCGGATTCTAGCATTCCTCCGTACAGCAAGATACAGGGGAATGACAGAGATCGGATACATTAGCATGGCTACTGGAAAGACGAGTTTTCCATATTCGACAATATCAGCGAAATATGCAAGGAGAAAAGCGGTAAGAAGAGTACCTGTCTGTCGTGGGAATTGCCACATGACTCGAGTTATGGAGAAAGCCCTGGCCCTGCGTGAAACTGCGACCTCGTCCATGAAGAGCGAGTTGAAGGCTGGTCTATTCATATTGGCAATGGCGTTTCGTGCAACGTAAAAGACAAGCATCAACAGGAACCATGGGCTATACACGATTCCCACCATGAGTATCGGAGCCAAGAAGTATAGGCTACCAATCATCCGAACTTTTCCGACTCGGTCGCTGAATAACCCCACTGCGAGTGTTCCTGTCGCTAGTGTGATGTTTGCAATAGCAGGGACACTTCCCAGAACAATCGGGTCAGGACTAAAGGCTGCATAGATGAAGGGAATCAAATACGGTATAGTCATCCCAGAACTGATGCCCATCATCAGTTGGGTGGTGCCAAATAGTAGCGCAGTTTCAGTGTCTTGTTTCTCGGTCGTTTCTTCTTCCAGAAATGTGGGCTCGACATCTTCTGTTGTTTCTATCACTGTACCATCATTGCCGTTCTGCCGGAGCCATTTCTCGGAGTAGAGCCCAAAGACACCAGTCATGATCCTGAAATAACCCATCATCCAGAAGAGAATCGCGTATCTGAGCATCTCAATAGAGATGTACGGGAATGCCACTGGATCCAAGAAATATCCCGCGAAGAATGAACCGAACATCGCAGCTAGAATCGCGACGGCAGTAGTGTAACCGTAGGAGCGAGTTCGTTCATCGCCTTTCCGAGTATGGTCGGCAATGAGAGAGTCGATTGAGGTACGTGAGAAGCCTGTACCTACTCCGCTCAGCCCATATATTATCAAGATAAACAGGGGATCTGTAGTGAATGGGATAAGGAGCAGACATATGCCAGCAAAGGAACCTCCAATCAGTATTGCGGTGCCTCTCCCCTTGCGGTCACTAAACCATCCTGCTGGAAAGAGAAAGATGCCTTGCATATATCCTGCCGCAGCAACGAGGAATCCATAGAATGCCTCATCACGCCCAATGGCCAGAGCGAAAAGAGGCAATGCAATTTGCGTCAGTGACATAGTAAGTCTGCTTAATGCAGAGAGTATCGAAAGGCGTGCTATCTTGGCAGTGTGCTGTGGGTCGATGTCAAATGGCACATTCAGGTTCATTGCTCGGTCACGATCCCAGTAGGATGACAGGAGATTTTATTTTGCTAGATAAGTTATTCTTCTGAGGCATCGCGGGAGATGTGGGATCAGTTCCGAGTCCTAGCGTAATTCTTAGTAATATCGACGTTTCAGATGCCAATGCCAACTCCCTGCGGTGGTAACATATCCGATTCCCATGGATCCACCATGATATCTCGATTAGCCTACCTGAATTCTAATCATGCTCAGTCGTTGAAAATTTCAGCTATGGTACAGTCAAGTTCTCACTCTGTACAGCCATATCGAAGTCCAGTGGGATTCCATTCAACGACACGAGGAGCCACGAGCTCTGCTAGCAGTCACTACATTTCATCCTTTCGAATATATTTATCCGTGACTTTCGGTTTCTCCCTCAGAGTCCGATACATCTTGCTCCTCGTCGTCCTTGCAAGCATATTCTGGGACAACTAAGATAGCGATGAAAATGACCGCCATGACCGCGATTCCCACTTCAGACCTAAGGAATAGGCTGATGTTCCCGACAGCTGGTATCCTACTAACCATGACGCCAATAATCTCATCATATGTCCTTTCGCCAGGGTCGCGCATCGCGTTGTTATCGCCTTTCGTATAGTAGTAATACTCGCCATCAACAATCTGTATCTCTACGACCCGATGAACAACCGGGCCTGTATTGTGAAACAAATTGTCTTGAAAGACAATGATATCCATAAGATGTATGTCTTCCGGAGCTCTTGCTTGTAGAATTAGGAGGTCTCCACGGTAAAGGGTGGGTTCCATTGAATCGCTGATGACCACGACCAAAGGACTTGTCGTACCCATTGCGACCATAAAGAGGCCGTATCCTGCAAGGGTTCCGCCTACAACGATCCCAAGGAGGAATGCGGTCTTCGCCCACTCAGAGCGCTCATTCCACTTGAGTTTTTGACGTATCCGCTCCATATTAGTGCCTCATACTCGAGTGATTTTCTCAGTCTAATAAAACTGACGTTGCGGGCTGAGCGCTTTCGGCAACAGTCGGTCAATCCTGTGCATTGGTATCAATCGATATGTTTACAATATCAGTTTCGAGTGATTTTGAAGAGGCTATTTCGGTGAGTAGCATATGGACGAAATCTGCTTAAGCAAGTCCACAGTTTGACTGCGGATTGTGTGGATACCCAAAGTGTTCTAATTTCACAAAGGCGGCTATAGTCGGTCTGGTCGAAATTGATGCTTGTCCTGTCCTAAAACTGTCCTCATTTCAAGAAGTTCGTCAGAAGCTATGCGATCTTGTTTCAAAAAAAGCTGGATTGCGTTTCAAGACAGCAACAGAACTGCCAGAAGGTGGGGTTCTTCTTACTCGCCCTTGTAAAGACACAGATCAGAAGGTCATGGCCGAGCTGAGGATTCACAATGGTGTGAAACCTGGTGAACGAGTTGTGTTCGGCGTGTTTGACCCAAGCCTCCTGTGCGACCTTTCGGAATGCTTGAAACAGGAGTTCGAAGCGGTAAAGTGCAGCAAAGATCTAGGGTATGGACGAGCGGATACGGGTGAGATGAGCATAACCATTCTTCAAGATGGGCGCGTCAATATGAGAAGGGTTGATAACAAGGAACAAGTCCTCAAGGTATTCGCGAAAATAGAACGAGTAATTCTAGGTTCGACCATCTGTAATTGCTGCGGCAATGACCTTATCTCAATCGCATCGGGGCTGGTCGAACATAACCATAGACACACCGTACTGGACTGCGGATCCATGGCGAAGATTGATTGTGACCTACTCAAGCCAAAGCTCACAAAAAGTCTTGTGAAAGACATCTTTGGTTCTATGGAGCTACTCGATGAACTTGACTCTCTCGCAATGGCATTCCTTAACGTGCTTGATAAACCACTTGAAATACACAAACTGATAATACCAGAAGTGTCAAGCGATCTTATGTGCCGTATCGTATCGTTGGTTGATGAGAACGGCTCCAATGCCAAGATGGCCTTGCTACTACGGCTTCTGGGATTTGAATGGATACTTCGAAGTACATCGAATGCTATAGAGAAGGTGCATCAACTCGCCCAAGGACTGCATGGTGAGAAGTTGAAGCAAGTGAATGTACTGTTGGACGCAGTGCGCACTGGAAAATCCTCACAACCTCCGTCTTTAGATGACGATGTGCTATTCAGAGCATTTGCGTTGTCCAAATGTTTGGTCAGAGGGCTGGACGCAATCACTGATTGGCTATCAGAATCTTAGTGCCCGTACCTTTTGGAAGCATCTCGTATTATCCGTAAAATCCTGTCAGCATCCTCGAGGGCATCCGGTTGCCAGTCCTCCACTTGTTTCACAATATAACCCCCCGCTTCTCGTGAGAGGAATTCCTTGATCAGCTTGAGTTTCTTGGTTTCTGCAGCAGCGACTCTCATCGCGTCCTTTGTTGTGGGAAAGCCCGATTCTGGGACTTCAGTTGAACTCATCAAGTACCACTGATCATCACCAATCTTGGCAGCGATTATCTTTGCAGGCATAGTAGTGATGTTCTCTTTGAAGACTATAGTGTCACCTATCTCGACGCTCTCAATCACAGCGCAGTGGTTACCCACTAGCGATTCGCAAGATTCGCTAAAATCAAAAAGCACTTTCTCGATGGCTTTCCGTAGAACATCCAATGTTGCATAAACGATGATTCCTTCACTGGTTCCTGGCATGACGATTCACTACAGGCATCAACATACACCGAATTAACCTTTGCTGTATTCTAATCCCAGTGGTGCGCGTTCCTATCAGACCTGATATCTTAAAAGCAGAGGATTCAGCTCGTGTGTCGAAGTGGTCTTCTTGAAGATAACTACAGTTCGTTCTGAAGGTCTAGCGCACCTGTCTTACTTTGTCAGCTCTGATGGAGAAGCTATGGTCATTGATCCACGCCGTGACTGTGATATCTATATCGAACTGGCGACCATCGAGTCAGTTGACATCACATATATCCTTGAAACCCACAGGAACGAAGATTACGTCATCGGCTCGCTCGAGTTACAGAACCTAATCCCATCGGTTCGGATTGGACATAGTGCCGCAACGAACTTCAAATATGGGGACGACCGATTGCAAGACGACGAGACCTTAAGAGTAGGCAAGCTGGTCGTCCGTTCGATCCACACTCCAGGTCATACTGATGACAGCATGTGCTTTGTTGTTTCGGACTCAGAGGTTGGAAGTGATCCCTTGCTTGTTTTCACGGGGGACACGCTCTTTGTCAATGAGGTCGGGCGAACCGACCTTGTGGATCCCAAGAAACACTCAGAGATGTCATACAAGCTGTGGCACAGCTTACATGAGAAGGTCTTGCCACTTGGTGATGGAGTGATAATCTATCCGGGCCATGGTTCGGGGTCGGTATGTGGAGGGGCCATCGGCAGTCGTGAGTTCTCGACAATTGGCTATGAGAAACGAAACAATTACTGGCTCCGCATGGATGAAGAGTCCTTTGTAGAACACAAGACCCGTCAAGAACTGACACTCTCGTCCTATTTCAAACGATGTGAGAAGCTGAACACGGACGGGCCTCCATTGATTGCCGACCTCGATCCTTTACAGATGCTTAACACCGAGGCGTTTGCGGAGAGAATCGAGTCAGAAGATTCTGTTGTGATTGATACAAGACTTGCCCACAAGTTCGTGAGCGAGCATATCCCTGACTCCATAAGCATGGACATCGATAATATGGGTCTCTATGTGGGATGGGTCTTGTCTCCAGATGATAGTCATCTTCTTGTTCTAGACTCTCCTATGGATTTGGACGAGGCTGTAGGAATGCTCTATCGTGTCGGGATTGATTGTGTTGTCGGTTATCTTAATGGTGGCTTTGAGGCATGGAAAAGCACTGGGAAACCTGTCGGATCAGTCCCAGTCTATGATATCCAATCGGTTCAGATAGGTCTCAATGATGGTAGTATCAGGCTTGTGGATGTCAGGCAACCCCATGAAACAATTGGAGATCGCATTGAGAACTCGACAAACTTGCCGCTGTCAGATATGCTCATGGAAATTGACGACCTCGACCCAGACCTGCCGATAGCTACAATTTGTCCTGCGGGAGTGCGGAGCACAACTGCTGCAAGCATCCTGCAACGTGAAGGATTTGAACAGGCGGGTATCTCTGAAATTGGGCTGAAAGAATGGAAGCTGCAAGGGCTTCCCACGAGCAGCAAGTAGGAAGGTATGTAAGCGATGTATTGGAGAAGGCCTACAGGCCGTTCGGATGTGTTGGCTCACAATGCGATGGTCGCCTCATCACAACCCCTTGCGACACAGGCAGGGATTGATACTCTACGTAAAGGTGGAAATGCAATAGACGCGGCCATTGCTGTTGCAGCAGTCTTGGATGTCGTCGAGCCCTTCAGCACTGGGTGTGGTGGAGATGCCTTTGTACTGATGCATATACCAGGTCGGAGCAGACCGCTTGCCTTCAACGGCTCTGGTCGGTCGGGGTCTCTTGCAACATTGGAGGATCTGCTTGCAAAAGGATGGACAGAGATGCCTCTCAGGGGAGGCCCTAGTGTAAGTGTTCCTGGGGCGATGCATCTGTGGCACACGCTGAGCAAGGAATATGGAAATCTCGAATTCGGGGAGGTGTTGGAACCTGCAATCAACTACGCGAAAGAGGGATTCCCAGTGTCCCCTGTTATCGCCCAGCAGTGGATATCGGTTGTGTCCGTCCTACGGAATAATGATGCACGCAGAATCTTTACTATAGATGGTCGGGCACCTGCGATGGGAAGTCGTATGCGGAATGTAGAACTCGCCCAAGTATTCGAGGAAGTAGCATCCGAGGGTGTTGAGATCTTCTACAAAGGCTGGATCGCTGAAGCGATCGTGGATACGGTGCAAAGGGATAGGGGTTTCCTTACCCTCGACGATCTCGCCTCGCACTCAACAGAGCGGACAGAAGCAATCTCAACGGGATATCATGGCGTGGATGTGTATGAACACATTCCCAACGGCCAAGGATTCGCTGCACTCATAATGTTGAACATCATGGAGCAGTTCCAAATGTCAGACTATGGGCCGCTGTCACCCGAACGCTATCATCTTATGATTGAAGCAAAGAAGATTGCATATGATGACCTCTACCGTCACAATGCAGATCCCTCACACTATGACATACCACTCGAAACCCTTCTCTCCAAGGACTATGCCACCTCAAGATCCGCGTTAATCCAGCACGATTCGGTTCTTGACACTACGAAGTTTGACACATCATATACTTCTGATACTGTGTACCTGTGTACCGCTGATTCGGACGGGATGGCTGTGTCTTTCATCAACAGTCTCTACCGAGGGTTTGGGAGTGGACTGGTCGCTGAGGGAACAGGCATCAAACTCCAGAACAGGGCGAACCTGTTCTCTCTGAATCCAAAGCATCCAAATTGTTATGCGCCCAAGAAACGCCCGTTTCACACTATCATCCCTGGGGCTCTCTATCAGGATGGACAATTCCTTGCGGTCTTTGGTATCATGGTAGGAGCCCATCAAGCCCAAGCACACGCCCAGTTCGTTAGCAACATTGTGGATTTCCAGATGGGTCCACAACAGGCACTTGACCATCCACGATTCAACCATGATCAGTTCGCGAATACTGTAAGCATTGAGAACGGTGTGCCTCCTGATGTACAAGGAATGCTACAACGTCTAGGTCATCGATTGATCCATGAAACAATGTCAGGCTTCGGGGGCGGTCAGTCCATCTTTCATAGGAGCGATTATTACATTGCGGGATCAGATTATAGAAAGGATGGACAAGCTTGCGGGTTTTAGTCACTTTGCATAAACCTAATACACATAAGACTCTTCTGCGAAGCATAGCGAGGTATCTGTATGCCAGAGCAGTCTGAAGCTTTCAGGATCGAAAGCGACCTTCTTGGAGAGAGAAAAATCCCAAAGGATGCATATTGGGGAGTCCAAACGCTGAGGGCCCAGGAGAACTTTGGAGTTTCACTGGTTCGGCTATTCAAGTTCTCAACATTGGTTCAAGCATTGGCCATGGTAAAGAAGGCTTGCACTCTTGCCAATCGGGATCTAGGACATCTCTCTACAGAATACGCAGATGCGATAATTCAGGCATGTAACGAGGTTATCGAAGGGAAGATGGAGGATCAATTCGTCGTAGATATGCTTCAAGGTGGTGCAGGCACATCAACCAATATGAATGTGAACGAGGTGCTCGCCTCTAGAGCCAATGAGATTCTCGGGTTTGAAAGGAACTCCATGTCCCCAATCTCGGCAAACGACCATGTCAACATGAGCCAGTCCACAAACGATGTCTATCCAACTGCTATAAAGGTCGCCGCTATATTCGGACTGAGAGACCTCGTAATGAACCTCAAGGTTCTCATTGTAGCCCTTGACGAAAAGGCGGAGCAGTTCAAGGACACGTTGAAGTTAGGACGTACAGAGATGCAGGATGCAGTTCCTATAACCCTAGGACAAGAGTTCTCCGCATGGTCTGCTGCATTGAAACGTGACATGGACAGGATTGTGATGGCAATCAAAGTTCTTCGGACTCACAATATTGGAGCCACTGCGATTGGGACATCATTGAACGCGGATACCGAATACATCAAACTAGCAGAGGAGTACCTGAAAGAGGTCACGTTCCTCGATATGGTCACTGCCGAAAACTTGGTCGATGAAACACAGAACTCTGACGAGTTTGTCCATGCCTCAAGCCTGCTAAAAGTATTGGCCACGAACTTGGCAAAAATCGCAGGAGACCTCATCATCCTTTCATCAGGTCCAATTGGGGGCTTTCACGAAATTATCCTCCCCCCGGTTCAACCAGGGTCATCAATCATGCCAGGGAAAGTAAACCCCGTCATCCCAGAGATGATCACTCAAGTGGCATATCAGGTCATAGGTCACGACCTGACAATCTCATTGGCCGCTCAGGCAGGACAGCTAGAATTAAACGCATTTGAACCAGTCCTGGCCTATAACTTCTTCCAAGCATTGAAGGTGCTGAAGAACTCGATTCCAATCTTTGCTGAGAAATGTATCGTCGGGATAAAAGCGAATCCCGTGGGACTTGATATTGTCCATAGAAGTGTTGGACTGGTGACGGCACTGAACCCACTCATAGGCTACAAGGCTTCTACAAGGATTGCAAAGAAAGCACTGGCGACGGGAAAGACGATAAAGGAGCTGGTTCTTGAAGAAGGCATCCTAGATACTGAAACTCTTGACCAAGTGCTATCCCCTGATAGAATGACTCGCGCTGGGAGCGTTGGACACGAGCACAGAAAATCTAAATGACCAAATCTCTCAAAAACTAGTTGGGGTGGGGCACTCCTTTCTGTTTTCAGACTTGGTCTGATCCCTCTCAGATGTTGTTCAGAGCGCCCAACTCGTGAACACCATCGGAAACAACCAACAACTTCAGGCGTTCACGAATCATTCATTCACCCCGTTCTCTCTCTAGTTCTTCCAGTGCTCCTACAATGCCAAAGGTGCATTACACTCTTGTTGTGCATCAGGATACACATTCAAAACTCCTGGTTAGTGCCTCTCATCAAAACTTATCAAGCATGAATTCGCTCTTTGTCTTTGGGTGTTAAAATCATGGGTGATGCAAAGAAACGAGGCGGAAAAACAGTATACAGGATGCTATCACAGGATCTTTACAGGACAGGTCTGCACGGTGACGAAATTGGTATCCGTCAAGTCGAACAGTGGAGGTCTCGAAGTAGACAGTTCACAAAGGATGCGGACATTATCGGTAGAATCTCTGAATCACGTATCAAAAGCAAGGACGAGAAACTGCCAGCATTGAAGAAGTCAGGGTTCATCATTCTCAGACAGTCACTGTGGAAAGATGAAGCAAATGAGATGAACAAGCGATTCGTCATCAAACTGTTCACTGATTCTGGAGGGTGGTTAGCGTCTTTAGAGGAAATGGTTGCTGATTCCGTCGCGCTAAGTTTTGCTTTGGATGAACCTATCCTTTCTTTTGCAGTTATCACCAAGGAGAACGAGCTTGTGACCTATATTCGTGAAATGTATCGAGGTGGATTCGCCACTGAAACCTATGGGTTCTTTCTCGTTGGCCCGGACGGCAATTTCGAGGTGTTCAGAATCGAAGGCAAGCGTGGAACAGCAGGCGATGATTTCAAGGTGGTTCTCCTTTCGCACAAGACTGAAGTCGCAGAGATTGACAGCAAGTTTGGTGATATAGGTGGCGAGTTTGTCGTGAAAATCAAGGACGATGTGCTGGCGCGTAATGAATGGTTTTGCCGGATCCTTCAATGCTTCTCTGTCATAATTCGCTACCGGCGAGAGATGAAGGAACGATTGAAGCGAAATATCGAACGCTGGGCAAAGACCGGAGAAGGTCCCAGACAACATCGGCATGAGCTCTCCCTGCTGGCAAATCCAAGGAAATTGACCCTAAGCCGAGACGAATTCGAACAAGTCTAGTAGTTTTGGTGAATAGATGTACTTACACAAAGGTTTTATCCGTTCGTTTACTAGTGGACAGAAGAGGTGCGCGTGCCCATGATAAATGGGAGGAGACAAATACAACTACTCACAATCATCGCAATCACTGTGCTACTTATCGGACCTACACTCATTGTGGCTGATGCGGCGTTTTTGCCTTATGCTAAAGTCACTAAAACGCAGAGCTTCGATAGGGCTGAAAATAATCATACCTATGTATATGTAGGTGGTTCAACAACCTCTACCATCTCAAATAGCTTTATGATCCAAGAGGAAGACGTTGATATTACATCATATTCATATGGCCGGACTTCTTGGACCGAATCAATCCAGTCCTACTCAGGTCCTGCGGAACGTGAATACTTCTGGTCTTCGGGAAGTTCAGCAAATTGGGGGTGGTTGTCAGACCCTATTAACTTGCCCAGATTCTATGACCTAACTACTGAGAAGGACGATACTGAACTCGGTGCCAAGCAGTTCTATAATGTGTTCCCACTTACAGTCGGCGAAGAGAATACACTCTTCATGGAATCCGGCTATTACTATGTAGGCACTTTCAATGTAACGACAGAAGAGTTCTTCCACATGACCCTTACCGGACATCAAGACGAGAACGAACTAATGGGTCTTGTTTTTGACTTCCAATGGCGAGCTGTGACCGAGTTCTACCTCGATGGCGGTGACATTGAAGTCGTTCCTTTTGCATCGTATGGTAATGGGACTTACTATGTAATGGTCTGGTTCTACGGAGCGGATCCAGCACCAGCCCCATTAGATATTCTCATCGAGCCAGTCGTGCCGGAGTCCATTGATTTTGGGGAGATGGTAGAAGGAAATCTACCCGGAAACGAGTTTGTTATTGATGAGGATGGCTCGTATATCTATGAAGAGAAACGGCCTGTCATTTATACGTACAAATTCAGTGCCAATGCAACTCAATATGGTTGTTTGAGTTTTCTGCTGAATGAGCCTGATATCCCCTTGGCAACTTATCAGACTCAGGTCATCATAACTAGCACATTCTACATAGAGTCGAATCCGGATTATGCATGGATGTATATGCCTAATACTCCAAGTGACATTTTCTATTATTCGTCTTTCATAAATGAAACATACTATATTACAATTCAAGGGATGGGTAATACGGATTTCGAGATTTACAACCGACTCGTTGATATTCCTGATTTGCCATTGAATGACGAATTCTTCATCCAGAACTGGCAAGCTGCATTTATCAGAGTTCCATACAAATTGAATCTTGGACAGGATTCTGTCCTCCGGATAAATCGGACTGAATGGAACTCAGGCTTTGAGTGGGAGTTGTGGACCATGAAGGACAATGAGAGATGGGATACTTTAATCCTCAGTGAAGGCTCGACCTTCGAGAGTGCGTCCACGATATATCTTCCAGCAGGTCGCTACCTAATAATAGCAACAAGCAAAAGCCAAACCGCAAGCGGATTGTACGAGTTCAACCTCGGACCTGTCATTGACGGTGTTGGGAATGTGAATATTGATGTAGACAGAATACTTGGTGTAAGAGTTCCTGTAGAGGATCTCACGTTCTATCGCAGTAACTTCACGCTCTTGACCCATGATAACATCACCTTAGACATGGACATTGATTTCATGCACCAAGACGGCTACATCCAATATTCAACCATTGCTACATTGGGCAACAGGCAATCTGGCACAGGTTGGGTAGCGTTCGGTGTTAACACTACAAGCTACGAGCTTGGACTGGATGATACAAGCTACAGCCAATTTCTCACGGGTCATGTGATTATCGCACTGGCCCCGTATAGGGTCACCAACAATACTGGTGGCGGTGGCGGAAACGAACTCTTTGGGCGTTCTGTCGACATCGCAATCACATTCGATGAAGACGCCGATAGGATCATCACTGCTGAAAATACGGTAACCGTTGGTAATGACTTCATCTGGAGTAATTTCACGCTTTCAGCAACAGGCGACACATCCGAACGCTATGCTTTGCGTATGACAATCACTCCGGGCATATGGGTCAACATCTCGCTCCATACGGATGATGTGACCAGTGGTACGATCTATATGTATCAAGATATCAATGGACGGCCTATTTACTTGACATCGGGATCAATTGGATACACCTTTACAGGAACTCTAACAGATGAAGGTGCCTTCCAGTTTGGTAGTGTCGGCAGTGAGATTCTTATCGTGATTGATGTGCAAAGAAGCCTTCTAGACGAAGGAAGGCTTGATATCGGTATCCAGCCCATGACAACTAATACATTCGAATCGCCTCCACTGCCTACCTACTATAGCTATGGAGCAACACCCGGTCCAGTTCCACTCGGAGTTGATCCAGCTCTTGCAATTGGAGGAGTGGCAGTCATCGGAATCGTAGTAGTTGTTGTCGTTATTGTCCTGAAGAAAAAGGGCAAGATCTAGTATAGTCTAATGAAGGAATCCTTTTTGGGTTCCTTTTCACCTTCTTTTTATTTTCATATTGGTAAAATTGCAGGTAAGTGGTAATGGGTATAATTTTGACTCCTGTTGATGCGGACCATCAAATGCAAATCTTGATTCATTCAATCGTCAAGTCTTAATCCGGATGTTGTATAGATACTTGTATGAATGACATGAAAAAAGATACAACACTGCGTGATGTGCTCTTGGATGCAGCTCAAAAGGAGATACGAGTCAGGCTCATAGGTCCTCCTAATACCATTCTTGCAGAAGGATTTGTTGCCTTTGTCAGCGACGAGATTGTGGGAGTAAAACATCAGTTGAAAGAAGATGTAGACGAGTTCATCTTGATACATAATATCATCAAAGTCCAAATCTTAGGAGAGTCAAGGCAGACATATTGAAAGCTGTTCAGGTATGGGTTAAGTCGACGTTTTAGTGAGGCTGAGCACTGAATAGTCCTACTACGGAAATAACTGCATCAATAAAAGAGAAGAGGATTGGCCCCAAATCAGAGCACAATCCTGTTGCAGACCTAGATTGTCATCCCTCCGAACACGAGCAAGATATACAGCATCATGACAAAGACTGCAATCATAGCGACTGCTTCTAGGTTGTTAATCTTTGCATCATCTGTAATCTTGGTTCTAAGGATGAAGAGTGTTGGGAATGCGAACAGCACTAGTACCACAGAATAAAGGTCGATTGGAATTCCATGATGGACATCGGTTAATCCCTGTAAGTACAGATTCAATCCTGATGCGATTAAAGTATAACCGAATATGACAAAGAAGACCTGCACGATGCCACCAAAAGCATTGGAAAGGGCAATCTCAATCTCTTCTTTGAGGTGGCTAGAAGCCACAATAATATACTCGGGCATGCCAGCAAAGATGACGAGCAATAAGGCTGCTTGGATGAAGTTCAGTCCCCAGTTACTCTGTGCAAAGTGTGCAAAGTTAGCAAGTGCTTCGCCTCCCAATAATGCACCTAAAGCTGCAAAGATGAGGAAGATGGCCACTCCCTTCTTTGTTACAGGCCCGTGATGGGTATGTGCGGTTTGCTCCTCGTCTGACTCTGGATCACGCTTCCCATAGTATTTGGTGATGGTATAGAGATACGCAATGAATACTGCTATGAGTGACCCGCCAAAGACTAGAAGTTCGTCATAGGTGAAATAGAAAGTTTCGCCTGGAAGGATGGGGGAAACGAAGACATGCAGAAGCAGCATGGAAAATCCGACAGCGAGGCTGATCATGGCACCAACAGTGAGTAGTTCTGAACCTACCCACATGATGGCATCTGGTAAACGGAAATTGCCTTCCGAGTCCTTGGGGAGAAAAAGACTGTATGTTGCAAAAACTATTGTGTTCACGAATATGGTAGCAAGAGCTAATACCCAAGCAAGCTCGTATTCACCGCCCAAGATCAGGAATGAAAGGACTGCCAGTTCGGGGATTGTTGCAGCCAAACTCGCGTAGATTCCTGACACGTAGTCAGTCATGTTCATGTTCGCAGATATGCCCTCGACTGAGAGGACGAAGGCCTCACTTGAACCTGCGATAAGCATGACACCACCTGCTAGGTCAATGAAAGCAGCTGCATCAGTAGGGAGGTGAATGCCAATTGATTCGAGTAACATTACTCCAAGTACTAACAAAAGTCCAATAAGATACACAATTTGCCACTTGGCCATCTTAATCATGGTACATACGTCCTGTCATGCACTCGCGAGTGAGTGATTTTAAAGGTGACTCCTCTTCGCCTATGAGCCGTCAACAAAGACAGCCTTCACCACCTTCGTAGCAGTCCTTCCTAATGCAACGATCACAATCTGGATCAGGAAGGCTACGACAAAGATTCCAAGGGAGATGGACAACATGAAGAAGCTGAGTGACGAAGCTGCTATAGGCGAGAGATAGTATCGCCAGACGAGCCAATAGCCATAGATCCCCATGATGAGTATCAGCCCGACTGCCAGTCCATAGAGTGTCAGGACTGTTTTGACGCCCTTGCCTGCAAGGTCAACAGACCCAATCCCTCGGCCGATAACAGCTCCCTGAATCCGGCGGTTGAACCGCACGAAGAACCCGATGGCACCTATGAAGATGAAGAGTGTAATCATCGCACCAATGAGCACTAGGAATACTGCGATGTCAGTGTTAAGGTCTTGGGAAAGCGTCCCTCTGCTGAGGATGTATGCAGCCCCAGAACCAAGGATCATGATTGCAGACACAATCTCAGCCACGAATGTTATCGTGGCGGTACCTCTGAACAGACCGCCTATGTCAAGGGTATCTATCTCTTCGTGTGGTTCAGCCATTATTCTCCCTCGATTCTAACTAGGCTACTGAAACCATCTAATAAAGCCTTGTCGAAGAACTTTTCCATACGCAATCATTTAACTTGGCACTACCAACGAGAAAAATGAGGCATGAAAGAGTATGGTAAACTACTGGCAAGACCTCACAGCAGGTGCAGACCCTCCTAGTGAGATAAACGTGGTCGTAGAGATGACTAGGGCAAGCAAGAACAAATACGAGTACGACTGGAAGAACAATATTTTTCGTCTTGACCGCGTACTGTATACATTTGCTCCTTTTGATTATGGTTTCATCCCTAGAACACTCGATCAGGATGGGGACCCGCTCGATGTTGTCCTCATGATTACAGAACCTACATTCACTGGCTGCTTGGTTCATGCAAGACCCATCGGTATTATGGAGATGGACGATGCAGGAAAGATTGATGACAAGATCATCGCAGTACCGATGAAGGATCCCTATTATCGAGACGCGAAAAGTCTTGTGGATCTTCCAAGAAGTCGAATCGAGGAACTCAAACACTTCTATGCAACTTACAAGATCCAAGAGGGCGGCCATGTCGAGGTTCGGAAAATGCAGGACTTGGGTGAAGCATACAAGACCATCAAACGTTGCATTAATGACTATGAGGATTATTTGAAGAATAAAGAAAACCAAAAAGAAACTTGAATCGTCCACCAAAAGCATCTAAAAGCAACCCTCTCAGAAACATTCGTACAAAGGGAGCCACATTCCATGACAACAAGACTTCGATGCAAAGCGGTGGTCTTCGACTTCGATGGCACACTGGCTGACAGTATGCCATTCCTTGAAACAATAGGCGTCCAGGTCATGATGAAATACTATGGCATCAGCTTTGATGATGCGACAAAACGATACCGCACGACAACCGGTCTACCCTATGAACACCAGATAGAGATGAACTTCCCTGACGACAAGAGGAACAAGGATGCGACTGAAGAGTTCGAACGATTGAAGATAGAACGGATCTTCGAGCAGGAACTGTTCGCTGATACAAAGGGCACTCTGGAACGGATCCACACTATGGGTTTGGACATTTTCGTGTCGTCCTCGACATTCCAACCTACCATCGAACGGTATTTTCATAACAAGGGCCTTGGAATGTATTTCCGCGAGATCCTTGGGTATCGTCCCGGGTTCGAGAAGGGAAGACATCATTTCGAGCATATCGAGAAGAGGCACCAAATCGCCCTTGATACTGTCGTGTTTGTAGGAGATTCACTAAAGGACTACGAAAGGTCGAGAAACTATTGCCAGTTCATCGGTATCGAAGGCATTTTCACTGCAGATGATTACCGTCGCATTGGTCATTAAGGCTTTGTGGTGGACAGTCTAGGCAAAGTACCTGATCTGCTTGAGGCTATAAGCTGATTTTTGCAGTTTCAGTTACGACCTTCTTTGCCGGGCCCTGTCCCTTCAGCTTGTTCATCTGCTCAAGCACTGTCATTATTTCAACGGCCAGCTCTTCAGAAACTGTCACCAAGTTCTCTTCAGGTAGTTCTTCCAATACCCGTATGATCTTTTCGAGTGTATGCTTTTTCATCTGCCTGCAAATAGCACCTTCCCAAACAGGGAGGATTTTCTTGTCAGGATGAGCTTTCTGCAATTGCTGGATCAAGCCCATCTCAGTGGCGATGATGAATGTGTCATTAGGTGAGTTCTCGATGGCTTGTACCATCATGCCTGTAGACCCGATTATGTCTGCTGCTTCTTGCACCTCTGGAGGGCACTCTGGATGTGCAATCGTGATTGCGTCGGGGTATTCTTCTTTCAGCAGCATAAGCTGTGCAATATCAAACTGGTTGTGGACATAACAATGTCCGCGGGGCTCAATGTCAATGATCTCGATATCCGTATGCCTCCGGACGTATTCTGCCAGATTAGCATCAGGACCGAAAAGCACTGTTTCCGCACCTAGAGACTCGACCACTTCTATCGCGCTCCCAGAAGTACAGATGCGGTCTGTTTCTGTCTTCGTTTCCGTTGTGGTATTCATGTAAACGACCACTGGTGCTCCAGGATACTCTTCCTTTTTCTTTCGCAGCTTCTCAGGATTAGCATAAGCAGCCAGCGGACACAGAGCCCCTGGGTCAGGAATGTAGACTGGCACTCCATTTGAGAGGACTGCTGCCATCTCAGCCATGAAACGGACACCTGAGAAGACAATCAGGTCATATCCGGTAATCTCGGCTGATTTCTGGGCAAGCTGTAACGAGTCGCCAGTGAAATCGGCAATCTCTTGAATCTCTATTCTCTGATAGTTGTGAGCAAATATCAGCGCGTTCCGTTCCGCCTTGAGTTCGAGGATTCGCTTTTGCAAATCGGTGTACTTTTTGTCCATGGTGGTAAGCACCCTGCAAAGCTATCCGCCTTGCTTTATAATGGAATTCCAATCGGCAAATGATGGTTCTGTGTTTATCAACCGGCAACTTTTGCCTGTGTTTCATGGCGCATGTATGATGTTTCAGGTTGATTTAAGAGGAATAGGAAATAGAATGGCATTACCTCAGATATGGTGGACTTGAAAATATGAAAGTGGCGATTGTATCAGGTAACACTTCATCAATGATAGAAGACGCAGATACAATTGCAGAGTTTCTCAACAACGGGAGCTTCGAGATTGTCAAGAGGGGGACAGTCAGTGCGAGTTCCAAGAGTATCGGACGGGAACTAACAAAATATACACCTGACATCTTAATTGTGATCGGCTCGGACAGGACACTGTTGAATGTGCTTCTTTCGTTGGGAGAGGTATCAGTCCCTGTTCTGCCGGTGGCTTCGAGGGGACATCCAGGTTTCCTGTTCGATGTCACATCATCGGACTTTGAACAGATTGTTGATGACATCTCCGAACACAAATGGACTGAAGAACGACGTACCAGATTCGTTGCAAGTATCGGTAAAAAAAAGACGCCTCCATTCCTCAACGAGATAGCTATCTTTCCCCGGAGGACTGCCACATTGCTTCGATATTCGCTCTTTCTTGATGACGAGGAATTCTGGCGAGATGGGAGTGATGGTGTGATCGTATCGACTCCCACAGGTAGCACGGCATATGCGATGAGTGGAGGAGGCCCTATCATTCTGCACCCGGCATGTGTCTTCAATATCGTATCGGTGAACAGCGGCAACCCCGCCCGGAAACCTCTAGTAGTCCCAGATGACATCCGTGTTGAGATCCGCAACCTTACGAGTTCCGTGTCAATAGATGCAGTTGTTGACGGGCAAACTAGACTCCCTGTGAAAGAGGGCAATGTTGTGTTCCAAAAATCACATGCTGATGCAGTATTTGTCAAGTTCACTGATGAGAGAGTAGCAGCGCTTCATGGTAAGTTGATGAGAAAAACTGAGGTTCGAGATGAAAGAGCTTCAGACCTTCCACCAAGCGCGAAACTTGTGTTGAAAGTCCTTGAATACCAAGGGTCGATGACCCAGAAGCAGATAATTGACGAAACCAATCTACCCCCAAGGACTGTTAGATATGCTCTGTCCCTCCTAGTTTCAGAGAATCTTGTGAAAAAACAGATTTCGCTTCGAGACAGCAGGCAGGCTCTTTATGCAATCAAAGAGGGATAATTCCCATTGCTGACTGATGATGTGGTTATATGAATGATGTGAAAGACCTGATACCAAAAACTGAGAACCCAGTGATCCTTGACTTGTTCTCAAATGTGCTTCGGTCAATGGAATTGATACTAGCAGGGAAGTCATCTGACGAAACCGGGCCATTTAACGAGCCAATCGAATTGCTTTCCTACGCACTCGCAAAAAAAGCTTCATATGATCTTGAAAAATTCACGACAGCGACCTCAACGGACAAGAGGCTTTCCCTCATATTTAGGAACGCTCTTGATGGTGGCTCTGCCGGGAAGATTGTAGAAAGCTTGATCCTCGGGACTTATGGGTTCGTTCTCGGCTCCTACAATGATGAGGATTTCAGGTATCTCTATCGCTACACTCTGAAGTTGCAAAGGGGATCTCGTAAATTTCAGGATTGGATAAAGAGGGCTCTTTGCTTTGTTGTGGCAATCCAGCACTCGTATCCACAGGAGGTTCTTCATCAAATCAGGGAGTGGATCAGGTTCCTAGGGGCACCACTCTATCCTCCATCTGATTTCCAAGACCACTGTGCCACATTTGGCATTGACATCGAACCCATACTTTCTGATGACGAATATCGCTCGGTGCTGTCGCTGCGTTCCCGTCCTGAATACCTGGAGGAGGCAATCCTAAACCGTCCCTTCGATGAAGTGTACAGATCCCTGAAATCGTGGACGCCTGATGGACTCCTACGCGATGCTTACAAGATTTCTGAGAAGCGGATGTACGAGAAGTTACAAGACCATATCAACGATGATATGAGCATCGCACAAGTACTCGAGGTCTCAGAGCAGTTCTTCAGACAGAAAGGGTTCCAGGTCGATGACTCTACCGCGATTCCTGTGAAGCTTCAAAGGCTCTCCCGACCGCCTCCGCCAGATGTGATGGATCCTGCAATCTTTGAGCGGATACCACAGAAATTACGTGTCAACCTACTTCCTGCCGTCACATATTCCACCTCGATAAAGGAAGTCGAGATTATCTTTCTCGGCGGGCCTAGAATTGGACGAAGTGGTATCCTAATCAAGACCTCAACTGGAGGTGTTCTCCTTGACTATGGTATGTCAGTAGCTAATCAAATGATTCCGGAATGGGTTCCCGAACTTGAAACCATCGATACGATCTTGGTGTCTCACAGCCACTTGGATCACGTTGGCGGTCTGCCAATTATCTATGACACCTTTGAAGGCAAGTGGTGTAGCACAGGCATCACTGGGGCAGTCACAATGAAACTTCTTGAAGATGCCCTGAAAATCGGAACTCCCCTCCCTCCGAGAAAGACAGACACGCTGGATAGGGTGTCACGCTTTACGAAAGACAATGTAGAGGTGGTTTCTCGAAGCCATGTGACCCTCGAAGTCGGCTCATCCAGCGAGTTGGCTCCAGGGATACTCGTGACTCCGGTTGACGCATGTCACATCCCCGGCAGTGTGGCATATCTCCTAGACATTGAAGGGCTCAAGATACTGTACACCGGCGACTTCAACCTCGACCAGTCCGTCCTTTTCCCAGGTGCTTCATTCCCCACTGACCCCGATGTGTTGATCTTCGATGGCACCTATTGGAGTAGGGAGGACTTTGATAGGGCTAAGGTCTCTCAACAACTGATGAATATTATCGAGAACTATGGTCCGGTCATCATCCCAACCTTTGCAGTGGGACGCTCTCAAGAAATCCTGACGATACTTGACAAGCTCGGCATCACGAACACCAGAAACGTGATGGTAGCGGGGATGGCAGAGGCAGTGACCAAGATGACAGGCTTCAAAGGAAAATGGCATGGACTGAAGAAGAACAAGGTCAATCTGGAAGAGGAGGATGTTCTTGTGGCTGGTGGAGGCATGATGGACGGAGGTTTCGCAAAACACCATTTCGAGCAGCACCGTGACAATAGTAAGGCAGCGGTCGTCCTCTGTGGATACCTTGCTCCACGAACTGCAGGATGGAATCTTATTCATGGTTATGAACCACATCAATGCCATGTGGAATATGCCCGACTAAGCGCTCATTCGTCGGCATCGAGGCTTGGTGACTATATAGGATCCTGTAAAGGAAAGCGGATCATGGTTCATACTCCAGTTGCTACAACACCGAAGAATCTGACAATCCCACGATTAGAGGAACGGATAAGGCTCAAGGTGCCCTAGGCTACTATTTCAAGTACACCATCCAAGACGAGCATTGTAGCAACGAATTTCATGGCTGCAAAGCTTAGCTTCAGCTTCTTCACTATATCCCCCAGTGGAGTTTTTCCATCACAAAGATTCACGAATTTGATGACGATTGGGCCGTAAGGTTTCACATGTTTCTCAGGATCTGGCTCTGATATCTTCTTCAGAATGACACTAGTATCCAAATCGACTTGGAAAGTGATCCAATCAAACTTCTTCATTATCTGGAGACAGCCGAGAACCTTTTCACGGGGGAGGTCAAGAGAACGCACCAATCCTCCCACAGTCAGTGTGCCATCAATAGCAGTCTTTACTTCAACAAGAGACCGTCCAACGTCCCTATTGGCAAATGGGAGTCCCCGTCCTGCTTCGCGTGCTCGAACCATATAGTCCAAGCTGATAGGAACCAGTGGGATTTCACCGAGTACGTTGAAGACGGATGTTTCAAAGACGGTCATATCCCCATTCCAATCAGCCCAAATTTCATGGAACATATCTTCAATCTCAACTAGAAGGCCAGCCATCTTCTGACGGTATAATTCTTCTTCATTGTCATTTGTCACGATGAGAGCAAGTACGAAATGCTTTGATTTTTCCACCATGACAAGATTCCCTTCATGCTCGATGGTTTCCAAGGCATCAGTGGCGTCTGTGGTTCCTTCTGCGGATGGGTCGATTCCACCAAAGGAATCAAGAGCAGAAATCAGGGATGCTACCGAGTTCACATCAATCATGTTGTCTGAGTAGTCTAGGTGATAGACAACATTGAACATACCATTTTGTTGGATCAGGAGTATCAAGCTTATGACTTTGGTTGGCAATTGGATTGGCTCGACTTCAGAAGCTACTGTGCCATCAGAAGAGGACTCGATGGCGGTATCACTGTCGCCTACTTCTGAAGCTAGCGGGATGCCACTGGGTTCGTGTGAAGAGGGTGCTTCTCGTCCTGTGTCTGACCCGTCCTCCTGATAGGGAACTGTTTCATAACCACTCTGATCATGAGGAGTCCTAGCAGAATCCATCCCCGCCTTGTCAACATCCTCGGTCTTTCGGCGAACGGTAATCATCTCACTGATTGGTCGATCGGGGAGTTGAACCCCTACGGTCTTTGCAGCCACTTCCAACATGAAGCGGATGAACTCCTCTCGTCGGGATTTGTTCGTTGCGACCATGGGAAATGTAGGAGCTCCTAGAAGTCGTTTGATCTTCTCAGCTCTCATTGATTCAGGGAGATCCTGCTTATTTGCCACAATGAACAAGGGGACTGCCGGAGCCTCTTTCTTGATATTCCTGAGAAGCGTCTTGGTCTGCATCACATTTCGAAAAGAGCTATCAGTGATGAGGAATATCACATCGGTTCCCTGGAAATAGAAGCTCCAGAGGTCTTGAAAGACTGCCTGTCCTGCAAAGTCCCAGATTGTAACCAAAAAAGTGCCGAACTGAATTGTTTCAGACGAGTCCACTGCAACATTGATTGTAGGCACATACCCACCGGGAGCTGGCTCCCTCCCAAAAAGGAGGCGAAGCAGAGTACTCTTCCCGACACCACCACTTCCAACGAAGGAAATCTTGAAACGGGTGAAAATGAGCTCACCAAGGATGTCCTCAATGTTGTCCTTGATATAGCTCATCGAGTTGCCTCTCAGCGCGGTGGCGACACGTGCAGAGCCTTCACGAATCTTGTATTGAATCACACGATCCTCATCCCGTCCATCAGTGACGAATAGAAGAAGCAGGTCATCACTGACTGGAGCGTGAAATACCTTATGAACCTCGCTCACGAAGACAGGTGTGTCAGGGGACAGACCTTCTGTGGTATGTAAGTCGTGGTATCCCCGTAGGAATTCTTGGATGTCCTCCTGCCCGAACTCGATCTTCCAGAACCTTGACCTCACCACAATGTCCCCAGTTTCAGTTTCTATCAGTATGACATTATGGATCATTCATTGTTCACCTATCTTCTTGGATTCGATTGCGCTCAAAACGTATATTCAACTGTTCTAGTAAAACTATCCTAATAATCCACAAGATAGACTATGAAGCTTTGGTCGATGTACCTTTCACTCCAGGATCACAATTCCTTTTGAATACAGGTCTGAAATCACAGAAATAAGCACACTCTGCTGAATTCCAACTTCCTCACTAATCTCCATAACCGTGTGTTTCCCGTCCATCATTGCCGTAATCTTATCTATATGTGAATAGAGTTTACGAAGGGATTCATTGACCTCGCCCACCAGCCTCGGCGTATCAGAAGGGTCTAGGTTCAGCTTCAGACCGATGCAGCCCATTGCCTTGAGAAAGTGAATTGCTCCCAATGTCATATTGGGACCACTGCCAGATGATAGACGTTGGATCTCAATCGAGCCGTCAAGACTCCCCCAGACAGCCTGTAGGAAATCCCGAACCTCCCTCGATTCAAAGCGATTCCAATCGGGCTCGTGTATCCGCACAGGACACATCTTGCCAGGAATCTCTTCTGGCGGGAGTGTTGCAAGGATCTTGAGCGTGAACGGAGGTGAAGAATATGGATCCTCTGAACTCTCGACGAACTCAGGAGATTCGTCTTTCCAGAGATCCGGAAGGAACGAGAATTGTCGGCGGAGTGACTCTACATCATCGACGACCCCAGTGACCAGCGTGAAAATCAGGTCATCGACCTCGATAAGGGCATATACCAAATCCTCGACTTGCACTACTGAGGTCTTGTCAAACTCTGCACTGCCCATCTTAAAAGAGGTCACTGCTGCAACTATGTTGGGAGCTCTACGATGTGCCTCAGCCTTCGGGACGTAATAATACGTGAACACAGGGTTACCCGTTGATTTTTTCACAACAAAAAAGGCCTGATGTCCCGTAGGTCCTGCTGGGATAATCGCACTTTCATCTGTTGGTTGTGTGTCAATTGAGGCGTCCATGGGCCATCGTTCCAATGCCAGATCAGGATGCATATCAGTCAACCCCATTATCGCCAAGACTGATACCAACAGGTAAGAAGCGTCCTTGGAAACTGAATCACAGAGTTCGATTTGGAGATCCGTTTCATACCTCCTTGCGTGTTCCAGTTCGTCGTCAGAACCAGGAGCAATAAGGATCGGGACTGAAATCTTCGACCTGATACCTTCCACAATCCCCTCAATGACTGACCTGTCAGGTAGAGGCCTCCCAAGAACAAGTATAACTCCTGCGGGATTGTCTTCTACAGCAATATCTGGGTCAGACACAACTGCTGAGAATGTGTACTTGGCAGCCCTGATATTGTAGGGTCCGATGGCAATATGACCGTGAACCTTCATGTGCTTCTCAATATTGCTTAGAGCACCACCGGTGATGTTCTCAAAGGACGGCTCTTTATCCGAGATGAAGACCAGATAGAGACCTCTCCTCAATAGGTCGCCAGCCGTACTAGAAAAGGTCTTTCTGATCTCACGCATTCCATGTTCCTTTGCAAGATGAGTGAGGCGCGAAGCCAGCTCCGCCACCTGACGTTTTTCTTCTTCAGAGAACAAAGAAGTACTGGATACGACAACAAGGAGAGCCTTACCAGCGACCAAGTGGAGACAGACTCCTCGACCATCTTCTAGTTCGAAGACATGGCCGTTCTCAAATGCCAGCTCCTGAAGTAGCCCAAAATACGACTCGATAATAGGTTGTATAGGGAAACTCTCTGTGTCATTATCCACAAACGAGACCGATGCCCATGGCTTAGCACCTACTAAGTCGTATAGTATCGATCTCTCTATCAAGCTGGCTACCCCGTTGCGCTGCGTTGGTTCTATGAAGACAACACCCTAAATCAACTTTCTCTTACCTGCTTCCGCAGGAATTCTTCAAAAGTGATATGGCCTCGCATAAAGCGCTGGTAGTTGCTCTGAATCCATTGTACGTCGTATGGCATCTCGTGACATCCTTCACCCGACGCTATCTCCGGCAGATCCGAGATTGCCTCACCGACCGAGATAGGATCCATCCTGTCGTCGTCTTCCCTTTGCGAAGCCGGATCATTCCTTCGACGGTCTTTGATAGCACTGAACATTGGTCGGGGCGGTTCGAGATAGTCACTAGTCCTGCTAGCAATGATGAATATCCGTCTTCTACGCTGAGGAACACCGTACTCTTCGGCTCCCAACTGGAACCACTGAGGCAAATATCCAATCTCTCTGAGAGAGGATAGAATCCTATCTAAAGCTGCGCCCTTGTTTCGAATTCGGAGACCTGTCACGTTCTCAATCAACACAAACTCAGGACACAGAGATTCCACCATCCTGAACATAGAGAGTATGAGATTGTTCCGGGGATCCTCTTTGTCCCATTTTCCAGCCATCGAAAAACCCTGACAAGGAGGACCTCCAGCAAGAAGTTGCAATGTCCGTCCTCCAAGATGCGACTCAACCTGTGCAATGAATTCCTCTATTTCATGGGCTTTGCTGAAGTCCACATCAATAACCGTTGTCCCCTCATGGTTTGCAGTATAGGTCGCTCGCATGTGAGGCTCTTTCTCTCCAGCAATGATGACCTCATGCCCTGACTCTCGAAGCCCGCATGACAATCCACCGGCTCCTGAGAACACATCGACACATAACCCGGGTTTTACAAGTCCACCTATAGCACGTGCAAGCAATGGTGGGACTGCATTGCCAATCTGTTTGTACATGGACGAGTTACTTCCTAGGAACCTGTAGTCGTCAGGAAATGACTGCAACCTGGCTGCCTCCCTGAACGAGATTAGACGGTCCTGAGCTGGGTGGATGAACGTGCCATTGCCGGGGCGATTGAAGTAAGTATTAATCGTATAGCTCGGAAGATCAGGCCGGAGTCGTCCATAATAGGTCGTGCGTCCGCCCGTACTACGAATCCGCATGACGCGAGCTGACCTCTGTGCAACAGACAAGGGGATGTCCTGCCAGTTCCCTCCGGGACGAATTGAGCGCACCATTTGGACATCAAGCTCACTAAGATTAGCCGAAACATGATTGTAGAGCACTGTAGACTCGTTTCTTGTCTTCTGCGACTTGTTAGTGAGCATCATCATCAGATACCACACAACATAGTTTCCTGCATGAAAAGATTTCCTCGATTACTTTCAATGTTACTTAGAGAGAGGATTCGACTTTTGATAAGGGGTCACAATGAACGCCTAAAGCGATTCATGTCGGGAATGTCAAGAAGGGTATAACCACTCCCATCCCAATGTAAGATACGATACTCGGTGCTATGCCCGAGCATTGAGCCGATTATGAATGCTGCAGAAACAGGACAGGCAAGCACAACGGCAAGTGAATGACCTCCAACGCTCTTCCCTACCTTATGGATCAGGACAGCAGCTCCCTCAGACCATTGTGTGATTTCTGACGGTTTAAGCTGTTTCGGGACTCCAATCTCGCCCACGATACAGTATCCTGCAAGAGTGACATCTCGCTTTGTGTCATGACTGAAATTGACCACGATCGCAGGGGGACGACTGTCCAAGTCTGAATAGTTGAAAGGAACTAAAACCCCCGTTTTCAACCGTTTGGCAAGTCCACTGAATCTAGTCTTGAATGTATATATGCTATTCATGATAGAAAGAATGATAGTAATAGCATCAGGCATATCCCACTAAACTCCTCATGACAGTGAGATATTCCTTCTCATTAATCTTTTTCTGAACAGCTCACATGGGAATGTGAAGGCGGAAAGTGAAAATCTGTGTCCGGTATCTCCATAAGGAAGAAAGCTGATTCAGCATTGACGGAGATACACCGATGTCAAATGATCTTGAACAAGAAAAAGAGAAGATAAAGATAGGACATTTGGAAGTAACGGGTCTCTCATCCCTTGTTACCTCACTTTCCGATGAAAAGGAATCATCAACTCTGTTGGACACCAATGCGGAGGTTGTAATAGGTGTGAGCCTGTCCAGACCAGTGCTTCAAGATCTCGAAAGAGAAGGATACAGCGTAATTGCTGACATTGGACCTCCTCGTCAGATAGAAATATCAGAAATGACTGGGCTTGCAGAGGACGTAGCAATCATAATAGACAAGCTGAGAAGGATGGTAAAATGCAAAAGCATTACCTTGGTGTTATCATGTCCCACTGCTGTTGCCTTCATGATTGGCAGCTTGCTAGGACATCAGTTCACTTATCGCCTGTTGCATTGGGACAATGGATATGTACGTGTGCCAGACTATGGCATCAAACGTTACAGGAAAGAAATCAAAGGATAGTAGTAACGTTCACTTCAGAACGAACAGCCAATAGAACGGGATTACATTAGTTCTTGGATTTCCTTAACCGTGTTCTTGTCATTCTTACGATAAGCCAAGACCTTCGAAGCCTCGTTCCTATTGAAACCATAGAGGGACAATACCAACGCCTCAATCATGGGATGTGAGTGGTTAGAGGGTTTTCGAATGGCACCCACAAGAGATGCTATGTGAGTCGCCCGTTCCTCATTGTTCTCAACAAACGGGTCAGCAACTGGTAAACTAGCAAGCTCACGATTAGAAACGTGGTTGTTCGAGCTTGCAATGGTGAATCTCCAGTTAAGCAGCTCCGAGTTCAGCACACCCATAAGGTAATACAACACCCAGTCAGGAGTGCCATTCTGTAGAACAATATAGTTGCAAGAGTTTGCCAGCACTATTCGGGGCTTGACGGGAGCGAACTTCAGCCGCCAGTGATTCTGTTGGTTTGACACCTGCTGACAGGCAATCCTCAGTGATGTGATATGCTTCATTCGGGACGAGTTCCTCTTTGAGGAATAGAAGGCATTGTAATCGACATGTTCAGAGTTATCACGGAACTTTCCTGACAAAGCGTACCGACCAATACCAGAGCCTCGGAGCAACAGATAAGAACCGGATCCCTTGTGAATGAATTGTTTGTCAAGTGTCAAATCCAATTCGCCTCGATGGTTCCTGAGCCAATGATAACTTGAAAGGGGGGCGTGCTTGTGCATCTTCCGAAGCAGTTTCCAGTCATGGGAATCGACCCGGGGGATTGCGTAGGATTCACCAAAGACACGTTTGATGTCTTGCAGTTTCAACCGGTACGATCTTGTACCATGTTTCACACCTGACGAGCCCATGCCAAACTGTACCTTGAATGCCCTTGTTGTGCCTGTTCTCTGGACATGACCTATGCAGACAGATTGCGTGACTTGCTCGAACAGACGGGCGGACTCTGGGAACTCTGTGATAGTCAGTATACAGTTGTTGACGAGCAGATCCTTTCGTAACTTGGATGCGGATGCGTCAGCAAGAAGAGTGGATGGCACGATGAATCCAATCTCACCGTTTTCCCGTGTGAGCATCAACGCCCTTTCGATGAAGAGATGATATGTGTTGATGGAGGCTGAAATGCTTGAAGCATACTCTCCAGACCGTCTGAAATAGAGCAGGTCTTCTTGCATCTGGAGCTTGTGATCCTCATACTCGTCCATATTGATGATTCTTGAACCAGCCCGTAGCTTGGTTCGCATAAACTCAGCTCTATTGGGTTTCAATCTGGAGTATGGTGGATTGAACAACAGGATATCGAACCCACCCCTTTCGAGTTGCTCGCTAAACTCATCCTTCCATTCGAACGGAGTTCTTGAACGCGGCTCTGCAAAGAACCTCTCATGAGACCCTGTGACTCTCCAGCCTCTGAGATTGATCAGTGAATTGCCTACTCTGAACTGTTCATCCCGGATAGCACGGTGGGATGCCAGAGAAAGGGAGGTCTTGGCAATTTCCAATGCGGCCGGGTCAATATCAACACCACAGATGTTCTCGGATATTCGGGTCAATGCTTCTGAGGTTGCTTGAGGAGAGAGAAGTGACGAGAGCGAATCCCTGATTGCCTCGAATGCAGCAACTAGGAAGATACCTGAGCCACAGCAGGGATCTAGAACCGACAGGTCATCAAATCCTGACAGGGAGTGAGCTTGATTGTGACCTATCCGGCTCAAGTATGAACCGACGGTCTGACGAGCAATAAACCGGGCAATAAGAGCAGGGGTGTAGAAGATGCCCCGTAATCGTTTCTCCAGAAACCCCGTGCTCCCAGAGCTATAGGTTGTACCTGAGTGGATTAGTCCTAACACTTCAGATAACATAACTGCATCAAGACTGGCGGTGGTATTAGATTCCGGTTCGAACTCGTCCTGCAGTATCTCCCTAATGACCTTCAACACGAGATCTTTGTCAACGGATTGGCCTTTGGACAGAGAAGACATCTCACGGATGGCAAGACAGTCAGTCGAGGTCGTAGGTCTCTGCCACGACGTGATGACCGCATTCAATGCAAGCAAACGGGTTGCCTCTAATGCCTCTGGGGAGGGATCCAAGATTTTCCGGATTGTTTCATGCGATTGCTTGATGAAGTGGACTGCGATGCCTGAAGATGTGTTGAATTCACTGAGCATTGTCGGTTGTATGACCATGCCTGAACAAAAAGGATTCTCACATAACATGGTCAGTTATCACTAGGATGCGCATTGGCCCCTAGCGGTATCTCCGCATGTCTGACTCTGCAAGCCGGAGCCCCAGCAACACGATATCTGTCCCTTTCATATCGATAATCCGTTTGAGATTGGAAAGCATTTCTGGAGTGTTGTTCTTCAGGAACCCATAGAATGTGTCCTCAGATTGACAGAGGGCACGGTATAGCTTTTCTATATAGCCAAGCAGTACACTCTTCTTTACGTTCCTGACACCATATTTGTACCGCAGGTAGTTACGGACAAGGTCAAGCACATACTGCCCGATTTCCTTGGAGTCCTTGACTACCTCTTCTGTGACGCGTCGAGGTGTGGAGTGCATCCGTTTCATCCTCGCACGTCGGCTTCCGAGGGCCAGTTTGATCTCTTCGAGAGGAGCCCGAGGAGTCAACGGGACACCAATATCCGTTTCTGAAATCAATCGTCGATATGCCCTGTGACCATGCAAGTCCAAGGATGAAAGATAGCCCTTTGCTTCCATCTCTCTGAGAGTTTTTCGAAACTCTTCACGGCTTACTAGTGACGTTTCTCCGGATATTTGGAGGAACCTCTCGTAAAGGCTCTCCTCATAGAGGATGACCGTCCATCCAAAGGCCCGTGCAATATCTAATTCTAGGCGGCTTAGTCGTTCAGTGCGTGCGTTCAGATCAGGCAACGTATGCCCCCCGCTCGTCATAACATACGAAGAGAAATCAAATAAAATTAATCAACAACGCACATTGGAGTATTTTTCCTCACATGGAAGGTTAAATAGGTAGACCAACGACCTACAACCCATATGCCCGAGAATCCGGATATGACAGACGCGGACAAAAAAATCGAAGATATCATCGAAGACCTCAAGGAGAAACCACAGGACATTCAGAAATGGCATGCTTTTGGAGTGGCACTCCTCAACGTAGGACGCATTGATGAAGCTGAGAATGCGTTCAGGCAGTGCTTGAGGTTAGATGCGGATCATCCATTGGCATTGGGAGACCTCGGGGGCATCTTCATTCTGAGAAGGAAACCCAAAGACGCAATCAAGTATCTCAGGAGAAGCCTCACAATATCTCCGGAGAATCACGAATATTGGTCTGCATTAGGGGTGGCGTTCCTTCAGCGTAACAAGTTCAAGGATGCAATCAAGGCATTCGAGAAGTGCATCTCGATCGAGCCTGATTTCCATGATGCCATCATCTCACTTGGACTGGTTCACTACAGGATGGAAAACTGGAAAACTGCGGTTAGATACTTGGAGAGGTCTCTGAGAATAGAACCTGATAACTACGATGTGTTGAAAGCACTTGCCAGAACGCAACTGAAACTAGGTCGGAAAGAGGAGCTGGTGACGACGTATCGGCGAATGCTTGAAAAGAACCCTGATGACCACACTGTTCTAGTCTACCTCGGACAGATAGCATTCGACTCTGGCAAACACGATGAGGGACTGAATCTCTACCAACAAGCATTAGAAAAGGATCCGACTCTCATCATGGGATGGAAGATGCTCGGAGAAGGGTTGCAGAAGATGGGCAGACACCCCGAGGCAAAAGCTGCACTTCAGAGGTACAATGAACTGATGGAGCAGCAAAAAAAGATAACACGACTGTACGGACATTAGCAAATGCTGACAACGGAAGAAAGACTCAGCAGGCGCAGAAATTTACAGACAGTGAGCCCAACTGGACACATAGCTAGAAGTCTACGATGAATAACCATCATCAAACATTTCCATAAACAAGTACTTGCTAATCTCGGATAGAAGAAGTGGAGCCGGCTCTGGGATTTGCACCCAGGTAAAACAGATCTGCAGTCTGTCGCGTAAGCTTCTCCGCCAAACCGGCTCTAGTATGTCTAGACTGAAACATTCCAGTTTTAAAACTGTCGGCAATAATTGCAAGCATCTGGCTCCCGGCAGGCTAGTACAATAACCCTTTTTGCATACAACGTGTTGGTGTCCAGTATCTCATTGTGAGCGAGGACAATTCGATGGCTAACCTTATCGATATAGGGCTTTCTGAGGGAATCATTGTGGAAACAATAGTATCTACCTATGACAAAAACGGCCGGCCCACAGCAGCACCCATGGGTGTGAAAGCAAAGGATGCACAACACATCATAATCAGACCTTATACCTCAACTCAGACTTATAAGAATCTGGGACTGAAACAGTGCGCCGTAGTTAATCTGACTTCTGACCCTGAACTATTCTATCATACAGCTTTCAAAGAAACAAATCCGGAAGGCAAGGTGCCTTGGGAGTGGTTTGGAGATGCTGAGCGGGTAAATGCTCCCAAGCTCAATAGAGCAGATGCGTTCATTGAGATATCAGTCCTTGATGTCAGGGATTCGGATGCCGACAGGGCTGATGTGCTTTGTGATGTCAAGCTTATCAAGGTGCTAGACCATTCGCCCAGAGGTTATTGTCGCGCAACCTTTGCAACCATCGAGGCCATTATCCATGCAACTCGGGTAGGGGTCTTCTTGGATATCGGTGAACAAGAAAAAGCACAGAGGTTAATAGACCTTATTAGCCACTACACCGCCATCGTGAACCGTGTTGCTCCGAATTCACATCTTTCAGAAATCATGGCTGGCCTGAATCGAAGAACCAATCCAGTGGAGTATTGAAATCCTAGCCTTGAAACGATCAGATACAAGAATCAATGTTTCCTTCAGGTTCTTCCATAGAGAGAAATGACTCCAGCCCGAGGGTTCCATCTCTCTGGGAGCTTGACTCATACTAAAACGCGGGAGCTACTGCAATTTAGTCATTCGTACCTTCTCCAAGCGGTCTTCTCTTGTAATCGTGTAACGAGTCAATATCTTCATCAAGGACTAATGCCCTCGGAAAAATCATCACACATTCAGGGTCATCAGGGTCATCTTGCTCTATGCATAGTAGGATTCTTTCGTCCCCGTTGAAGTACCCCTTCATCAGGATTAGAGTTCCCTTATGCACGGCAGTAACAATCTCGTCAAAATAACGAGATGCTTTTACAGGGATTGTGTCTTCAGTCATATTCCTCGTACCCTAATTTCATAAAATCGGCGCTGTAACTCCCAAAACGCGGAATCTACTTCTAATAGTCCATCCAGTATAATTAATCTTGCTCATACGAGCCCTCATAACCTTTCTTTTTCGGGATGCTTGTACGGCGACTCAAAACCACTCGTTCCCTTGTAAAGCGCATCACAAAATATGTGTGGTGATGGAAATGGACGAGCCTAAAGCAATCATCATCACGGACTGGTTTATGGAATACAGTAATGTATAAGTTAATGCCCGTCCGATGAGCTATTGACGATGAAAGTTTACGTCGAATCGCCAGCAAGACTTCACATGGGGCTATTAGACCTTGGAGGGGATCTAGGACGCATCTTTGGAGGGTTAGGAGTTGCAATTGATCATCCAAACGTGGTTCTTGAAGCTCGACTTTCTGAAAATCTGACTGTGGCAGGTGAGAGAACCGATCTGGTGAAACCTATGGTCAGGCGTGTTCTTGAGGCTTATCGCTTAGATGCAAAAGTAGAGGTCACTGTCCAGCAGGTCATCCCTGAGCATGTGGGATTGGGATCTGAAACACAGTTGGCACTGGCAGTATCTTCAGCTATCGCAGAGCTGTTCAATGTCAAAGCAACCCTTCAGGAACTTGCGTTCATCATGGGAAAAGGACACATATCAGGTGTTGGCACATCAGTCTTCGAACATGGCGGCTTCGTGGTGGAGGCTGGATTGAAGACCAAAGATGGAAAGCCTCACCTATCGGAGCCAGAGGGCTTCCCGCCTGTCGTCTTTCGTCATCAGTTCCCAGAGGACTGGCGATTAGTCGTAGCAATCCCAAATGTCAGGCAGGGCTTGACAGATGAAGAAGAAGTGCCAGCATTTGAAGGATTACCACCGATGGCATCTCAAGATGTCGGCAAGATCTGTCGCCTCGTAGTGATGAAGCTCCTTCCCTCGTTGATAGAGCATGATATTGAGAGTTTTGGCGATGCACTTACGCAAATCCAGATTATCGTCGGGGAGTTCTTTGCTGGAGTCCAGGGAGGAAGATACTCCAGCACGATTGCAGAAGCGCTTGCAGATCACATGACAAGTTATGGAGCCTATGGTGTGGGACAAAGCTCGTGGGGACCTGCTTTTTACGGACTAGTAGATAGTGAAATACAAGCGAAGGAACTCCAATCAAACACTCAAACCTTGCTCGATGACAGCCTCGGTGGGCAGGTATTCATCGCAATGGCAAACAATAGTGGTGCCATGATCAAACGGATTGCGGAAGAATAGCCTGCCGATACATACCGATGTTCTCAAATGTATCATAGTGATGGTTCACTCATCGAAAACAGGACAAATGCCCAGAGCGTGTCATTCACTTCTTAGGCTTTCAATAATGGCGTTCTTGTCAAAATCAGGGAAGTATGTGTAGTCGAGGACTGTCCCTTTTGCTTCCCTGATCTTCATGGTTTCTACAAGGTCACGATACTTTCCGCCTTCGATACCATTGGCGATTAGGGCTGTGCCTTGTGCCACATCCTTCGCCTCTGTTACGAACACATGTTTGGGTCGCCGTGCTGTGACATCAAACTTTTCAGCTAACCGCTTTACAAGATCCGTACGAAGTTTCTCTACACGGGAGAGTCTGCCTGTCAGGATTATCTCTCTTGGCTGTTTCTCGAAGGTTGTTTGCAACATTGCCACTGCCTTGATGATACCCTCGGTCATGCTCTCACATGCCATCTGGTAGTCTTCCCGATCCAGATTTGCACTGAAGTCCTCGACCTCCAGCACATTGCCAGAGGCTATGAAGGTTGTTCCGGCCTCGAAAAGCTTGAGCTTGCTGAACTTTCCCA